>NZ_CP133019.1:2417012-2719139 GCF_030866805.1 Microbacterium terrisoli
CCACCCCGACCATGCCCACCGGCTGCAGCGGCCGGCCGAGCAGTGCGGCACAGCACAGCACGGCGACGCTGAAGGCGCCGACGATGGCGGTCGTCCCGATGACGCGCCATGCCGCCTGGCCGAGGTCGCCGCCGAGCAGCACGACGATGCCGCCGAGGGCTGCGAGCGAGAAGGCCACGATGATCACGCCGACGATGATGCGGCGCAGCCGTGTCACCGTCGGTCGTGGACCCGGAGTGGCGAGCGTGGTCATGCGTCCTCCAGCAGGGATCGAGCCGTGTTCTCGTCGGTGACGACGACGGTGCACAGGCCGCTGCCGACCACCGTGCGGGCCAGGTCGTGCTTGGCGGCGCCCGCGGTGACGAACACCGCGACCTGCGCCTCGCGCAGACGCGCGAGCGGCATGCCGACGGTTCGCGCGTCCAGCGCCGGGTCGACGATGTTGCCGTCGGGGTCGAGGTAACGGCCGAGCACATCGCCGACCGCGCCGCGCTGCTGCAGCCGGCGGATCTCGGCGAGGTCGAGGTAGCCGTTCTCGACGTGCGCGGACGACGCGTCGCACACGCCGGCCGAGAAGACATACGCGTCGGCGGCCGCTGCTCGTGCGAGCACCCCAGCGACGGTGCGATCCCACTGGATGGCCTGCGCGGTCTCTTCCTGCTCGAGGATCGCGGGGCTCGGCAGCAGCACCGCTTCGCCGCCTGCGCGCTCGGCGATCGTGGCGGCCAGATGTGCCGCACCGCCGGGCCTGCGGTTGACGCTGACGCCGCCGTTCACCTGCACGACCGTCACGCCGTGCGCCCAGTCCTGCGGCAGATGCTCGGCGACGGCATTCAGCGTGCGCCCCCAGCTGACGCCGAGGGTGCGCGGGACCGGCCGCAGGGCGCGCAGGTGGTCGGCGGCGGCCTGTCCGACGCGATCGGTAAGCGCGGAGGCGTCGTCGGTCGCCGGGACCACGACGGCCTCACGCAGCCGCGCGAAGCGCTCGACGAGCGCCCTTTCCACGCCGAGCCGGCGTGCGCCGGGGTGGATGATCTCGATGCGGACGATGCCCGATTCGCGGGCCTGGGTCAGCAGCCGTCCGACCTTCCAGCGCGAGATGCCCAGAAGCGCGCCGACCTCGTCCTGCGTCTTGCCGGCGTCGTAGTACAGCTCGGCGACGCGGACCGAGAGCAGCTCTTCGTCCACGGCGGTCTCCACACCTTCGAGACTACGCGGCATCCCGCATTCGCGCACCGGCGTGCGCATATGAGCAGAATCCGTCGCGGCGTCTGCTCATCCGTCAGGCCAGCAGCGCTCGCACGCGCTCCACGTCGTCGGCCATCTGTGCCTTCAGCGCCTCGACGCCGTCGAAGGCGACCATGCCGCGCACCCGCTGGACGAACTGCACCTCGACGAAGTGGTCGTACAGGTCCAGCTCGGTGTGGTCGAGCACGTACGCTTCGACCACGCGGACGGGCACGTCGTCGAACGTGGGATTGGTCCCCACACTGATGGCCGCCGGGTGCCGGATGCCGTGCGGCAGCACGGTGCCGCCGTCCGCATCGGCCGATCCCGCATCCGCCGGCCCCTCGTCGATGAGCCAGCCGGCATAGACGCCGTCGGCGGGGACGAAGCCCTCCATCTGCGGCGACAGGTTCGCGGTGGGAAAGCCCAGCTCGCGTCCGCGCTTGAGTCCGTGCACGACTTCGCCCCACACCGCGTGCGCGCGCCCCAGCAGCTGAGCGGCTCCCGCCACATCTCCTGCGGCCAGCAGCTCGCGCACCCAGGTCGAGGAGACGCGCCGCGCGGCGTCATCGGCACGCACGTCGTCGATGATGTCGACGCGGAAGCCGAGCTGTTCGCCGAAGCGCTGCAGCATCTCGGGGCTGCCTGCCCCGCCCCTGCCGAACCGGAAGTCGCGCCCGACCAGCACCGTCTGCACGTTCAGCGCGTCGGCCAGCACGCCCTGGATGAACTCCTCCGCCGGCTGGGCCGCCATCTGCGCGTCGAAGCGCAGCACCAGCACGCCGTCGATGCCGGACTCGGCCAGCAGCTCGAGTTTCTGGTGCAGCCCGATCACGTCTTCGGGGCACACCTCGGGACGAAGGGTGGCGAGCGGATTGCGGTCGAATGTGACGGCGACGACCGCGGCGCCTGTGGACGCGGCATCCTTCTTCGCGCGCTCGAGGATGGCCCGGTGCCCTGCGTGCACGCCGTCGAACTTGCCGATCGCCACCACCGACGGCCCGAACGACGCGGGGACCTCCGCCGGGTCGTGGAAGACGATCACGCGGCCACCACCGGTTCGGGTGCGCTCACGGGGCGGTGGGTGATCAGCCACCACAGCCCGAAGAACGGCAGCACCAGCGGGATGAACAGATAGCCCATGCCGTAGAACGACCACACCGTGGCTTCGGGGAACAGGTCGGGGCGCACGAGGCTGAGTGTGCCGATCGAGAGCACACCGACCATTTCGAAGAGGATCGCGATCCAGGCGACGCGATACCACGCGCGTCGCGCCGAGAAGATCAGGGCGAGGGTCGCGACGATGTAGACGAGGGCGGATGCCGCGGACAGCGTGAACGCGAGCGGTGCGTGATCGAACCGCTCGATGATCTGCACGAGCGAGCGGCCCGTGGCTCCGAGGGCGAGGATGCCGTAGACGACGACGAGGACGCGGCCGATGCCGGTCATCCGGCGGCGGGAGTGTGCTGGCGATGACATGTCACCGTCGATCCTAACTTCCACGGGGTACACCGCTCGCACACCACATGCCTCATACACCTCATTGCCATCAGGAGTAGACAGACACCCCGTTGGGTGACAAGATTTACGCACGGTAAACCCCCCGACCGCATCTCTGTCCGCCTCCTCTCCGCGAAGTGCCTCTCATGCGATCGATCCGCGCTGCCCTGCCTGCCGCCCTCACCACTGCCTTCCTCATCGCGTCCTTCGTCGGCGCCGTCCCCGCCGCGAGCGCCGCCGCGCCGCCGACCGCGGTCGTCGCCGAGCCCACGCCGCCCGTCGCGACCAGGTTCGCGACGCCGCTCGCGACCAAGACCTACACGGTGTCGTCGTTCTACGGCGCGCGCTGCATGCCGCTGCCCGGCGCGTCCACCTTCCACGAAGGACTCGACATGGCGGCCCCCACCGGCGCGCCGATCGCGGCGGTTGCCGCGGGCATCGTGGTCGCGACCGTCGACGGGACCAGCGCACGTGCCGGTTATGTGAAACTGCGGCACTCGATCGACGGCGTGACCTACACCTCGATCTACTACCACATCTGGAAGTCGACGACCCGGGTCAAGGTCGGCCAGCTCGTCGCCGCCGGCCAGCGCATCAGCGAAGTCGGCTCGAGCGGCGTCTCCAGCGGCAGCCATCTGCACCTGGAGATCTGGAAGGGCACACCGGGTTCTGCGACCTCGCTCGACCCCGCCCCGTTCTTCACGTCCCGCGGCGTCGACCTGCTCTCCGGGGCGCGATCGGTGACGGCGACCAGGCCGCCGGCCACCTGCACGTACTACACGACGACCGGCGTGAACTTCCGCACCGGTCCGTCGACGTCGGCCGGCATCATCCGCGTCCTGCCCATCGGCACCGCGACCGTTCAGGTTCCCGGGCGGTCGACGAACGGCTATCTGCCGGTGACCGTCGCCGGCAGACCCGGCTGGATCTCTTCAGCGTATGTGTCGCCGACCAGGCCCGCGGTGCCCAGGCCGGCACCCGTCGCCACGCCGGTGCCCGCGGCCAAGCCTGCACCGGCCAAGCCTGCACCGGCCAAGCCTGCACCGGCCAAGCCTGCACCGGCGGCGGTGAAGCCCAAGCCTGCCGCCAAGCCCGCCGCGCCGGCGACCTACCGCACGGCGGCGGCGCTGAACTTCCGCAGGACCCCGTCGATGTCGGGGGCGAAGATCCTCGTGATCCCCAAGGGCTCAACCGTCGGCAGCATCCGCGCGTCGAAGGGCGTTTGGCGCCAGATCACCTACAAGGGCAAGACCGGCTGGGTGCACTCGGCCTACCTCGCCAAGCGCTGACCGTGCAGCCGCCGTAGGCGGCGGTCAGGCGGCCTGCTGCGTCCAGATCACGAGCATGCGCCACGTCATGATCGCCACGGCCAGCGAGGCGATGCCCATGATCACCGTGCTCCAGCGGCTGCGCTCGATCAGGGCCCATGCCACGCCGGCCGGGGGCAGCAGCACGGCAGAGACCAGGTACACCCAGAACTCCAGCAGGCTGCCGCTGGGCGGGTTGCCGACGAAGGGGGCGACGATGGCGATGACCACCTGGGCGATCAGCAGCACTTCGACCAGCGCCAGAGCGCCGACGGTGAGATCGCTCGGGCGACGCCCGACCAGGCCCAGGATGACGCACAGCACGCCGCCGACGGTCGCCACCGCAACGGTGACGAGGGTGAACCACAGAATCATGGATGCTGCTCCTCGGGCATGTTCATGACGCTCTTGATCTCGGGCCCGCGTCGCTCCACGACGCCGATCAACCGGCCTGTCGGGTCGATCGCGGCAGCGCGCGGCCCGTCGATGGTCAATCCCGCCACGCGCTTGCCGTGGCGCAGGTCGCGCGCCTGCGCGGCATCGACGTGCAGTGCGGGCATGACGGCGGAGGCGACCTCTGCCGCCGATCGCAGCGGGGCCGCCGCAAGCGCGTCGACGAGCGCGTCGACGGCGGGGACCGCCCCGGGCGGCACTGCCGCCGCGTCGCGCACGTCGAACGGGCCGATACGCGTGCGCCGCAGGGCGGTCAGATGACCGCCCACACCCAGATCCGCCCCCAGGTCGCGTGCCAGGGCGCGCACGTACGTGCCGCTGGAGCACGACACCGCCACGTCGAGATCGAGGTGTCCCTCGCCCTCGCGCACGTCCTGCAGCACGAGCGACGAGATCACGACCTCGCGGGCCTTCAGCTCGACCTCGACGCCCGCGCGCGCCAGATCGTACGCGCGGCGCCCGCCCACCTTGATCGCCGACACGCGGCTGGGCACCTGCGAGATCCGCCCCGTCAGCCCCGTCATGCCTCCGGCGATGCGCTCGCGCGTGACGGCGGCGACTTCGGATACCGCGGCTCGGGCGGTGACCTGCCCGTCGGCATCGTCGGAGTCGGTCGTCACCCCCAGCCGGATCGTGGCGAGATAGTCCTTGTCGAGGCCGACCAGGAAGGTCAGCAGCCGCGTGGCGGCGCCGATTCCGAGCACCAGCAGGCCGGTGGCCATCGGATCGAGGGTGCCGGCGTGGCCGATCTTGCGGGTGTTCAGTGCCCGGCGTGCGCGGGCGACGACGTCGTGACTGGTGATCCCGCCGGGTTTGTCCACGAGCAGGATGCCGGTCGGTTCGGCCATCAGCACGAATCCCGGAAGATCTGCACGGGCCGGGCCGGGTCGGCGACGTCCACGAGCGCCGAGGCGTACTGCACCGGCTGCTCGCGCAGGTAGGCGTACTCGGCCGATGTGTACGGAGCATCCATCGAACGGCCCGAGGCTGCCGCATGCTGCTCGTCGGGAACCTCGAGCCATACCGAGTAATGCCACATTCCGCGCAGGCGCGGTGTGTTCAGGAACGGGCCGTCCACCACCAGCACGGCGTCCTCGGGGGCTGTCACCCAGCGCGCTTCGACCGGCTGATTGCGCTGGGCGTCCCACGCCCGCAGCTGGAATCCGGTGGTGGCCGCTGTCTGCCGACCGTTGCGGAACGGGTCGACGAGCACGCGGCGGAACGTCTCTTCGTCGAACCACTGCGCGGCGCGCTCGGTGCCCTGGCGCTCGGTTCGCGGCAGCAGGAAGTCGCCGGCGTGCGCACGGAAGACAGCGGTCCCGTCCTCGCCCACGATCGCAGCGAAGTCGTCGGCGAAGGCCGCGGTGGCGACGTCGGGCAGGGCGTCCACCGCCATCAGGATGCGGCCGGCGGGATAGTTCTGCCGCAATTGCGTGCGCAGATCGCGCAGCAGGGTGTTGACGGGGGTGATGGGCAGGCGCATACCCTCAGCCTATTGCGGCTGGCTTCTCGCGGCCGCGCTGTGCGCGTCTGCCCCGTGCACAGCTGCGGGGATCTTGCCGACACTCCGAGGTCGGGCCGTCGGATGGACGGCGTGTCGCGAAAAGCCCCGCTCGTGTGTTCGCCGGGATGCCGGCAGGCAAGCACATCGCACATAGGCTGGGCCGGTGTCCGCCTCCTCCCCCGACATCGCGACGCCGCTCGTTGCGTGGTACCGCCGGAACGCGCGCGACCTGCCGTGGCGGCGCGACGGCTTCCACGAACGCTACGGCGCGTGGGGCGTGCTGGTGAGCGAGTTCATGCTCCAGCAGACACCGACCGCACGAGTCGTCCCGCACCTGGATGCATGGCTGACCCGCTGGCCGACGCCGGCCGCTCTGGCCGCGGAGCCGCCCGCCGCGGCCGTGCGGCAGTGGGCGAACCTCGGATATCCACGCCGGGCGCTGTGGCTGCACCGAGCCGCGCGCCAGATTCGCGACGAGCACGGCGGCCTCGTGCCACGGGACGTGGCCTCCCTGCTGCAGCTGCAGGGCATCGGCGACTACACGGCGCGCGCGGTTGCCGTCTTCGCCTACGGCGACCGGCATCCCGTCGTCGACACCAACACCCGACGCGTTCTCGCACGCGCGCTGGACGGCAGATCGCAGCCCGCCCCGCCCTCGCCGCGCGATCTCGACCGGATGAGCGCCGTGCTGCCCGAAGGCCGCGCCGAAGCGGCCGTCATGAACGCTGCGACGATGGAGCTCGGAGCCGTCGCCTGCACGGCGCGCTCCCCGCGATGCGACATATGCCCGATCGCGCATGTATGCGTGTGGCGCGGGTCGGGGTACCCCGACACGGGAGACGGTCGACGCAAGCAGGCACGGTATGAGGGCAGCGACCGGCAGGCGCGCGGTGCGGTGCTGCGAACGCTGCGGGATGCCGCATCCCACGCCGTCGCACACGACCGGGTGATCGCGGACTGGGCTGACGCCGGCCAGCGTGATCGGGCGATCGATTCCCTCATTGCCGACGGCCTGATCGAGGCCGGGGACGGGATGCTGCGCCTGCCGCAGTGACGACACGGATGGCCCGGTGCGCGAGCGCCCCGGGCCATCCGTGTCAGACGGGTCAGCCTCCGATCTTCACGACCTCGGCGCGATGGCCGGCGGCACCGTGCAGGTGCAGCACGAGTGCCTGGACATCGTGTCCCTTCGCGTTGCCCTTGCCGTTGCCGTTGCCGAGCGTGCCACGGGTGTACGGGATCCCGGTGCCGCCCTCGTCCGCGTACAGCGCCGAGTCGACGGCGATCGCCGGCTTGACCACGTCGTACGAGATGGGTCCGACACCGTCGATGTCACCGTTGGCGTTGACCGCGTAGTAGCTGTTCATTCCCACCGTGTAGGTGATCGGGAACGACTTCGTCTTCTCGGTGACCCCGAGCAGCGCCGGCCAGACCGGAATGTTCAACACGTTGGTGTCGAACACGTTGGTGTTGACGTCGCCGAACTGGAAGTTCACCGGCTCGAGGTCGATGATCTTGTTCGATTTCAGATCGACGAGCTGTGCAAGCAGCAGGTCCGTGCCGTCGAGGTTCTGCACGAACACCTCGAAGTCGGGCTTGCCATCACCGGTGGTGTCGATGTCGACGTAGGGCACTGTGGAGTTGCCGACCGTCGCCCAGTCGCCGTAGGTGGCGATCGAGAACCACAGCCAGCCGTCGGCGTAGCCGCCGCCCGGAGCGGGTGCGGACCCGGCGCCGACGTACTGCAGATCACCGGCGGTGGCGGTCTGGTTGACCGTGCAGTTCGCCGTCATCGTCGCCGTGCACGCCGGCAGCTGCGGGCTCGTGGCGCCGAGCGTGGCAACGCTCAGCAGCGACTGGTAGGCGGTGGACCCGCTGCCCTGGCTGACGCCGGTGCCGCGGGTCACCAGGGCGCGCTGGTCGCCCATGTGCGCGTCGGTGGTGGTCGTCTGCGAGATCGGCTTGGCGGCACCGTACACGGGGACCCGCAACGGGGCCGCGGACGAGCCATCGACGGCGATCATCAGCCGACCCGACGCATCGGCCACGAACTGACGGGGCACGCCGGACTGCAGCACATCCATCGTCGGGTCGATCGTGTTGCGCAGCTTGGCGGTCGTGATCGTCATCGTCACCTTCACCGTGGTCGATGCGCCGGCCGCGACCTTCACGGTGCTCGGGCTGACCGTGTAGGCGACACCCGGCTGCGTGTTGCTCGCACTGTACGACAGCGTCGCCGAGACCGCCGCGTCTCCCGTGTTCTGCACGGTGAGGGTGCGGGTCTTGGTGACGGTCGGCTGCGTGGCCGGGGCCTCGACCGGACCGAACGACGCCGAGACGCCGCCGGCCACGTCTGCCGAATACACCAGCAGCGTGTTCTCCACCGCTGCCAGTGCGTCCACGCGACCCGCGCCGTCGCGGGCCGGGCTGTAGATGTCGCCGGTGCCACCCACACCCGCGTAGGTGTCGTGGCCGGCCGTGTTCATGATGTCGGCCTTGACCTGTTCGGTGGTCCACGTCGGGTGTGCGGCCATGACCAGCGCCGCGATGCCCGCCGTGTGGGGCGTTGCCATCGAGGTGCCTGACATGTTGATCACGCCGTCGCCGGTGCCCAGACCCGCCGACAGGATCGTGTCGCCGGGGGCCGAGACGTCGGGCTTGACCACGCCGAGGCTGCCGTGCGTGCCGCGCGATGAGAACGAGCTGATCAGGTCGTTGATTCCCGAGTCCTCGGCGCTGACGCTCAGCGCCAGCGAACCGTCGAACGTCACGTTCAGCGTGCCTGCAGCCAACGCGGGCTGAAGCTTTGCGGTGGCGGGCTGGGTGAGCTGGAACACGGGGATCTGTGCGTCTCCGGTGATGCCGGCGGTGAACGGATTCACGTCACCGGTGAAGATCGCGCCGATGGCGCCGGCCGCCCGTGCGTTGGCACTGCGCCCTGCCGAGCCGCAGCGGCGCGTCGCATCGTCCGAGTCCCAGGTGAGCCAGGCGATCTTGCCCGCCACGGCGGCGGCATCCGCGTCGGAGAAGGCGCTGCAGCCGTCGGCGTTCGCCGCGGAGACGGCGACCACGTCGCCGGTGACCGGAGCGCTGTCCGCCCATGGATAGGCGATCGAGAACTGACCGGCCACCGTGCCGGCCAGCTCCGAGGGCGCGTTGACCCGCAGTCCATCCAGCTGCTGGAACGAGTCGACCGAGCTGGCCACCGCCAGAGCCCGCACCGCATTGCCCGGCGACCCGCCGGTGTCGGTGAGATCGCCGTTGTTGCCCATGGCGATCACGGGCAGCACGCCTTCCTCGGCGAGCTTGTCGACGACATCGTTCTCAGGGTCGTCCACCACGGCGTAGTCAGAACCCAGCGACAGGTTGACGATGTCGGCCTTGACCATCGATCCGTCGCCGTCGAGGTCGAGAGAGCGGTCCAGTGCCGGGATCACGACGTCGGTGGATCCCTCGCATCCGAAGACCTTGAACGGGTACACCGTCGCCTCCGGCGCCGTGCCGGGAACCGCCTTCATCTTCGCGATGTCGTCCGCCGTCAGTGTCGAGTAGTCGCCGGTGAAGGTCGTGCCGTCGGCGTTCTCGCCGAAGCCGGCCGAGATGCCCGCCACGTGCGTGCCGTGCGGGCCGCACCCGATGGGGTCCGCGTCGGGGTGCGCGACCGGCTGGTAGTCGGCGGAGCGCGGGTCGGCGTCGTAGTCATCGCCGGAGAAGTCGTAGCCGCCGCCCACCTTGACCTTGGCCAGGTCGGTCAGCGTGCTGTACCAGTCCTCGTTCGTGCTGTCGGCGCGCGCAGCATCCCACGCGGCCTTGGTGCCCGCGCCGCCGAAGTCGGCGTGCGTGTAGTCCAGTCCGGTGTCGATGACGGCGATCTTCACGCCCTTGCCGGTGTTGTGCGTCTGCTGCCACGTGGCCACCGCATCGGTGAGGTCGGTCGCGTTCGCGTTGTCGGTGTGCTTGGGCACCAGCGGGGTGATCTTGACCACGTCGCCGCGGTCGGCGATCGCACGGATGGCCGCGGCATCGGCGTTGATGGCGACGCCCGGAAGCGCGTTGCCCACCTGCCAGAGCTCCGTCGCCGAGCGGTCCTTCTTCTTGGCCTCGTCCACCACGGCGGCGGACTTGGTCCGAGCTGCCTTCTTGGCGGCATTGGCGTGGGCCTTCTGCGCGCTCTTGCTCTGGCCCTTCGCCTTCGCCTCGTCGGCGGCATCGGCCGCGCCGGACCCGCTGAGCTGGACGAACACCGCGTGGCGTCCCGTCATCCGCTCGAGCCCGCCGGCGAGCTTGCCCGCCGACAGTGTACCGTGTGCGGCGGGGCTCACAGCAGGTGCGGGCGTCGGATCGCCAGACGTCCCGGCGGCGCTCGCTGCGCCGGGCCACATCATCGCGCACGCGACGGCGGCGATGGATGCGACGGCCAGAGACCGTCCTCTGATTCGGGCGTGACTGGTCATGGTGATGACACTCCTTCGTGCCGGATCGCTCGGTCGGACAGCAGGCCTTTTCCCACCGCCCACCAGCGTCCACGGGTGTGGTCGCTGCCGAGACACCGAGGTCCCTACGCTATCGGTCCGAAACGGGATGCCGCCACTGCGAATCGCCGATCAGACCTCACTCGGCGTCGTCGAACTCGCGCGGCTTGACGTACGGATCCTCGTCGCCCGCATGCGTCGCTCCGGCGGCGAGACCGGCCACCGCCGCATCACGCTCTGCCGCTTCGCGCAGCAGGTCTTCGATGTGGCCCGCGTTCTCGGGGATCGCATCGTGGATGAACTCCAGCGTCGGGGTCAGCCGCACGCTGAGCTGACGGCCCACCTCGCTGCGCAGCAACCCGGTCGCCGCGCGCAGCGCGTCTGCCGTGTCCTGCCGCGCCTTCTCATCCCCCAGCACGGTGTAGAACACCGACGCGTGCTGAAGGTCACCCGTCACGCGGACGTCCGTGATCGTGACGAACCCGAGCCGCGGGTCACGCAGACCCTTCTCGAGCCGCTGCGCGATCAGAACGCGGATGCGGTCGGCCATGCGTGCCTGTCGCTCTGCAGCCATGATTCCTCCTTCGAATGTGGGGGGAGGCCGACGGCCTCCCCCCACGTTGGGTGCGACCTCAGCCGCGGGGCTTCTCCACCATCTCGGTGGTTTCGATCTCGTCGCCGATCTGGATGTCGTTGAACTTGCCCAGGCCGATGCCGGCCTCGAAGTCCGTGCGGACCTCGGTGACGTCATCCTTGAACCGGCGCAGCGACTCGATGGCCAGGCCATCGGCGACGACGACGCCATCGCGGATGACGCGGGCCTTCGCGTTGCGTGTGATCGTGCCCGAACGGACGATGACACCGGCGATGTTGCCGAACTTCGACGACCGGAACACCTCGCGGATCTCGGCGACACCCGACTGCACCTCTTCGAACTCGGGCTTGAGCATGCCCTTGAGCGAGTTCTCGATGTCTTCGAGCGCGGAGTAGATGACCGAGTAGAACCGGATGTCCACGCCCTCGCGCTGAGCACGCTCACGCGCCTTCTGGTCGGGCCGGACGTTGAAGCCCACGATGATCGCGTTGTCGATCGTGGCCAGGTCCACGTCGGACTCGGTGATCGCACCCACACCGCGGTGCAGGATGCGCAGCTGCACCGAGTCGTCGACCTCGATCTTCAGCAGCGACTCTTCCAGCGCCTCGACGGCACCGGAGACGTCACCCTTGATGATGAGGTTGAGCGACTCGACCTTGCCCTCTTCCAGCGCCTTGGTGAAGTCCTCCAGCGTGATGCGCTTGCGCGCCTTGGCCAGCTGTGCGTTGCGCTCGGCGGCCTCGCGCTTCTCAGCGATCTGGCGCGCCATGCGGTCCTCTTCGGTGACGATGAACGTGTCGCCGGCACGCGGGACCGAGTTCAGACCCTGCACCTGCACCGGGCGCGAGGGCGCGGCCTCGTCGACCGCGTCGCCGTTCTCGTCGACCATGGCCCGCACACGCCCGTAGGCGGTCCCTGCCACGATCGCGTCGCCCACACGCAGCGTTCCGGACTGGATGAGCACCGTGGCCACCGATCCGCGACCCCGGTCGAGCTTGGCCTCGATGGCCACACCGCGGGCGTCCTTGTTCGGGTTCGCCTGCAGGTCCAGACCCGCGTCGGCGGTGAGCAGCACCGCATCCAGCAGGTCCTGGATGCCGATGTTCTCGCGCGCCGAGACGTCCACGAACATGACCTCTCCGCCGTACTCCTCGGCGACCAGCCCGTACTCGGTGAGCTGCTGGCGCACCTTGGCCGGGTTGGCGTCGGGCTTGTCGATCTTGTTGACCGCGACCACGATCGGCACGTTGGCCGCCTGGGCGTGGTTCAGCGCCTCCACCGTCTGCGGCATGATGCCGTCATCGGCGGCGACCACGAGGATCGCGATGTCGGTGACCTGGGCGCCACGGGCACGCATGGCTGTGAACGCCTCGTGACCGGGTGTGTCGATGAACGTGATGGCGCGCTCATTGCCATCGTGCTCGGTCCAGATCTGGTAGGCGCCGATGTGCTGGGTGATGCCGCCGGCCTCGCCCGCCACGACGTTGGTCTGCCGGATGGCATCCAGCAGACGCGTCTTGCCGTGGTCGACGTGGCCCATGACGGTGACCACCGGCGGACGGATCTCGAGATCCGCCTCGTCCTCATCGGCCAGCTCCTGCTCGAGGTCCAGACCGAAGCCCTCGAGGAGCTCTTTGTCTTCGTCCTCAGGCGAGACCATCTGGATCTTGTAGCCGAGCTCGGCGCCCAGCACCTCGAACGTGGCCTCGTCCAGCGACTCGGTCGCAGTGGCCATCTCGCCGAGGTTGAACAGGATCGTCACCAGCGTGCCCGGCTGCACGGTGTAGCCGCGCAGAGCTTCGAGCTTGTCGGCGAAGTCCGAGATCGACGCGCCGCGGCGCAGGCGGATGATCTCGCCGTTGCCCTTCTGGACGTTGACGCCACCGACGACCGGTGCCGACCTCATCTCGAATTCTTGCCGCTTCGCACGTCTCGACTTGCGCTGCTTCGACTTGCCGCCGCCCTTGCCGAAGGCGCCTGCGGTGCCGCCGCCCGGGCCGCGGCCGCGACCGCCGCCACCGGGACGGCCGGCGAAGCCGCCACCGGGACGACCGGCGAAGCCACCACCGGCGCCACCACCGGGGCCACCGGTGCCGGGACGACCGGGGCGCTGCTGGAACGGCGCGCCGCCGCCGGGACGACCCGGGCGACCGGCGCCGCCACCGGCCGGACGACCCGGGCGCGGGGCGCCAGGACGCGGCGAACCCGGGCGCGGCGGCTGCGGCCGCGGCGCCTGCGGGCGAGGAATGTTGCCCGGGTTGGGACGCTGGCCCATGCCCTGCGACGGGGCGAAGGGGTTGTTGCCGGGGCGGGGGCCTGCGGGACGCTGGCCCATGCCCTGCGACGGGGCGAAGGGGTTGTTGCCGGGGCGGGGAGCGCCGGTGCGCGGCCCAGGGGTGGGTCCGCCGCCCGACTTCGATGCGGCACCCTTCGGGGCTGCCGATGTGTCGGACGCGGGAGTCTGGGCCGGCTTCTCGGCGACGGACTCGGCTGCCGGAGCCGGAGCGGCGGGCGCCTCGGCGGCAGGCTTCTCAGCGGCGGGCTTGCGCGCGGCCGGCTTCGGGCCGGGCGTCGGGCGCGATGGACCGGGGCGACCGCCCGATGCCGCACCCGGCTTCGTGCCGCCGGCAGCGGGCTTGGCGCCGTTGCCGGACGCCGCCTTGGCCGCGGTGCCATCCGACTGCAGCGCAGCGCGAAGCTTGCGGGCCACCGGAGGTTCGATGGTCGACGAAGGGCTCTTGACGAATTCGCCGAGCTCCTTCAGCTTCGCGAGCGCGACCTTGCTGTCGACGCCGAGCTCGGAAGCGATCTCGTGCACGCGTGGTTTTGCCACAATTCTCCTGTCTGAGGTCTCCCCAGGCAGGGCAGACCGTTATTTGCGGACGGGTCTCATTTCGAGCCGTTCACTTTGTTTCCATAGCCGTTCAGCCTTTGTTCTGCTGTTGGTGCTGTTCGATGGTCTGCGTGTCAAGCGGGCCTGACACACGCAATGCTCGTACGAAGGCGCGGCGTCGCAGCGCGACATCCAGGCACGCGGGCGTGTCATGCACCCAAGCGCCCCGCCCGGGCATCGACGCACGCTCATCGAGGACGAGCCGGGAATCGACCGCCACGACTCGCAGGAGCGTGGACCGGGGGGAACGTCGGCGGCATCCGACGCACGTTCGTACGGGTTCCATCTTACACTGCGGGGTGAGGGCGACGAAGCGCGCGCTCAGTGCCCGGACTCGTCCATGACCGAGTCCGGCTGGATGTCGATCTTGGCTCCGGTCAACTTGGCGGCCAGACGCGCGTTCTGACCCTCTTTGCCGATGGCCAGCGACAGCTGGTAGTCGGGCACAAGAGCACGCACCGCCTTGGTCGAGGCATCCAGCACGAAGCTGGAGGTGACCTTCGCCGGTGACAGCGCATTGGCCACGAACCGCGCCAGCTCGGCGTGGTAGTCGACGATGTCGATCTTCTCGCCGTTCAGCTCGTCGGTGACGGCCCGCACGCGCCGCCCCAGCTCACCGATGCATGCGCCCTTGGCATTGATGGCCGGGTCGTTGGCCTTCACCGCGATCTTGGTGCGATGCCCCGCCTCGCGGGCGAGCGACACGATCTCGACGAGCCCGCTGGCGATCTCGGGCACCTCGAGGGCGAAGAGCTTGCGCACCAGGCCCGGGTGCGTGCGCGAGACCGTGATCGCCGGGCCCTTGGTGCCCTTGGCGACGCTGGTCACATACACGCGCAGGCGCGACCCGTGGGCATAGTCCTCACCGGGCACCTGTTCTTCGGGCGGCAGGATCGCCTCGACCGTGCCCAGGTCGACGTGCACCATGCGCGGGTTCGGACCCTGCTGCACGACACCGGCGACGATGTCGCCCTCTTTGCCGCGGAACTCCCCCAGCACCGCGTCATCGGCGATGTCACGCAGACGCTGGCTGATGACCTGCTTGGCGGCGAAGGCCGCGATCCGGCCGAAGTCCTCGGGGGTGCTCTCCTCTTCGCCGATGACGGCGCCCTCGTCGTCGAGCAGCGGAATGAACACCGCGACATGGCCGCTCTTGCGGTCCAGCTCGGCACGAGCGCCTTCGGGAAGGGTTCCGGTCGCCGATGTGTGCTTGGCGTATGCGGTCAGGATCGCCTGCTCGATGATGTGCACGAGCTCATCGAAGGGGATCTCCTTCTCTCGCTCGACTGTGCGCAGCAGACTCAGATCGATGTCCATCGCGACCTCCCTTTTCAGCTTTCGTCGGCGTCCCCGCCGACATCCCTACAACGTTACCGGATGCCGCATCCCGGCCACCTGGGAAGACGCCCGGCCGCGCACCGCCGCGATCGGACCGCCGGTTGCCTCACCGGCAGTCGGACACGGGTGCCGCACGGTGAGCGAAGCGCCCCGCCGTCCAGTCCACGAGCTTGGGCAGGAACGGCGAGGGCGGCTGCAGGATCTCCTGATGCCCCAGCGCAGGGATCTCGCTCCACTGCAGGTCGTTGCCGCGCGCGCACAGGCGCTTGACATAGGCGACCTGCTGGCTGCGCGGGATGACTTCGTCCCGCCCGCCCCACGCGATCAGCGTCGGTGACGGCAACTTCGCGATCGCCGCATTCTGCGCCAGCCGCTGGCCCATCGCCCCCGCGGTGAGGTCGCCGATGTACAGCGGCGTGTCCTCCGACACGCCCAGAGCCGCCGCCACCGAGACCAGCACGCCCGGCTCGGTCGGGCACCGCTGCGCCATCTCGCGGACGATGTCCCGCGCACCCGGAGAGACGTAGCTGACGATGTTCACATCCGGGTAGGTCTCGGAATACGGCACGAGCACCCAGGCCGTCAGCAGCGTCAGCTGCACACTCGCATACCCGGCGGTCAGGTCGCGGGCAAGTGCCAGCGGGTCACCGGCGGGCGCGAGCGCCGCCGTGCCCAGGTCGTTCAGGCCCGGCGCGTAGCGCTTCGCGATCATGCTGGACCACAGCGCTGCGTGCCCGCCCTGCGAATGCCCCCAGACCACCACGTCGTCCGAGGCCCACACCCCCGGCATCCGCTGTGCGGCCAGCACCGCGTCCAGTGCCGAGCGCGCCTCACCCTCCCCGATCAGGTAGGGGAAGACCCCCGGCGCGCCCTGCCCGGCGTAGTCGGGCGCCACGACGATCCAGTCGTGGGCGATCGCCTGATCGAGCGCGGGGATCGACCAGCGCGTCGCGGCGTCCTCGCGCAGGCTCGGTGCGCAGCCGCGGGCCACACCGGTCGTGCCGTGGTTCCACAGCACGATGGGCAGCGGGTGGGCCACAGACGTCTCGGGAACGATCACCAGCGCACTGGCGGCAAGGGGCGCACCGTACGTGTCGGTGGTCGTGTACAGAATGCGCGACACCGTCGCGCCGGACGGGATCCGACCGCCGTAGTCGCCGACGCGGATGAGCTGCCCATGCCCCACCGGCAGTGTCGCGGGTGGGTCGTAGAAGGCGTCCACGACCGGCGCACCGGCCTGCAGCCACGAGTTGAGGAAACCGCCCACCGCCATGGTCGACACCAGCAGCGCGACCAGGGCGTAGCGGCCGAGGTCGCCGATCCACCGCCGCGTCGGGCGCGCGGGGCGCCCGACCCCGACTCCCCCACGGTCCGCACGACGCATGAGCAGGCGCAGGCCGCGCAGGAACATCGACCCGCCGAACACGACGGTGCGCAGACCGAAGACGACGGCGACGACCAGGACGGTGACATCCGGCCAGGTCAGCGACAGGAAGCCGAAGACCAGCTGCGCGACGCCCCAGACCGCCGTCAGCAGGCGCCAGCTCACCCGCACCCGCTCGCGCGCGCGCTTGCGGGTGACCGCATCGCCCAGCGAGGCGAATCCGCCCAGCAGCAGCAGGATCGCCAGCACGGTGGGCAGGAGGTTCAGGCTGCGCCCGAGCCAGAACAGAACCAGCAGCCCCAGCGCGATCCACGCCAGCGCGAACGGACGCGACCACCACGTCGGAGAGCGGTGTCGCGCGACCAGCTCGATGATGCCCGAGGCGATGGCGCTGATGCCGACGTACACCCCCAGCAGCACGAGCGAGGTGAGCGGCTTGGACACGATCAGCAGGCCGAGCACTCCCAGCGCCGCCCCGACCACGATGAGCACGCGAGGAGGCGCCTGCGCGAGAAGGCGCGGGAGCACGCTCCACCGCCTGCTCTGCTCGCTTGCCGCCATCGGGCCCATGATAGGGCGGCCGGACGAGCACGACCCTCGAGTCACCGGCCCGGGTGACTCAGCCGGCCGAAGGCAGGGTGTTGATCGCGCGGATGAGCTGGTGCAGTTCGCCGACGCGGTGGGGGTCCAGCTCGAGTACCAGACGCGCAAGCTCGAGCCGGTCGCCGTCGGCGCGCTCGGGTGCGAGCGGCTCGGAGCGCTGGATGCGTCCGGTGCGCACCAGCGAGCCGAAGCGAGCGTTCAGATCATCGACTTCGGCGTCGGTGGGCTCGTGGTGCACTCGCAGCACCAGACGTTCGCCGACCCACCTCAGCGAGTCGTAATTGCGCCAGAACCCGGCGATCTCGGCGGCTGCGGCATCCACCGAATCGGTGATCAGGACGCGGTCGAAGTCATCGGCGGCGATGTAGCCGCCGCCGGCCAGATGCTGCTGCACGAAATCGCGCAGGCCGCTCCAGTACGAGCCCCCCACCTCGTCCAGCAGCACGATCGGCGTCGGTTCGGCCTTGCCGGTCTGCTGCAGCGTCAGCAGCTCGAACATCTCGTCCATCGTGCCGAACCCGCCGGGCAGGCAGACGAATCCGCTCGACTCCTTGACCAGCATGAGCTTGCGCGTGAAGAAGTACTTCATCGTGACCTGGTTGGGTTCGGCTTCCACCATCGCATCGGGCTTCTCTTCGAACGGCAGCCGGATGGACACGCCGATCGACAGGTCGGGACCGGCGCCTTCGGCCGCGGCCTGCATGATGCCGGGGCCGGCACCGGTGACCACCATCCAACCCTGTGCGGCCAGAGCAGCCGCGACGTTCTCGGCCTGCGCGTAGAGCGGGTCGTGCTCCTTCGTGCGTGCCGATCCGAACACCGTCACCTTCTCGACGCCGGCGTAGGGTGCGAACAGGCGGAAAGCGCTGCGCATCTCCTCGAGGGCGGCCGCGGTGATCTTCAGATCCAACCGGTCCGCGCCGTCCTCGCCCAGCAGCTCCCCGGTGTGCAGGATCCGCGCGATCAGCGCACGGTTCGCCGTCACGCCGGCGTCCTTCAGAAGTGCATCGATCCGCGCGCGAACATCGTCCATGGCTCCACTCTGGCACGGACGGAGTCTGCGGCCCGCCCGCCGCGGGGTGTGCGGGCGATCAGCGCTGGGCGAGCAGGTGCGCCACCGCGTCGACTGCGACGACCGTCTCGCGCTCGCCGGAACGGCGGTTCCACACCTCGACCTGGCCGTCGGCGGCGCCGCGACCGGCCACGAGCACCCACGGCACGCCGATCAGCTCGGCGTCGCCGAACTTGACGCCGGGCGACACCTTCGGGCGGTCGTCGTACAGCACGTCCAGTCCTGCCGCCTCGAGCTGCAGCGACAGCCGCTCGGCCAGTTCGAAGGCCACCGAATCCTTGCCCGTGGCCACCACGTGCACGTCGAACGGTGCGACCGACTCGGGCCAGATGAGGCCCCGCGCGTCGTTGTTCAGCTCGGCGATGATCGCGAGGATGCGGGTCACGCCGATGCCGTACGAGCCCATCGTGACGGTCACGAGCTTGCCGTTCTCGTCGAGCACCTTCAGCCCCAGCGCCTCGGCGTACTTGCGCCCGAGCTGGAAGACGTGGCCGATCTCCATGCCGCGCGCCAAGTGCACGGGACCCGATCCGTCCGGGGCCGGGTCGCCGTCGCGCACCGTGGCGACCTGCACCACGCCGTCCGGCGTGAAGTCGCGCCCGGCCACGAGCGAGTGCACGTGCTTCTCGTGCAGGTTCGCACCGGTGATCCAGCTCGTGCCGTCTGACACGCGCGGGTCGACGAGGTAGCGGATTCCGGTCGTCGCGTGCTCGCCGAGCACGGCGCCCTCCGGCGACCAGGGTCCGATGTAGCCCTTGACCAGGTCGGGGTGCTTCGCGAAGTCCGCGGGAGTGGCCGCCTCGACCGCGGCGGGGGCGAAGGCGACCTCGGCGCGCTTGTCGTCCACGTCGCGGTCTCCGGGGATGCCGACGATCACGAGCTCGCGCGTGCCGTCCAGGTGCGTCAGGGCCAGCACGACGTTCTTCAGGGTGTCGGCGGCGGTGTACTCGCCGTCCAGCACGGCGTTGGAGTGCGCCACGAGCGTGTCGATCGTGGGGGTGTTCGGCGAATCGAAGATCACCGGTGCCGGCAGAGCGTCGAAGGCGACGGGCTCGGGGACTGCGGTGCTGAACGCCTCGACGTTGGCGGCGTACCCGCCGTCCGAGCGCACGAAAGTGTCTTCGCCGACGGCGGTCGGGTGCAGGAACTCCTCGCTGCGCGAACCGCCCATGGCGCCCGCGTCGGCCTTGACGATGACATACTCCAGGCCCAGGCGTTGGAAGATCCGCTGATAGGCGTCGCGCTGCGTGAAGTACGAGGCATCCAGCCCCTCGTCGGTGTAGTCGAACGAGTAGGCGTCCTTCATCGTGAACTCGCGTCCGCGCAGCAGGCCGGCGCGCGGGCGCGCCTCGTCGCGGTACTTGTCCTGGATCTGATAGATCGACAGCGGCAGGTCCTTGTACGACGAGTACAGGTCCTTCACCAGCAGGGTGAAGGCCTCTTCATGGGTCGGCGCCAGCAGGTAGTCGCCGCCCTTGCGGTCCTGCAGGCGGAACAGCAGGTCGCCGTACTCGTCCCAGCGGCCCGTCGCCTGGTAGGGCTCGCGGGGCATGAGCGCCGGGAAGTGCACCTCCTGCGCACCCGCGGCATCCATCTCTTCGCGGATGACGCGCTCGATCTTCGCCTTCACGCGCAGGCCCAGCGGCAGCCACGCGAAGACGCCGGCCGCCTGACGGCGGATGTAGCCGGCGCGCACGAGCAGCTTGTGGCTCGTGACCTCGGCATCGGCGGGATCTTCACGGAGCGTGCGGACGAAGTACTTCGACAGACGGGTGACCACCTGACCAGTGTAGGGGCGGGCCGAACCGGTCCCCGTTCCGGTGACGGCGCCCCCCGTACACTGACTGTCGTGACCGGTCGCCGCCCTCGCCTCGTTTCAGCGGCTGCGGGGGACGCCCTCGCCGCCGCGCTGTCCGCCCTGCACGACGAGCTCGATCTGCCCGGTGAGTTCGATCCGGCCGTCACCGACGAGGCCCAGGCCGCTGCCGGCGACGTCCCGGTCGCGCCGTCCGACGACCTGGCAGATCTGCGCGACATCGAATTCCTCACGATCGATCCCGAAGGCGCGCGCGACCTCGACCAGGCGCTGCATCTGCAGCGCACGTCGGGCGGCGGCATCCTGCACTACGCCATCGCGGACGTGCCGGCCTTCGTCTCGCCGGGAGGGCGGGTGGATGCCGCGGCCCGCGAGCGCGGCGAGACCCTGTACGCCGTGGACGGGACGATCCCCCTGCATCCGCGGGAGCTCAGCGAAGCAGCGGCGTCGCTGCTCCCCGATCAGGACCGACGCGCCTTCGTCTGGCGCTTCGAGCTGGACGAGCGGGCCGAGCCGGTGGAGGTGACGCTGACCCGCGCAGTGGTGCGTTCGCGACGACAGTGGACCTACGCCGAGGCGCAGAAGGCTGTCGATGAGAAGTCCGGCCCCGAGTCGCTGACGGCTCTGCCCTGGCTCGGCGACGAGCGCGCGAAACGCGAGCAGGAACGCGGCGGCGCGAGCCTGAACTCCCCCGAGATCGAGGTGGAGGTCGCAGACGGCCATTATGAACTGACCCGGCGTGCGACGCTGCCGATCGAGGACTGGAACGCGCAGGTGTCGCTTCTGACCGGGATGGCGGCGGCCAAGATCATGCTGGATGCCGGGGTCGGCATCCTGCGCACGATGCCCGCCGCCGACGCCGATGACGTCGCCACGTTCCGGGCGCAGACGGCGGCGCTGGGAAACCTGTGGCCCGAGGGCGTCGGCTACGGCGAATACCTGCGCGGCCTGCGCGGAGAGGATGCGAAGACGCTCGCGATCCGGGATGCCGCGACCCGGCTGTTCCGCGGCGCCGGGTACACGGCATTCGACGGCGCCCCGCCCGCCGACACGCTCCAGTCGGCGATCGCCGCGCCCTACGCGCACACGACCGCACCCTTGCGCCGGCTCGTGGACAGGTGGTCGCTGGTCGTGTGCGAAGCTGCCGCCAACGGACACGAGGTCCCGCAGTGGGCGCGCGAGAGCCTGTCGCAGCTGCCGAAGATCATGGGCCGCAGCAACGGGCTGGCCGGCCGGTTGGAATCCGCGTCGATCGACCGGGTCGAGGCCGCCGTGCTGCACGGGCGTGAGGGAGAGCGCTTTGCGGGCGTGGTGCTGGGGCGACGCAACGGCGGCATGCGCGTGCAGCTGTCGGGCCCGCTGGTGACGGTCGTCGTGGCGGGGCTGGACGCCGGGTCCGGCTCGACGGTCGAGGTGCAGCTGCAGCGGGCCGACATCGCGACCGGCGAGATAGTGATGGTTCCCGCCGGAAGCCATGCCTGATGGCCGCGGTGCTGCTGTGTGATGGCGCGCTGTCGCTGACGGCCGGCGCCTGCCCCTGCGCGCATGTGTTCGCCCCACTACGCTGATGCGGTGGCGCGCATACCCGAG
Organism: Microbacterium terrisoli; assembly: GCF_030866805.1. Lineage (NCBI taxonomy): Bacteria > Bacillati > Actinomycetota > Actinomycetes > Micrococcales > Microbacteriaceae > Microbacterium > Microbacterium terrisoli. Next base: position 2,438,767 of record NZ_CP133019.1, read on the forward strand.
GCTGAGATCGACGTCGACCTGGATCTGGTGAGGCGCCTGCTCGAACGTCAGCATCCGGATCTGGCGGCGCTGCCGATGACCATCGCCGCCAACGGGTGGGACAACGTCATGGTCCGCCTGGGCGACGACCTCGCCGTGCGCATCCCGCGGCGCGCAGTGGCCGCACGACTGGTCGAACACGAGCAGCAGGTGCTGCCCCGGCTCGCATCGCGGCTGCCGCTCGACGTGCCGGTTCCGGTGCGGGTCGGCCGGCCGACGCCGTTCTATCCCTGGGCGTGGTCGGTGGTGCCGTGGCGGGACGGTGCGGCGGCGGCCTACTCGCCTGCGCACGAGCGCGACGCGTGGGCCGAGCAGCTGGCCGATGCCCTGGCCGCGCTGCACGTGCCGGCGGACGCCGACGCACCCGCGAATCCCGTGCGCGGGGTGCCGCTTGCCGGGCGGGTCGACGCGATCCGGGCACGGATGACCGGATTCGCGCGGGCCGGCGAGCTGCGCGCCGCCTTCGACCGGGATGCCGCAGCCCCGGCATACACCGGCACGCCGCTGTGGATACACGGCGACCCGCACCCGCTGAACATGCTGTGCCGCGACGGTGCGCTGACCGCGCTGATCGATTTCGGGGACGTCACCGCGGGCGACCCCGCCACCGATCTGGCGGCGGCGTGGATGACCTTCACCGCACGCGGCCGCGCAGCCTTCATCGATCGGTACACGACGATGGCTCGCACCGGTGACGGGGCGGATGCCGCCACCTGGCTGCGAGCACGGGCCTGGGCGGCGGGGATGGCCTCATCCATGCTGTCGGCCAGCGACGACCACGCAGCGCTGGCCGCGATCGGCCGGCACACCCTCGCGCAGGTGCTCGACGCGCCCTGACCCCCCTCCCACGCACCCGCGAGGTGCCCCTCCGCACCCGCGAGATGCCCCTCCGCACCCGCGAGATGCCCTCCGCACCCGCGAGCTGCCCTTCCGCACCCGCGCGGTGCCCCCGTGACCGCGGGCCGCGCCCGGCCGCATGCTGCAGCATCCTGCTCGTGCGCCAGGGTTTCACTCGAGGGCTACAGGTTCCCGCTGATGCGACAGGAAAAACCTGGCGCATCAGCGGGAGACTGGCGCGCGACGACGCGAGCTACGACGGAAGTTCCCTCACCGCGGGGTGGCGGTCGTGGTCATCACGAGCAGTTGCGGGTCCGAGACATCCAACGCGACTGAGATCGAGGCGAAGTCGGCCAGCGACGCCGCATGCGTACCGCCGCACGGGATCGACGCGTGCCCTTCGGGCAGTTCGCACTCCCACCGTCGACGGTCGATGATCGTCGGGCCGTCGACGGCGACCTCGACCGCACCGCCGGTGGCGATCCATGCCGCCAGCAGCTCGTTGATGCGCGCCTCGCGCGCAGCGACCGACTCCGCGAAAGCCGCTGAGTCGAACCCCGCCTTGCGCAGGCTCTTGCCCAGCCGATAGTCGTCGACGGCGCCGTCTTCGTGGATTCGACTGCTCTGGTTCGCCCGGCCTTCGAAATCCGGGGTGCCCAGGGCATCGGCGCCGGGATCCTTGCGCCACAGGTCGGCGAGCGACAGGTCGAGGGCGAGGGATGCCAGGTGGCACGCGGTGTGCCCGCGGCTCAGCGCCGCGCGGCGTGCGGCATCCACTTCGGCGGTGACCGCCGTCCCCGGAACCAGCCACGCCGGCGCGTCGGTGTCAAGCCGGTGCGCGACCAGCCAGGTCCAGCCCTCGGTGCCGCGCTTGACGGGGATGTCGGTGCCCACGAACAGAGCACCCTCGGCATCGGTTGCCGCCATCACGGCCTCCACCACGCGCACCTCGGCACCGCCGCCGCTGGGCGAGCGCAGCACGCCCGCGTCGCCCGGCTGGTCGGGCCAGGTGTGGTCGACCGGGTGGAACGGGGTCGCATCGAGGATCACGACCGCGCCCCCGGCATCCTCTCCCACGCGCACCACAGCACTTTCACCCGTCACCGCTCCGCGCGGGAACGTCACCACCGTCGCCGACATGGGCCTCCTTCGACTGCCGCATCACAGGCTATCAACGGCGAGAAGAGGGGATGTCGGAGCCCGCCCCTATCGTGCAGGCAGGCAAGTCACACAGGAGGACGCATGGCCACCTTGGGAAACATCACGTTCTACGCCGACGACCCCCGGGCCCTGTCCCATTTCTGGTCCGACGTGTTCGGCTATCCGCACACGGAGTGGGACGAGCCGCTGCGTTCGCAGCTGCTCGCCTCCGGCCTCACCGAGGCCGACCTCAATGCACGAGGGCTCGCCGAAGACCCCGAGCACAAGGGGCCGCGTCTGTTCTTCCACCACGCCGACGAACGGAAGGCCGGCCGCAATCGGCTGCATCTGGACATCAACGCTCCGCGCACCGGCGACGGTGACGACCGCGAGCAGCTGGAGGCCGAGAGAGACCGCCTGGTCGCGCTGGGCGCGAAGGTCGTGCGGGTCATCGACCAGCAGTGGGGGCCGTGGCCCGAGTACTACTTCCAGATGCAGGATCCGGAGGGCAACGAGTTCTGCCTGCAGTGATCACTCCACGTCTCAGCGGGTGATCACCTGTGCAGTTCCGATCGCGGCATCCGGTCCCGCCTCGGCGGCGATCCGCTCGGCCTCGGCGATCAGTGTCGCCACGATCTCGGACTCGGGCACCGTCTTGATGACCTGACCCTTGACGAAGATCTGACCCTTGCCGTTGCCGGATGCCACGCCCAGGTCGGCCTCGCGCGCCTCGCCCGGTCCGTTCACGACGCAGCCCATCACCGCGACGCGCAGCGGCACCGTGAGGTCCTTGAGGCCTTCGGTGACCGACTCGGCCAGCGAATACACGTCGACCTGCGCCCGCCCGCACGACGGGCACGACACGATCTCCAACGTGCGCTCGCGCAGTCCCAGCGACTGCAAGATCTGCAGCCCCACCTTGACCTCTTCGACCGGCGGGGCCGACAGCGACACCCGGATGGTGTCGCCGATGCCCTCGCTCAGCAGGATGCCGAAGGCCGTTGCCGACTTCACCGTTCCCTGCAGCGCGGGGCCCGCTTCGGTCACCCCGAGGTGCAGCGGCCAGTCGCCGCGCTCGGCCAGCAGCCGGTAGGCCTTGACCATCGTGACCGGGTCGTGGTGCTTGACCGAGATCTTGAAGTCGTGGAAGTCGTGCTCCTCGAACAGGGATGCCTCCCAGACGGCGCTGTCCACGAGCGCCTCGGGGGTCGCGCTGCCGTACTTCTCCATCAGCCGCTTGTCGAGCGATCCGGCGTTCACGCCGATGCGCAGCGACACCCCGGCCGCCGAGGCGGCCTTCGCGATCTCGCCGACTTTGTCGTCGAACTGACGGATGTTGCCGGGGTTGACCCGCACCGCCCCGCAGCCGGCGTCGATCGCGGCGAACACGTACCGCGGCTGGAAGTGGATGTCGGCGATCACCGGGATCTGGCTCTTTCGCGCGATGATCGGCAGCGCGTCGGCATCGTCCTGGCTGGGTACGGCGACCCGCACGATGTCACAGCCGGTGGCCGTGAGCTCGGCGATCTGCTGCAGCGTCGCGTTGATGTCGGTGGTCGGGGTGGTCGTCATCGACTGCACGGTGATGGGCGCATCGCCGCCGACCAGCGCCGTGCCCACGCGGATCTGCCGGCTCTTGCGGCGTGGAGAGAGCACGGTGGGCACCCGCGGCATCCCGAGATTGACTGCTGGCATGCCGATCAGCCTACGACTCGACGCTGGTCGCCCGGTGCGATCACGGCGCACACGGACCAGTCACACGGTGCGACGGCTCTCGCCCGGTGTGGTAGTTTCGCCCCATGTTCACGAACTCCTCCTGGTGGCCCACCCGCTGAGGCGGTGTGTTCGCGTACGTTCCCACAGACCGCCCTTCGAGGCGGTCTTCGTGTCTGAGGCCCGCCCGCACATACCCGAAAGGCCTGCAATGGCTCTGCGTTCTGCGTCCGGCTCGGCAGCTTCCCACTCTCCCGATCCGGCGCCCCTCCTGGAGGCTCTGCGCACGCAGGACCGCCCGTTCGCGCTGCTGGCCCGCGATGCCGGCACCGTCGAGGTGCTCACCGGCGAGATCGTCGACGTCGACCTGCTGGCCGAGATCCCGTTGCAGGATGCCGCGGGCAGCTCGCGCGAGGTGCTCGCGCTGGTCCCGTTCCGACAAGTGCGCGAACGCGGCTTCGCATGCCACGACGACGGTGCGCCGCTGCGCTGCCTCGTCATCGACGAACACACGGTCCTGCCCCGTGTCGCCGTCGTCGCCGCGCTGCCTGCGGCGACGGTCTCATTGCACGACGCGGGCTTCGACATCTCCGATGAGGACTACGCCGACATCGTGCGCACCGTCATCGCCGATGAGATCGGCCGTGGCGAGGGCGCGAACTTCGTTATCCGCCGCGACTTCACCGCCGGCGTGGAGGGCGATCCCCTCACCGCCGGCCTCACGTGGTTCCGGGCCCTGCTCGAACACGAGCGCGGCGCGTACTGGACGTTCCTGGTGGCCACGCCGGGTCACATCGCCGTCGGCGCCAGCCCCGAAGCCCACGTGGTGGCCCGTGACGGCGTGGTGACCATGAACCCGATCTCGGGCACGTTCCGCCACCCCGACGGCGGCGCCACGGTCCAGACCCTGAGCACGTTCCTCGGCTCGACGAAGGAGACCGAAGAGCTGTTCATGGTGGTCGACGAGGAGCTCAAGATGATGAGTGCCGTCTGCTCCGACGGCGGACGGATCACCGGGCCGCACCTGAAGGAGATGTCGCGGCTGACCCACACCGAGTACGTGCTGCGCGGGCGCAGCCGCCTGGATCCTCGCGACATCCTGCGCGAGACCATGTTCGCGCCCACCGTGACCGGCTCGCCCATGCAGAACGCGTGCACCGTCATCACGCGGCACGAGCGCGCCCCGCGCGGCTACTACTCGGGCGTGGTGGCGCTGTTCACGCCGCGCGAGACCCTCGCCGCCGACGATCCCACCCATGATCTGGACGCGCCGATCCTCATCCGCACGGCCTACCTCGAAGACGGGCGGCTGCGGGTGCCGGTGGGCGCCACGCTGGTGCGCCATTCCGACCCCTACGGCGAAGTCAGCGAGACGCACGGCAAGGCGGCCGGTGTGCTCGGAGCGATCGGCGCCGTGGAGCGCGACCGTCGGGCCGAAGCCGCCGATTCCGACGCGCCGGCCGAGCCTCTGCCGCTGGCCGACGACCCCGCCATCGCGGCGCTGCTGGCCTCGCGCAACGCACGACTGGCCCCGTTCTGGCTGAATCCGCAGGGCCCCGGCGACGATGCGCCGTTCACCGGGCGCACGGCCCTTGTCGTCGACGCCGAAGACAGGTTCACGGCGATGCTCGCGCACCAGCTGCGCCATCTCGGGCTCGAGGTGCGCATCGCCGCCTGGGACGGCGTCACCGACGCCGACACGATGGCGGTGGACCTGGTCGTCGCCGGTCCCGGACCGGGTGACCCACGGGACGCATCCAGCGCACGCATCCGCCGCATGCACGAGGTGGTCGCCCGGCGCCGCACGAGGGGGATGCCGCTTCTGGCGGTGTGCCTGAGCCATCAGATCCTCGCCGAAGGGCTGGGAATCCCGCTCGAGCCGCTCCCGCAGCCGTATCAGGGTCTGCAGAAGACCGTCGACATCTTCGGGCAGGACGCGTCGATCGGCTTCTACAACACGTTCACCGCGCGTGTCGCGCCGGGCACCACGCAGGTCGGCGAGGCCGAGGTCGCCGCCGACGCCGCAGGCGCCGTCTACGCGCTGCGCGGTCCCGCGTTCGCCTCGGTGCAGGGCCACCTCGAATCGATCCTCTCGCGCGACGGACTGCACACGCTCGAGCGCCTGTGCGCACACGCGCTGAACGGGCGCGGCCGGAGCTGAGTGCGGCCGGAGGCCTGCTACCCGCCTGTCAGCGTGATCGGATTGATCAGGTCGGCCAGCACGAGGATCACGCCCATCACGCCCAGCAGTACGACCACCACGAACGTGACGGGCACGAGCCTGGTGGCATCCACCGGCTTGGGCGGCGGCCTGCGGAACAGCTTCGACCAGGCGCGCTTGATCCCGTCCCACAGCGCCACGGCCACATGTCCGCCGTCCAGCGGCAGCAGCGGCACCAGGTTGAACACGAACAGCGAGACGTTCAGCGAGGCCAGCAGGATCAGGAAGAACGAGACGCGGTCCAGAATCGGCGCCGACGAGGAGGCGGCCTCGCCCGCGAGCACTCCGACGCCGACCGGTGACAGGGGGCTGTTCGGGTCGCGCTGCTGGCCGGTGACCATCGAGTGCACGACGCCGTAGAGCTTCTGCGGCAGCTGCACGATGATCTCGGCGACCGCGCCCACGTTCTGGAGCGTGGTCTGCACGCCGGTCCAGATCGGCTGATGCACGTAGTCCAGCTGCGAGGTGACGCCGGCGAATCCGATCTGCTTGCCGTCGACCTCGCGCGCGACCGGCGTCAGGGTGAGCGTGACGTCCTGTCCATCGCGCTGCACCACGACCTGCAGCGACGTTCCCGGCGAGCGCTGGATGATCTGCGATGCCTCGGCGAACGTCGACACGGGAGTGCCGCCGACCGACTCGATGGTGTCGCCGGGCTCGAATCCGGCGGTGCCGGCGGGGGATGCCGGGTCAGACGAGGTGCACGCGGTCGACGTCGCGGAGGCCGGGACGCAGGCGCTGACCTGCGCGATGGTCGTGGTCGCCGTCTGCACGCCGATGCCGCTGAGCGCGATGGTGAACAGCACGACCGCCAGCAGCAGGTTCATGACGGGGCCGCCGAGCATGACGATGACGCGCTTGTAGACCGGCAGCCGGTAGAAGACGCGGGAGTCTTCGTCGCCCTGCAGCGTCTCGTCGTTGGCGGCCCGCGCGTCCTGCACCATCGTGGCGAAGAAACCGCCGCCGGCACGACCGCCTCGAGCGGCCTCTTTCGGCGAGGGAGGGTACATCCCGGCCATCGAGATGTAGCCGCCGAGCGGGAAGGCCTTGACGCCGTACTCGGTCTCGCCCTTGCGCCGGGACCACAGCGTGGGACCGAAACCGACCATGTACTGACCGACGCGCACGCCGAACTTCTTGGCCGGCAGGAGGTGGCCGATCTCGTGCAGCGCGATCGAGACGGCAAGGCCCACCACCATGAGGGCGATGCCGATGACGAAGGCAAGGATGGTCACTCCTCAACGGTACCGGCCACGGCCTTTGAAACCGCCGACACCGCCTAGGCTGAAGGTGTGGATCAGATGACCGCACGACAGCTGCGCGCTCTGCGCGGGGTCGCGGCATCCGGCATCACGACGCTGCTGGCGGCCACCGCCCACACTCTCGCCGGCGCCGGCGCCCCCTCCGTCGGGCTGGTCGCGATCGCGGCGATCCTCAGCGCGCCGCCGGCCGTGCTTCTCATCGGCCGACGCCTCTCCCGCGTGCGGACCGCGGCCGCGGTGACAGCCGCGCAGCTCGTGTTCCACACGACGTTCGTCTTGTTCGCCGATCCCTCCGCCGTCGTCTATGCACCGCTGAGCGGGCACCACGCGATGCACGCGGCACCGACGATGATGGTGGCCCACGCCGCCGATCATGCGATGTCGTGGCCGATGATCGCCACCCACGCGCTGGCGGCGCTGGTCACCCTGGTGCTGCTGCTGCGCGGAGAGAGGATGCTGCGAGCCCTGGGCCGCGGCATCCGGCGTCTGCTGCCCGCCGTGGGCGGCGAACTGCCACGCCTGCACGTCGGCCGCCCCGCACGCGGGGTGTTCGCCCACATCGCACCGATCGCGCATCGCCTGGCCGTGGTCGTGTCACGGCGGGGCCCACCGGTCATCGCCTGATCCCGCCCTCATCGTCACCCGGCGCAGCGCCGGGCGCCTCTCGTGCGCCCGCGCACGCCTTCGGCGCACCCGCGCCCCATCGACACGAAAGACACGAAAGAACTGTTCATGACCCGTATCTCCCGCCGCACCCGAATCCTCGCCGGCGCCTCCGCCGGCATCCTGCTGGCCCTCGCCGTTCCGCTGGCCGCTTCGGCGCACGTCGAAGTCGGCCCCGACACCGCCGCCGCCGGCGGCACGACACCCCTGACCTTCACGTTCCACCACGGCTGTGACGACTCGCCCACCACGGCACTGAAGATCACGATCCCCGACAGCGTCGGCAACGCGACGCCCGTGTACTCCGGCGGCTGGAGCATCCAGCGCACGCTGCGCGCCGACAAGACCCTGGCGGCGGTGACCTTCACCGCCGACACGCCCATCGAGTCGGGTGTGTCGGCATCGGTGGGCCTGGACGCGCTGATCGACTCGTCGGCCGAGGGCAAGACCATCGCATTCCCGGTCGAGCAGACCTGTGTGAAGGGCTCCACGTCGTGGACCCAGATCCCCCGGCAAGGGCAGAGCGCCGAAGACCTCGACACCCCTGCCCCGGAGGTGACGGTGGGGCCTGCGGCACCAGCCGCGGACGCCGGGGACTCGGATGCCGCTGCCGACGCACCGGCTGATGCTCAGGCATCGCCGGCCCAGCCCGAGGCATCGTCCGACCAGGCCCAGGCGTCGTCCGACACCCTCGCGCGCTGGCTCGGCGCCGGAGGCCTGGCCGCCGGCGTCGCGGCTCTGATCGTGGCGATCGCGGGCACCACCCGTCGTCGCACGCACTGAAACGCCGTCGCCGGGTCGCAGACGCCGAGCAGAACGCACCCCATGCCGTACCGCCCCTGCCTTGCGCGAAGGCCGCGGTACGGCGTGGACGTGCTCCCGCGAATGAGATGATGGATGCGCCATGACCAGCGTTGATTCCGCTCCCGCCAACCTGCCCCCCGTTCTGCGGCCGGAGCACCCGCCCATCCGCTCCCTCTCCGACCTCGCCGCCCGTTTCGACGGCCGGGTGCGCGGTGACGCCGACGGGGTGACCCTCACCGGCATCACGCTGGCCACCGCCGACCTGCGCGCCGGCGAGGCCTTCGTCGCGATCCAGGGCGTGAACCGCCACGGCGCAGAGTTCGCCGCAACCGCGGCAGACCAGGGAGCAGTCGCGGTCGTCACCGATGCGCGCGGCGCCGAGCTGGCGGCATCCTGCGCTCTTCCCCTCGTCGTGGTCGACGACCCCCGCGCGGTGCTGGGCGAATTGTCGGCGTGGGTCTACGGCACGGGCGCGCACGATGACCTGCCGCTGCTGTTCGGCACGACCGGCACGAACGGCAAGACGAGCGTGTCGCATCTGCTCGAAGGGATCCTCGGGCAGCTCGGAGTGGTCACCGGCCTGTCATCGACGGCCGAGCGGCACATCGCCGGCGAAGTGATCGTCTCGCGGCTGACGACGCCGGAGGCATCCGAGTTCCACGCGCTGCTCGCGCTGATGCGCGAACGGGGAGTGCAGGCCGTCGCCGTCGAAGTCAGCGCACAGGCGCTGAGCCGCCACCGGGTGGACGGCCTGATGTTCGACGTGGCAGGATTCACGAACCTGTCGCACGACCACCTCGACGACTACGCCGACATGCATGAGTACTTCGAGGCGAAGGTGCCGCTGTTCCGCGCCGACCGCTCCCGCCGCGCGGTGGTCTGCCTGGACTCGCCCTCGGGCGCCGACGTGGTCGCGCGCAGCGAAGTTCCCGTCACGACGGTGATCACCCCCGCGATCGCCGCCGACCCCGACGCGGAAGCGGACTGGACCGTCGAGATCCTCCAGGAGCGCCAGGACGGCACCACGTTCACGCTGCGCCATCGCGACGGGCGCACGCTGACCACGGTGGTGCCCACGATCGGGCGCCACATGGCAGCGAACGCGGGACTGGCCATCGTCATGATCCTCGAGAGCGGCTACGCGTGGGAGGCCCTGGTGCAGGCCTTGGACGGCGCACGCATCCAGGCGTACCTGCCCGGACGCACCCAGCTGGTCTCGGGGCCGACGGGGCCTGCGGTCTACGTCGACTTCGGCCACTCACCCGACGCGTTCGAGAAGACGCTGGCCGCGGTGCGTCACGTCACCGACGGCAAGGTCGTCATGCTCTTCGGCGCGGACGGCGACCGCGACGCCACCAAGCGGTTCGACATGAGCCGCACCGCGGTGGAGGGCAGCGACATCCTGGTCGTCACCGACCACCACCCGCGGTTCGAAGACCCCGACGCGATCCGCGCGACACTGGTCGAGGGCGCGCGGCTTACGCGGCCGGATGCCACGATCCTCGAGTTCACGCCGCCCGAGCGCGCGATCCGCGAGGCGGTGGCCCTGGTCGGCGACGGCGACGCGATCCTGTGGGCGGGGCCCGGACACCAGGACTACCGCGACATCCGCGGACGCCGCGCCCCCTACTCGGCGCGCGAGCTCGCCCGCCGTGCGCTGCGCGACGCGGGCTGGCCCGTGCCCGAGCCGGTGTGGCCCGTGCCCTACCCGACCGACAGCACCCCGGCATCCGACCCGGAGCGCCCCGCCTGACCGCTCAGTAGTCGACGGCGTCGCGGATGATCGGGCACGTCATGCAGTGGCCGCCGCCGCGCCCGCGGCCGAGTTCGGCCCCCACGATCGGCAGCACCTCGACACCGGCCCTGCTCAGCAGATCGTTCGTCTTGGTGTTGCGGTCGTACGTGTAGACCACGCCCGGGCGCAGAGCGACGGCGTTGTTGCCGCTGTCCCACTGCTGGCGCTCGGACTCGTACACATCGCCCGCCGTCTCCAGCACCCTCAGCGACGGCAGCTTCAGCGCTTTCGCGACGACGTCGGTGAACTTCGCGTCACCTTCATCGGTGACGTGCACCGACGCGGAGCCCGCGCCCGGACGCAGCGTGAATGCGTGCACCTCGCCCATGATGTGCGGGTACAGCGTCACCATGTCGCGATCGACGAAGGTGAACACGGTATCCAGGTGCATGGCCGAGCGCAGCTTGGGCATGCCGGCGACGATGACGCTGTCAGCCGCTCCCTTCTCGAACAGGGATGCCGCAACCTGCGTGATGGCCTGGCGCGAGGTGCGCTCGCTCATGCCCATGAGCACGGCGCCGTTGCCGACGGGCATGATATCGCCGCCCTCGAACGTCGACTGGCCCCAGTCCTTCTCGGGATCGCCCCACCACACGGTGGACCCGGCGAAGTCGGGGTGGAACAGGTAGATCGCCTTCATCAGCAGCGTCTCATCGTGCCGTGCCGGCCAGTACAGCGGGTTGAGCGTGACGCCCCCGTACAGCCAGCAGGTCGTGTCCCGGGTGTACAGCGTGTTCGGCAGCGGCGGCATGAGGTACTCCCGCGCACCTGTGGACTCGCGCGCCAGAGCCAGGTAGCCGCTGCGGTCGGGGTCGGGCAGATCGGCGGTGGACAGCCCGCCGACCAGATACCGGGCGAGATCGGCGGGTGCCAGCTGCTCGAGGAACGCCCGTGTGGTGTCGACCAGCCCCAGACCCACCTCGTTCGAGGTGATCTTGCGGTCCAGCAGCCAGGCGCGCGCCTCGGCGAGTGCCATCGTCTCGGCCAGCAGCTCGTGCAGTTCGACGACCTCGACGCCGTTGCCGCGCAGGCTCGCCACGAATGCGTCGTGGTCGCGCTGGGCGTTCTCGACCCACAGCACATCGTCGAACAGCAGCGAATCGGCGTTCGTCGGGGTCAGCCGGTGGTGTGCGAGTCCCGGACGGCACACGAGCACTTTGCGCAGCTGTCCGACCTCAGAGTGCACACCGTAATCGGCGACGCTGGTCATGTTGTTCCCTTCGTTGTGGTCGGCGGGGGCCGGCCTCAGATCGAGATCCAGCCGTCGGCGAGGCCGACGATGCCGGCGATCGCGCCGATGATGAGGAGCGCGAACACGATCCACCCGGGCACCGTGAACAGGCGGCCCCTCTGCTCGCGGCGGGCCACGCCATACAGGATCGTCGCCGGGGCCAGCAGGATGCAGGCCAGCAGCGAGAATCCGAGGCCGGCGGCGTAGACGAGGAAGAGCGTGTAGACCACGGTCAGGACCGCCACGACGATCTCACGACGCCGGACCTCCTCGCTGACACCGTCGTAGCCGTCGCGGGTGGTCGCGATCTTCAGGGCATACATGCCCACCAGTGCGAACGGCGCGAGGGCCAGGGCTGCCGTGAGGTCCAGCATGAAGTCCAGTGCACCGCTGGCGAAGTAGACGATCACCAGCAGCGCCTGGATCATCAGCGTGGTCAGCAGCAGCGCGTTGCCCGGCACCTTCTTGGCCGTCGTCTTCGCCAGGAACCGCGGCAGGTCCTTGTCGGACGCCGCGGCGAACAGCACTTCCGCGGCCATCAGCGACCAGGCCAGGTACGCCCCGAGCACCGAGATGATCAGACCCGCGCTGATGAACCAGGCACCCCAGGGGCCGACGGCCGCCTCCAAGACGCTGCCGACCGACGGCTGACGGAGCTTCGCGATCTCGTCCTTGGGGAGGATGCCGTACGAGATGATCGTGATCAGGGCGAACAGCGCCAGCACCGATACGAATCCGAGGACGGTGGCCCGGCCGACGTCGGTGCGCTTCTTCGCGTAGCGGGAGTACACGCTCGCCCCCTCGATGCCGAGGAAGACGAACACCGTGACCAGCATCGTGCCGCTGACCTGTGAGAAGAGGCTGTCGCCACCCGTGTCGTAGCCGCCGGTGAGGTTCGCCACGAAGACGTCGGGCTTGAACACCACGATCACCACGACCAGGAACAGCAGCAGCGGCACGAGCTTGGCGATCGTGACGATCGTGTTGATCGCCGCCGCCTCTTTCACTCCGCGCATGATCAGCAGATAGAACGCCCAGATGCCCGCCGACGAGACGAGGATCGCCCAGATCGTGTCGCCGTCTCCGAATGCGGGGACCACCGGTCCGAGCGTGGAGGTGATCAGCACCCAGTAGAACGTGTTGCCGGCGCAGGCGCTGGCCCAGAATCCGATCGCCGACAGAAACCCGGGATAGACGCCGAACCCGGTCTTCGCGTAGACGTAGACCCCGTTGTCCAGCTGCGGCTTGCGCACCGCCAGGCTCTGGAACACGAAGGCCAGCATCAGCATGCCGGTACCGGCGATGGCCCACGCGATCACCGCGCCCCAGACGCCGGTCTGCACCGCGAAGCGCTGCGGCAGCGTGAACACGCCGGCGCCGACCATCGAGCCGATCACCATGGCGATCAGCGCCGGGAGGCTGAGCTTGTGCGCTGCGGTCGTGTCGGACGTCGTCTGAGTCATCGACTGACCCTTCCCGTGCCGCGCTCGCGACAACCGATGCTCGAGGCTATCGTCGCGTCCATCCGCGCACAAGGGCGGCGGATCGCGGCGTCACCGTGCTGCGATCACGCGGTCTGCTTCGGCACGGGCCCAGCGTTCGGCCTCTGCCAGAGCCGGCAGCGTCAGCCCGTGGGGAGCCTCGTGCGCATCGACCACGCTGCGGATCGTCTCGACGATGCCGGGGAACGGCAGGCGAGAGTCGTGGAACGCGTCGACGGCCTGCTCATTGGCCGCGTTGTACACCGCCGGGTAGGTGCCCCCGGCCTGCCCCACCCGCTTGGCCAGCGCCACGGCGGGAAAGGCGTCGCCGTCGAGCGGCTCGAAGGTCCACGCCGTCGCGGTGGTCCAGTCCAGGGGTCGCCCGACGCCGGCCACCCGGCGCGGCCACTCCAGCCCCAGCGAGATCGGCAGGCGCATGTCGGGGGGCGAAGCCTGGGCGATCGTGGACCCGTCGACGAACTCGACCATCGAGTGCACGATCGACTGCGGGTGAACGACGACGTCGATCCGGTCGTACGGCACGTCGAAGAGCAGGTGCGCCTCGATCACCTCGAGTCCCTTGTTCACGAGCGTGGCCGAATTCGTCGTGACCACGCGTCCCATCTTCCATGTGGGGTGCGCCAGCGCATCCTCCGGCGTGACATCGTGCAAAGATCCGGCGTCTCTGCCGCGGAACGGCCCGCCCGAAGCCGTCAGGACGATCCTGCGCACCTCCCCCCGCTCCCCGGCCCGCAGCGCCTGCGCTATGGCCGAGTGCTCGGAGTCCACCGGGACGATCTGCCCCGGCGCAGCCGCCCGCGAGACGAGCTCGCCGCCGACGATCAGGGACTCCTTATTGGCCAGGGCCAGCGTCCGGCCCGCTTCGAGCGCGGCCAGCGTCGGGCCCAGTCCCACCGAGCCGGTGATGCCGTTGAGCACGACATCGGCCTCGACATCGCGCACCAGCTGCTCGGCCTCGGTCGCACCCAGGGCGGTGTGCTCCACGCCGAACTCCGCAGCCTGAGCTGCCACCGCATCCCGATCGCGCCCGGCGGCCAGGCCCACGACCTCGAAGCGCCCGGGGTTGGCGCGGATCACGTCCAGCGCCTGAGTGCCGATCGAACCTGTGGACCCGAGGATCACGACGCGCCGCATGCCGTCAGCCTAGTCACCGCCCGTGTGACCGCGTCCGTTGCCTCGGGGTCGCCGACGGCGTCTACACTCGGCGAAATGACCTTGCGCGGGCAACCCCTGGCGGTGAGCGTGATCGTTCCCGTCTTCAACCCCGGGCCTTTCCTGCGGCCGCTGCTGGATGCCCTCGACGACCAGGCACCTGTCGACGGTGGGTTCGATGCGATCTTCGTCGACGACGGAAGCTCCGACGGCACCGAACAGGCCCTGGAGCGGTGGTGTGCACGCCGCCCCTGGGCCCGGGTGATCCATCAGCCGAACTCGGGCTGGCCGAGCAGTCCGCGCAATGTCGGCATCGCGGCATCCGACGCCGAGTTCGTGCAGTTCGTCGACCAGGACGACCGCCTTACCCCGCACGCCCTGTCCACGCTGGTGGACTTCGCGCGGGCGGCCGACTCGGATGTCGTGATCGGCCGCATGCGCGGCGAGGGACGCAAGGTGCCCGTCGCCCTGTTCGCCCGCACCGTCCGCGACGCGCGCGCGCCCGAGGTGCCACTGCCTTCCAGCATGTCTGCGCACGCGATGTTCCGTCGCGAGTTCTTGAACGCCAACGGGCTGCGCTTCGACGAGACCGCACGTCGGCTCGAGGATCACCTGTTCCTCTCCGTCGCCTACACCCGTGCGCGGCACGTCTCGGTGTTCGCCGATGCGCCGGTCTATGTGCACGTCGCACGCAGCGACGGTGCAGGGGCCGGCTTCACGGCGTACGACCCCGGTGCGTACTACCGGGACCTCTCGCGTGCGATCGCGATCGTCACCGAGGCCCTTCCGGCGGGGGCCGAGCGCGACGCGTACCTCAACCGGTGGATGCGGATCGAGCTCGTCGGCCGCCTGCGCTCGGAGGCGGTGCGATGGATGCCGCAGCCCCGCCGCGACGCGTTCTTCACCGCCGTTCGCGCGACGATCCAGAACGCGATGCCGTCCGACATGATCCAGCGCATCCCGGCGGCGTGGCGCTGGCCGACGGCACTGGCCCTGGTGGCCATGCCGGACGAGTTCCTGCACGCCGAAGACCGCATGACCCTGTCACGGGTGGCAGTGCTGAAGGACGTGCCCGGCTCGATCGCCCTCGCCGATGACGTGTCGCCGGACACACTGCGCCGTGCCGTGGCGCTTGTGGGCACCGACGAGCCGCTGCCGACGGGGCGCGCGGCATCGTCACCTCACGCCGCGCTGCTGCGCCGGCTGCGACAGGCGGCGGTCGCGCATGCCTCATCCGGCACAGGACGCACTCACGCGCAACTGGTGTCCTGGGGCCGCACTCCGATGCGGTTCTGGCGGCAGGCCGGCGCCGCCGCGGTGCCGGTGATCGCGGCTCTGGCGTTCCTGTGCTCGCTGGTCGCAGCGGCTCCGGCGACGATCGCCCTGGTCATCGTCGCGGCGGTCATCACGACCGCGCTCGCCGTGCGCTCCACGGGCGGGACGGGCACGGCGGTGCGTCAGCTGCTGCTGCTGGCCGCGTGCGTCCCGGGTGCTGCGACCGCGGGCGCGTCGGTTCCGGCTGCCGGGGCCGTGCTCGCCACCGGTGCCGTGCTCGCCGGCGCCGGGTATGTCGCCGACGGCATCCTGCGCCGGCGCTGCCCGCGCGCTCACGCGGGCGCGCGAGCGTGGCGCCGCCCGGGTGCCATCGCGGTCACCGCGACCGTGGTGACCGCCGCGTGCGTCACCGCCGCGGTGTTCGCGACCCTCGCGCACTGAGCACGTCGCACTGAGCACGTCGCACTGAGCGCGTCGGCCGCGTCAGCCGTCAGCGGGCTGGGCGCGCCGCCCCGGTGTCACTGCCCGTGCTGCACGCCGAGGATGTCGATGACGAAGACCAGGGTCTGGCCCTTGAGGTCCTTGTCGTTGACCTTGCCCGCACCGTAGGCGGCCGACGGCGGCAGCACGGCGAGGACCTGCGAGCCCACGGTCTCACCGATCACCGCATCGCTGAATCCCTGCACGACGCCCTGGCCGACCTGGAACGGGAACGGCTGGCGGCCCCAGCTCTTGTCGAAGTTCTTGCCGGTGGTCCAGGAGACGCCCGAGTACTGCACGAGCACGGCATCGCCCTTGGCGATCTTCGTCCCGTCGCCCTTCTTCAGCGTCTCCTTCTCGAACGCGGTCGGGGCGTCGGTCTTGGGGATCGTGACGGTGGGCGCGCCGTCCGAGGCGAGCTTCACGGTCGGGAAGCCGTCCTTCGGGGTCTGAGCGGCGCCCCACGCGGCGTCGGGGATGATCTTGAGCACATCCACGACGTCGACGCTGGCCGGGCTCGTCTCGTCACCGGGGATCGTGGCCACGACGCGGGTGCCCACCGGGGCGCAGCCGAGCACCTTCCCGAGGATGCTGTCGGCTGAGACCGCCTGCGGCAGCAGGCCGCCCTCGTCCTGGCCGACCGAACCGTTCTTGGCGCCGGTCTTGGCGTTGAACTCGGTCAGGGCGAACTGCACCAGATCGCCGGTCTTCAGCTTCTCGCCTTTGCCCTCGGTGACCACGCTGCTCTGCAGGGCGGTCACCGCGAGCGGCTTGGTGAACTCGACCTTCGCCTCTTTTCCGACCGCGCCCGACACCTTCACCGCATCGGAGGCGGTGCCGGAGGAGACCTGGGCGGTGCACAGGTCGGCGGCGGCCGATGTGGACGGCGACGGCGAGGCGGTGGGCGTGGACGCCGCGCAGCCGGCGAGCGACAGCGCCGCGAAGGCAGCGATGGACAGGGCAATGACGGGGCGGGTACGCACAGAGTTCCTCAGTGTGTGAAGTCGGATGCCGCGAAGGCGCGGACTTCCCATCTTTGCGCACATTCTCATGTCCTACCTGAAAGAGTCGGGCACAGCGCCTGAGAACGGCATTCCGCCGACGGCATGGTTGCGGCAGTACTCTCGTTGGGTGACAGATTCGGAACCGGCAGCCGCTGACGAGGCGCACAACACATCGGTGGGGTTCGCCTACCGAGCCGCCCGTTTTCTGCTGGTGCCCCTGGCGCGTGTCCTGTACCGGCCGCGCATCCTCGGCCGTGAGAACGTGCCGCGCACCGGCCCGGTGATCTTCGCGAGCAATCATCTGTCCTTCATCGACTCGATCGCCATCCCGATCTCTGCGCCGCGCACTGTCCGCTTTCTCGCAAAGGCCACCTACTTCGACTCCTGGCTGTCGAAGACCCTGTTCACCGCCGTCGGGGCAAGCCCCGTCCGCCGAGGAGCGGGGCAGGCGGCCTTGGACGCGCTCGACCAGCAGAAGCATCTGCTCGAGGCAGGCGAGGCGATCGCCCTGTACCCCGAGGGCACGAGATCCTTGGACGGACGTCTCTACAAGGGTCGGACGGGCGTCGCCTTCCTCGCCCTGCAGACCGGCGCACCCGTCATCCCGGTGGGCCTGATCGGCACGGATGTCATCATGCCGGTCGGAGCGAAGTTTCCGCGACTGCGCCCACGCGCGACGGTGACCTTCGGCAAGCCCATCGATGTGAGCCCCCACGGACCGGCCACCTCGGGGCGGGCCCGGCGGCTCGCCACCGACGAGATCATGGCGGCGATCCACGAGCTCAGCGGGCAGGAGCTCGCCAACGCCTACAACGAGGTGCCCGCACAGACGCCGATCGAACGGATCAAGCGGGCTCTGCCCCACGAGCGGCTCTGACGGCCACCTCGGGCTCGACCCGCACCGGGAAGTTCACCGAATTGGCGATGAAGCACCATTCGTGGGCCTGACGGTGCGCGGCGGTGGCGGCATCCACCATGGCCGCCTCGGCCACGGTCACGTGCGGACGCAGCACCACTTCGGTGAACGCCCCGCCACCGCGGCCGTCCTCGGCCATGACGCCGGTCGCCTCGTCGTCGTACCCGGTGACCACCACACCCGCCTTCACCGCCGCGTGCAGATACGACAGCAGGTGGCACTCGGACAGCGCCGCCACGAGCATGTCTTCAGGGTTCCAGCGCGAGCGGTCACCGTGGAAGGTGCGGTCGGCCGAAGCCAGCAGATCGGGTCGGCCTTCGGCGCTGATGGTGACGCTGCGGTCGTAGTCGCGGTAGCCGCTGGTGCCGGTCCCCCGGTCTCCGGTCCACACCGTCCGCAGCCGATACGTGTGTTCTGCGCTCATGATCCCAGTGTGGCACCGGCGCTGCGCCGACCCACGCACCACTCACCGCCGCGCAGGGGCGAAGCGCGGCGGTGAGTGCACGGGCGTGCGATAGTGCGGCTCGGGGTCAGGCCTCGGCCTTCTCGGCCTCGCCCTCGCCTGCGATCTCGGCAGCGACCTCCCGCGAGTGGAGCACGTCGCCGATGAACAGGTCGTAGATGATCACACCGATGACACCACCGATGAGAGGTCCGATGATCGGCACCCAGAAGTACCAACTGAACGAACCGTCCACGGTGCCTGGCATCGCGACCTGCCCCCACCCGGCCAACCACGCGAACAGGCGCGGTCCGAGGTCACGTGCAGGGTTGATCGCATATCCGGCGTTGGCGCCGAAGGAGATGCCGATCGCCGCGATCAGAAGGCCGACCATCAGCGGCGCGAAGTGCTTCACGAACCCACCCATGTTGCGCTGGTCGACGATCGCGGCGATGAGCATCACCAGGAACATCGTGCCCACGACCTGGTCGAGGAAGGGGCCCCAGTTGTTGCCGCCGAAGTACGGCGCCGGGAACGTCGCGAAGATCGAGAACGTGGCCAGGCCCCCCGCGGCATCCCGCGCGGTCTTGGACGCCTTGTTGAACGCGTCGATGGCTTCGAAGTACACGGCGTACACGAGGGCGGCGCCCACGAACGCGCCCGCCAGCTGCGCCCCCCAGTACGGCAGCACCTTCTTCCACGGGAACTTGCGACGCACCGCGAAGGCGAGCGTCACAGCCGGGTTCAGGTGCGCACCGCTGATTCCACCGGCGATGTAAATGGCGAAGGCGACCGCGAACGCCCAGCCCCATGCGATCAGTAGCCAGTCGCCGGCGGCCAGGAAGATCGTCGTCGGCGTCTGTGCACGACCCGATCCCGGGAGTGCGGCCACCGCCATGGCGACCACGCCATCGCCGAAGGCGATGATGATCAGGGTGCCCAGGAACTCGGCGAGGACTTCTCCCCACGTCCCTCCCAAGCGCTTCAACGGTGCTCCGTGGCGCAATGCGCCTCGCAGCGGGGTGATGAGGCTCACGATGATCTCCTTTGATGTCTTGCCGTCCCCATACGTTTACGGCGAAGCTCGCCGCACCCGTTCGCGACACCGCAACCGGCACCGCAATCCCCATATCAGCGCTTCACAGAAAGTGGGTCAATGGGAATGAGAAAACGTGCAGGGTCTGGTTGCCGTCCAGACCGTCGCCCGCACACGTCGCACGTCCGCCCGGCACGGGTCAGGCGCCCCGGATCAACGCGTGCGCCGTACCTTCGTCGATGACGAGATCGGTGATCAGGCCGGCCGCCAGTGCGCCGTGCAGACTCGACAGGCGAGACAGTCCCGCCACGATCCCGATCCGACGCGGCACGCGGCGCAGCATGGCGAAATCGGGGCCGGTCGCGCGGGCATTGATGGGGATGTCGCGATACGTCCCGTCCTCGCGGTAGAAGATCGTCGCGACATCTCCCACGGCGCCCTCCGCACTCAGCGAGGCATGATCGGCCCGAGTGAGGTAGCCGCCCACGTAGACGTGACCGGGGACGACGGCGGCGGGCGAGCCGATGCCGAAGACCGCGACATCCATGCGTCGTTGGATGTTCAGGATCCGCTGCGTGCTGTGCTCCTTCCACATCGCCGACTTCGTCGCCGCCTCGTCGAAGAACGCGGGCACGGGGAACTGCTGGCTCACTCCGCCGAACGCATCGGCGAATCTGCGCAGGATCTCGCTGGCGTACACGATGCCGGTCGTGTGGTCGTTGCCGGCGCCGTTCATCTGCACGAAGACGACGTCGTGCAGCCGGTGCGGCACCAGGTGCCTGCTGACCGCGGTCAGCGTGGACCCCCATGCGATGCCGACGGTCATGCCCGAATCGATGAAGTCGTTCAGCAGTCGTGCCGCAGACATGCACACGCGCTCAAGACGATCGACATCGCTGGTCTGGTCCGTGAGCGGGATGATGTGCGCAGTGATGCCGTACCGGTCCTGGATCTGCTGCTGCACGTGGCTGGATGTGTCCAGCGGCGAGTGGATCGTGATCTCCACCAGCCCCGTCTCACGCGCGTACGACAGCAGTCGCGACACCGTCGAGCGCGACGTGTGCATCTCGCGCGCGATGGTGTCCATCGTCAGGTCCTGCACGAAATAGAAGTGGACGGCGCGCAACGCGTCTCGGACCTTCTTGGGCAGGTTTTCTCCCATGACGTCGAAGTCCTTCCTGCACGTCCGTGCAGACCGCTTGACGATTATTTTCCGATGTTCGCACAATAGCTCTGAACGCGCGGCGCAGGAAGCAGGCTTTCGAGCACGTGCGCACACGCGACGAGTGAACAGCGAGCGGAGCGATGATGGTGATGGATGCCGCGACCAGGACACGATCGAACGTGTCGGAGGTGAAAGACGCCGCCCACCCCACAGTGCTGATCATCGGCGGCGGAATCAACGGGGTCGGCACCTTCCGCGAGCTTGCGCTGCAGGGAGTGGATGTCACGCTGGTCGAGCGGGGAGACTACGCGTCGGGCGCTTCCAGCGCCTCTTCCCACATGATCCACGGCGGCATCCGCTACCTCGAAAACGGTGAGTTCCGGCTCGTGCGCGAGGCGGTGCACGAGCGCAACGGCCTGCTGAAGATCGCGCCGCACTACGTCAAGCCGTTGGAGACGACGATCCCGATCTTCAAGACCTTCTCGGGGATCGTGGCAGCGCCGATGCGCTTCCTCACGCACAAGCAGAAGTCGACCGTCGAGCGCGGCGCCTTCCTGATCAAGCTGGGGCTGACGATCTACGATTCGTTCTCGCGCGACGGCGGCACCGTGCCGCGCCACCGCTTCCACGGGCGCAAGAAGTCGCTGCAGCAGCTGCCCCGGCTCAACCGCGGAGTGAAGTACACGGCGACGTACTTCGACGCCTCGGTGCACGAGCCGGAGCGCCTTGCGCTGGACGTGCTGGGCGATGGGCTCTCCACCGGCCCGCATGCGCGGGCCGCCAACTACCTCGAGGCCGTCGGAGTGCACGACGGTGCAGTGCGCGTTCGCGATGCTCTCACCGGCGACGAGTTCGAGCTCACGCCCGACGTGGTCATCAACACCAGCGGACCGTGGACCGACCTGACCAACGAGACACTCGGCGAGCAGACGCGGTACATGGGGGGCACGAAGGGCTCGCACATCGTGCTGAACCATCCGGATCTTCTGGCCGCATGCGCCGGCCGCGAGCTGTTCTTCGAGAACTCCGATGGGCGGATCGTGCTGATCTACCCGCTGCGCGGCAAGGTGATGGTGGGAACCACCGACATCGATGCCGACATCCGCGAGCCCATTCGCTGCACCGAAGAAGAGATCGACTACTTCATCGACCTGGTCGCGCACGTCTTTCCCGACATCGCGATCGACCGCTCGCAGATCGTCTATCGGTTCTCGGGGGTGCGCCCGCTGCCGCGGCACGAAGACACCCAGCCGGGCTTCGTCTCGCGCGACTATCGCATCGTGCCGTCCAAGCCGCGGGGGCTGAACGGCAAGACGGTGTTCAGCCTGGTCGGCGGCAAGTGGACGACGTTCCGCGCCGTCGCCGAGCACCTGGCGAACGAGACCCTCGAGCACCTCGGCTGGCCGCGCACGGTCAGCACCGAGGGCTTGGCGATCGGCGGAGGCCGGGACTACCCGCGCACCGACGCCGCACGCTACGAATGGATCATCGCGCACGCCGGCGTCGTGCCGGCTCCGCGCGTGGCGCGGCTGCTGGCGCGGTACGGCACGCGGGCCACCGACGTGATCGCCTATCTGGAGGCCAACGGCGACGACGCGCTCCAGGGCACCGATGAGTTCAGCGCACAGGAAGTGCGCCACATGGCCGAGACCGAGCAGGTGGTGCACCTGCAGGACGTGCTCCTGCGCCGCAGCAGCTCGGCCTTCGACGGACTGGCCACCGCGCTGGTCATCGATGAGGTGGCCCGCGTGCTCGCCGAGGCGCTGCAGTGGGACGATGAGCGCATGCGCGCCGAGATCGCCGACTGCCGCCAGGTGATGACCGACGTCCACGGTGTGCGGCTGGAGCCTTCCGGCCTGCTCTCCTCGGACGGCGGCCCGACCGCATCCGCACCCCGAAGCGGGCGGGGGTGACCGCGCCTCAGCATCCCCGACCTCGCACCACACCCGAACCCACCCCGCCGACCGGCGGGCGTGAGGCCAAATCATCTGACAATGGAGTTTGATTACCGTGAGCGACTATGTCATCGCCATCGACCAGGGTACGACCTCGAGTCGTGCGATCATCTTCGACAAGGCAGGGTCGATCATCTCGGTCGGCCAGCTCGAGCATGAGCAGATCTTCCCCAAGCCCGGGTGGGTCGAGCACAATCCGATGGAGATCTGGAACAACACCCGCGAAGTGATCGGTCAGGCGCTCAGCCGCGCCAACCTCACCCGTCACGACATCGCGGCCGTGGGCATCACCAATCAGCGCGAGACCGCTGTGGTGTGGGACAAGAACACCGGCGAACCTGTCTACAACGCGATCGTGTGGCAGGACACCCGGACGCAGAGCATCGTCGACGACCTCGGACGCGACGGCGGACCCGAGCGGTTCAAGGATGTGGTCGGACTTCCGCTGGCGACGTACTTCTCGGGCACGAAGATCAAGTGGATCCTCGACAACGTGGCCGGTGCCCGTGAGCGCGCCGAAGCCGGAGACCTGTACTTCGGCAACACCGACAGCTGGGTGCTGTGGAACCTCACCGGCGGCGTCAACGGAGGCGTGCACGCCACCGACGTGACCAATGCCAGCCGCACGATGTTCATGGATCTGACGACGCTGCAGTGGCGGCAGGACATCCTCGACGTCTTCGGGGTGCCGCTGTCGATGATGCCCGAGATCCGCAGCTCGTCCGAGGTCTACGGCACCGTCGAACCGAACAGCCTGCTGCGCGAGGTCCCGGTGGCGGGCATCCTCGGCGACCAGCAGGCGGCCACGTTCGGTCAGGCGGCCTTCCGCAGCGGCGAGGCGAAGAACACCTACGGCACCGGCAACTTCCTGATCTTCAACACGGGCGAGGAGATCGTCCACTCCAAGAACGGGCTGCTGACCACGGTGGGCTACAAGCTCGGCGACGCGGCGCCGCACTACGCTCTGGAGGGCTCGATCGCCGTCACCGGCTCGCTGGTGCAGTGGTTGCGCGACAACCTCGGGATCATCTCCTCGGCCCCCGACATCGAACAGCTCGCGCTGAGCGTGGAAGACAACGGCGGAGCGTACTTCGTGCCGGCCTTCTCGGGCCTGTTCGCCCCGTACTGGCGCGCAGACGCGCGCGGTGCGCTGGTGGGACTGACCCGCTTCGTCAACAAGGGGCACATCGCCCGTGCGGCGTTGGAGGCCACGGCCTTCCAGACCCGCGAGGTGCTGGATGCCGTCAACGCCGACTCCGGCGTTCCGCTGACCGAGCTCAAGGTGGACGGCGGCATGACCGCCAACGACGTGCTGATGCAGTTCCAGGCCGACATCCTCGATGTTCCGGTGGTGCGCCCGGTCGTGGCCGAGACCACCGCACTGGGTGCCGCGTACGCGGCAGGGCTCGCGGTCGGCTTCTGGAACGACCAGGACGAGCTGCGCGGCAACTGGCAGGAGGACCGGCGCTGGGTGCCCCAGATGGATCCCGCTGAGCGCGACCGCCTGCTGCGCAACTGGAAGAAGGCCGTCACCAAGACGTTCGACTGGGTCGACGACGACGTGAAGTGACGCGCCCTCCGACCAAGGGGGTGGACCCGCCGCGCTCGGCGGGTCCACCCCCTTCGTCGATCCTGCCGCGTCCGACCGGGTCAGGAAGCGTCGTCCACGCGCGGTGGCCACACGGCGCAACCCAGCTCGCGCGAGATGTTGCGGGCCGCCTCGCGCAGATCGTTCAGCGCGCTGGTCTCGGGCGGCCATTGCGTGGAGGGCATCACGATCGACACGGCGGCGATCACCCGCGCGCTGCGGTCGGCCACCGGGGCTGCGACCGAGGACTCCCCCAGCACCGCCTCGTCCTGCTCCACGCCCAGTCCGCGGTCGGCCACCCGCGCGAGCTCGAGGCGGATCTCGCTCGGGTCGGTGAGGGTCGCGTTGCTCAGACTCGGCAGCGGCATCGCCAGCACGTCGTCGGCCAGCTCCGGGTCGTAGGCCAGCAGCACCTTGCCCAGAGCCGAGGCGTGCACAGGGATCACGATGCCGGTCTCGAGCATCTGCTGGCTCTCATCGGGCCGCCGGTTGTGGTGGATGATGATGACCTCGCGCCCGAGGGAGACCCCCAGTCGCACAGCGCACCCCGTACGGCGGGCGAGCTCCTGCGTCCACCGCATCGCGCGCGCACGCACCTCCAGGCTCTCCAGATACACGCTGGACAGCTTCAGCAGCGCCGGCCCCAGCATGTACCGGCGCCCATCGCTCTCGCGGGCGACCAGGCCGTGCGTCTGGAGCGACTTGACGATCCCATGCACCGTCGAGGCCGGCAGATCCACGGCCTCGGCCAGCTCGCTGATGCCGAGGTGGCGCGCGCCCTGCAGGCACTGCAGGATCATCGCCGCACGATCGATCGCCTGGATCATCGTCATCGCCTCCCGCCGCGCCGGTCCTCGTCGACCCCGGTCATCATCGCATCTTGACACGCGCACGATGTCGCGGGATATTCGACATTGTCGAACAGTTTTCGAAGATACACGCAAGGAGGCGTGCCCGTCATGAAGAAACTCATCAACGGTGTCGAGGATGTCGTCACCGATGCTTTGATCGGAATCCAGGCTGCCCACCCGGAGCTGCGCGTGGACCACGCCAACCGCGTCGTATTCCGAGGCGACGCTCCGCGAGCGGGAAAGGTCGGGGTGATCTCGGGCGGTGGATCGGGGCACGAACCGCTGCACGGCGGTTTCGTGGGCTTCGGAATGCTGGATGCCGCGTGCGCGGGTGAGATCTTCACCTCGCCCACGCCCGACCAGATGATGGCGGCCACCACGGGAGTGGACGGCGGCGCCGGCGTGCTGCACATCGTGAAGAACTACACCGGAGATGTCATGAACTTCGACATGGCCGCAGAGATGGCGGCGGCGGAGTCGGGCGTGAAGGTCGAGACCGTCGTGGTGGACGACGACGTCGCGGTGCAGGACTCGCTGTACACGGCCGGGCGTCGTGGAGTGGGTCTGACGGTGCTGCTGGAGAAGATAGTGGGAGCTGCCGCCGAGTCGGGTCGTGACCTCGCCGCCGTGGCGCAGATGGCGCGCGATGTGAACGCCGCCGGCCGCTCGATGGGCATCGCCCTGACCAGCTGCACCGTGCCGGCCGCAGGAAAGCCCACGTTCGATCTGCCCGATGACCAGATGGAGGTGGGCATCGGCATCCACGGCGAACCTGGGCGACGCCGCGTGCCGCTGGCGCCTGCGCGCGAGGTCGCGCAGATGCTCGCCGAGCCGGTGCTGGCCGACCTCGACTTCACGGGAGCCCCCACCATCGTGATGCTCAACGGCATGGGTGCCACTCCCCTGCTGGAGCTGTATCTGATGTACGGAGAGGTCGCCCGCATCCTCGAGACCGCCGGGGTGAGCATCGCCCGCAACCTGGTGGGCAATTACATCACATCGCTGGACATGGCCGGGTGCTCGCTGACGGTGCTGCGCGCCACCGACGACATGCTGAAGCTGTGGGACGCACCGGTGAGCACTCCCGGGCTGCGCTGGGGGATGTGAGGTTATGACGGACCTGATCGATGTGGGCGATCTGATCGCCTGGCTGCACCGCTTCCGAGACGTCATCGCGGAGAACCGCACCTACCTCACCGAGCTGGACTCGGCGATCGGCGATGCTGACCACGGCACGAACATGGCGCGGGGCATGGATGCCGTGGTCGCCAAACTGGATCCGGCCCCGGCCACCGTCGCCGACCTGTTCAAGAAGGTCGGGATGACGCTGGTGACCTCGGTGGGCGGTGCCAGCGGACCGCTGTACGGCACCTTCTTCCTGCGCATGGGCGCGGCGGTCGGCAGCGACACCCAGCTGGACGGCCAAGAGCTCGCCGGTGCCCTGCGTGCAGGCCTGGACGGCATCGTGGCACGCGGCAAGGCCGAGGCCGGCGACAAGACCATGTACGACGCCCTGCAGCCGGCGATGGACGCTCTGGACTGGGCCCTGGACGGCGACGCGTCGCTGGCGGTGGCCCTCCGACAGTCGGCGGCAGCGGCGGCCAAGGGGCGAGACGCGACCATTCCGCTGGTGGCGCGCAAGGGCCGGGCCAGCTATCTGGGCGAGCGCAGTGCGGGTCACCTCGACCCCGGTGCGACCTCGGCGACGCTGCTCATGCAGGCTCTGGCCGACCAGGTGGCCGGCCAGGACTGAATCGTGACCGGAATCGTCGCTGTCTCGCACAGCCGTGCGCTGGCCGAGGCGGCCGTGGCACTGGCATTGGAGATGGTCGCTGACGCTCCTCCGCGCATCGTGATCGCCGCCGGCACCGACGACGGACGCACCGGCACCGACGCGACGCGGGTGGCCGATGCGATCGTGGAGGCAGACGACGACGGAGTGGTGGTCATCATGGACCTCGGCTCGGCGGTGCTCAGCGCCGAGCTCGCCCTCGAGCTGCTGCCGCACCCGGTGCAGACCAGGCTGGTGGCGGCACCGTTCGTCGAGGGACTTCTGGCCGCCGCGGTGCGCGCCGCCGGAGGTGCCGGGCTCGACGAGGTCGCACGCGAGGCGACGGCCGCGCTGTCGGCGAAATCATCGCAGCTGGATGACTCACCCGGAGCCGGGCCGACCGGTGCGGATGACGCAGCGCACGCTCCGACGACACCCGAGGTTGCCGCGCCGAGCCCAGACGGCGGCGAGGGTGACGCGACCCGCGCGCAGGCGGTGCTGATCAACGCCGCAGGACTGCACGCACGACCGGCCGCCCAACTCGCGGCGGCGGCGGCGCGCTACGACGCCGACACGCGCATCTCGGTGCGAGACGGGGCTTCGGTGCCGGCGGTCAGCCCCACGGGGCTTGCCACTCTGGCCGCCCGCGCCGGCGACACGGTGACCATCACCGCACGCGGCCCCGGCGCGGCCGCAGCCGTGCAGGCGCTGATCGCGCTGATCGAGAGCGGATTCGGCGAGGACGAGGCGGCACCGGCCGAACCGGAGCCGCAGACCGGGCGTGCTCACCCCGACCAGACACCGCGCAACGGTGAGGTCGGATCGGCCGCCGCAGAGGGGCGGGGCGTGAGCCCCGGACGCGTGCTGGGGACGGTGGCCCGCATGCCCGACCCGGTGCCCGAACCCGATCCCGATGCGCGTGTCGCCGTCGGCGACCGTGACGCGGCCGTGCGCCGGGTGTGGGATGCCTCGGCGCGCGTGGCAGCCCACCTGCAGGCCCGTGCACGAGACCACGAAGGCCCAGCCCGCGACATCCTCGCCGCCACCGAGGCGATGGCCGCCGATTCCGCCGTGCTCGACCGTGCCGCAGCCGCTGTCCGCGACGAGGGGGTCACACCCGAGCGGGCGGTGTGGACCGTCTTCAGCGACATCGCCGCGCAGCTGCATGCGCTCGGCGGCCTGCAGGCCGAGCGCGCCGGCGACGTCCGCGATATCCGCGGGCGGCTCGTGGCCGCGCTGACCGGGCAGGCCACCCCCGGCATCCCGGACCTGGACCATCCCTTCGTGCTGGTGGCCACCGATCTCGCCCCGGCAGACACGGCCGAGCTCACCACCCAGCGGTGCCTGGCGATCGTGACCGCCGAGGGCGGACCCACCTCGCACACGGCGATCCTGGCGCGCACGCTCGGCATCCCCGCCGTCGTGGCCTTCGCCGGCGCCACCGGTCTTCTCGACGGCATGACCGTGCTCGTGGACGGCTCGACCGGTGAGGTGATCGTCGATCCCACCCCCGCTCAGGCGGCGACCGCGACGACCGGCCCTGCCGGCGCTGCGGACTCGGCCGACGCGGCTGCGAAAGGCCCTGCGGTCACCGCCGACGGCTCGCCGGTGGTGCTGCTGGCCAACATCGGAGAGCCGACCGAGGTGCCCGGTGCGGTCGCTTCCGGCGCGTCGGGAGTCGGGCTGTTCCGCACCGAATTCGCCTTCCTCGGCCGTGACGAAGAACCGGACGTCGATGAGCAGGCGCATGTGTACGGCACGGTCCTGGCGGGGTTCTGCGGGCAGAAGGTCATCATGCGGACCCTGGATGCCGGCTCCGACAAGCCGCTGCCGTTCCTCACCCCGAACGACGAGCCCAACCCCGCGCTGGGTGTGCGAGGGCTGCGCACGGCGCTCGCCCACCCGGAAGTGCTCGACGGGCAGCTGCGCGCCATCGCACAGGCAGTGCACGATGCAGCCGCGGCCTGCTCGCAGCCGACCGATGTCGGCGTCATGGCGCCGATGATCGCCACCGCCGACGAGGCCGAGGCGTTCGCCGCACGCGCACGGGCCGCAGGCATCGCGCAGGTCGGCATCATGATCGAGACTCCCGCCGCCGCGCTCCTGGCCGAAGAGCTTCTGATCCACGTCGATTTCGCGAGTATCGGCACGAACGACCTGGCGCAGTACACTCTGGCCGCCGATCGCACCGTCGGTGCGCTGGCCGATCTGAACGACCCGTGGCAGCCGGCGGTGCTGCGGCTCGTGCAGGCCGCCGCGCAGGCGGGAGTGCGCACCGGCAAACCGGTGGGCGTGTGCGGTGAGGCCGCCGCCGACCCGCTGCTGGCCTGCGTGCTGGTCGGGATGGGGGTGACGAGCCTGTCGATGACGGCGCGGATGATCCCCGCCGTCGGCGCGAAGCTGCGCGCGGTCACCCGTGCGGCGTGCGAACGTGCGGCGGTGGCAAGTGCGGCCGCCGATTCGGCCGCGCACGCGCGGGATGCCGCGCGCGCCGTCCTGACGGCATCCCCCGCCTGAGCGCTACAGCTCCACACCCGGCTGCGACAGATACCGTGCCGTCGCCTCGGCACGACTCTGCACGTGCAGCTTGCGATAGATGCGGCCCACGTGGAACTTCACCGTGTTCTCGCTGATGGACAGTTCGGCGGCGATCTCACGATTGCGACGGCCGGCGGCGAGTCGGCTCAGCACGTCGATCTCGCGCGGCCGCAGGCCCCACTCCACCGCACCCCCGGCGGCCGTCTGCGGCGGATCCAGGGGAATGACGATGGTGATGTGCGTCCCCCAGCCACGCGTCGCATCCAGCTCGAAGCTGCCGCCCAGTGCGTGCACCCGTTGGCGCACGAGCTTCAGCTGCACCGCGTCACCGGTCGCGCCCCCGGCCCCGTCGTCACGCACGTCGATCAGCAGGTTCGTGCCGTCGCAGTCCCATTGCACTCGCACGCGGCTGACCTCGGGGCTGTCCAGGAGGGCGAGGATCGAGCCGCGCACGGCGGCGCGAGCGCCGCGGGCCACCTCACTGGGCAGGGGCCGACCGTCCGCCGGCGGCTCGACGAATTCGACCTCCAGGTCTTGGTACCGCACGATCGGGCGAAGGTCCTCGCGCAGACGGGCGAATGCTCCCGCGACCGATTCCTGCGCCGAAGAGACCACGCGGTCCGCGGCGGTGCGCAGTGTGACCAGGCCCGCGGCGGCCAACGCGGTGGCCGACGCGCGCGCTGCCCGATCATCCAGATGCGATGCCCGCAGAGCGCCGAGGATCGACTCGAGCGTGGCCGAGTACTCGTCGGCGAGTTCGGTGACCGCCTCCAGCCGTTCGCCCGAAGTCGCCCGCTCGACGCGCAGAGCGCGAGGCAACGCGATATCCGTCGCGTTCTGGGTGGACTGGGCCACCACGTTCCACAGATCCAGTGCCGCGGCCACGCCGCCGGGACGGGGGTGCGGCGCCACCAGGATCAGCGGCACACCGCCCCGCGACGTGAGCTGCAGAGCCTGAGCACGGTCGCCGCCGACGGCCCACGGCACACTGTGCGCGGTGCCCGGCCGCGCCGTTCGCTGCAGGTCGGCCAGCTCCGCAGGCGTGACGTGCTCGAAGGCGGTGAGGTCGCCGGCACCCTGGAGGCGTGCGCCGGCGGAGTCCAGCAGGAGGATGCCGAGCGCATCGTGGGCGACGAACGACATCAGCAACTGCGACAGCCGGGCCGGCTGCGCGCGACCCGAGCCAGCAGTGACGGCTCCGGCGAGGCGGCGCAGAACACCGCCGACGGTCTGCATCTCGGCATCCGACATATCCCCACGGTAGGCCGCCGCCGCCCGTTGGTATAGGCGATCCCGCCCATACCGAGGATGGCTCGCACGACGCGCCCGCGAGACACTGAGAGCGGATCGCCGTGGAGAACGCGACCATCCGCATGAGTGGGCGAAGAAGCCCGAGAATGGAGGTTGCTATGGCCAGCAATCGTGCCGTGGCATACAAGGGCCCGGGAGTGGTCGAGGTCGTCGACACCGATTACCCGGAGTTCGAATTGAAGGACGGCCCCGGGGTGAACCCGGCCAACGTCGGACGGAAGGTTCCGCACGGGGCGATCCTGCGCACGGTCGCCACGAACATCTGCGGATCGGACCAGCACATGGTCCGCGGGCGCACCACCGCTCCCACCGGGCTGATCCTCGGTCACGAGATCACCGGCGAAGTCGTCGAGGTCGGACCCGGCGTGGAATTCATCAAGGTCGGCGACATCTGCTCGGTGCCCTTCAACATCGCCTGCGGGCGCTGTCGCAACTGCAAGGAGGGCAAGACCGGCATCTGCCTGAACGTGAACCCGGACCGACCGGGCAGCGCCTACGGCTATGTCGACATGGGCGGCTGGGTCGGCGGCCAGGCTGAGTACGTGCTCGTCCCGTATGCCGATTGGAACCTGCTGAAGTTCCCGGACCGCGATCAGGCTCTGGAGAAGATCCTCGACCTGACCATGCTCTCCGACATCTTCCCGACCGGCTTCCACGGCGCCTACACCGCCGGTGTGCGGCCGGGCTCGACCGTCTACATCGCCGGTGCCGGGCCCGTGGGACTGGCCGCTGCGACAGGAGCACAGCTGCTGGGTGCGGCAGCGGTGATCGTCGGCGACATGAACGCGGACCGGCTTGCGCAGGCGCGCTCGTTCGGCTGCGAGACGATCGACC
This sequence comes from Microbacterium terrisoli, assembly GCF_030866805.1. Taxonomy (NCBI): domain Bacteria; kingdom Bacillati; phylum Actinomycetota; class Actinomycetes; order Micrococcales; family Microbacteriaceae; genus Microbacterium; species Microbacterium terrisoli. Next base: position 2,470,292 of record NZ_CP133019.1, read on the forward strand.
TGACCAAGGGCGAGCCGCAGGACCAGATCGAGCAGATCCTCGGCGAACCCGAGGTCGACTGCGCCGTGGACGCGGTGGGCTTCGAAGCCAAGGGCCACGGCGCGGATGCGACGCACGAGGCGCCGGCGACCGTGCTGAACTCGCTGATGACGCTGACCGCCGCCGGCGGTGCGCTCGGCATTCCGGGCCTGTACGTCACGGGTGACCCGGGAGGGGTCGACGAGGCGGCGAAGGTCGGCTCGCTGTCGCTGCGCCTGGGGCTGGGCTGGGCGAAGTCGCTGTCGTTCACGACCGGACAGTGCCCGGTCATGCGCTACAACCGGCAGCTGATGATGGCGATCCTGCACGACAAGGTGCACATCGCCAAGAACGTCAACGCGACGCCGATCTCGCTGGAGGACGCTCCGCGCGGCTACGCCGAGTTCGACCAGGGTGCGGCCAAGAAGTACGTGCTGAACCCGAACGGCTATCTGGACGACAAGGCCGCCTGAGATCCCGGGGCCACCGTGCCGCACACGGCATGATCGACGGCGGTCTGCGCGCCCGAGGTCATGGCCGTGGGCGGCACAGCGTGGCACCGCCCGCGGCACGGCGTGGCACCGCCCGCGGCACCGGATGCCGCGACGGTAGGCTGGAGTCGTGTCGCAGACCTTCGCCGCCACCGCCGCCGCCGAACTCGCCGTCATCGAACGCAGCGGCTTCGTGGAGTCTCGCCACACCGGCTCGGCGATCGTGCTGGCCCCCGACGGCGAAGTCATGCGCGAATACGGCGACCCGTCGGCGCTGATCCTGCCGCGCTCGACGATGAAGCCGATACAGGCTCTGACCTGCCTCGGCGTGGGTGCACCGCTGGAGGGCGAACGCCTCGCCCTTGCCACCGCAAGCCACTCGGGCACCGACCGCCACGTCGCGGTCGTGCGCGACATCCTCGCCTCTGCAGAGCTCACCGAAGACGATCTGGGGTGCCCGGCCGCGTGGCCGAGCGACTCCGCCACGCGAGACGAGATGCTGCGCGATCACGGCCAGCCCAGTCGAGTGCGGATGAACTGCTCGGGCAAGCACGCAGCGATGCTGCTGGCGTGCCGCACCGCCGGATGGGACACCGCGTCCTACCTCGATCCCGCCCATCCGCTGCAGGTGCAGGTGCGCGAACTGGCCGAGCGTCTCACCGGCGCGAAGGTGGGCACCACGGCGATCGACGGATGCGGGGCGCCGGTGTTCGCGATGACGCTGGCCGGGCTCGCGAAGGCCATCCACCGCATCGCGACCTCATCGATGACTTCGCCGTTCGCACTGCACCGCAACGCCGGCACCCTGGTACGGGCCGTGCGTGCCGATCCCTGGACGATCGCCGGCCCCGGACAGCCCGACACCATCGTCATCGAGCGGCTGGGAGTGTTCTCAAAGGTCGGCGCCGAGGGAGTGCAGGTCATGGTCGCCCCGAACGGGACGACCGTCGCGATCAAGATGCTCGACGGTTCCTCTCGCGCCACGACCGCTGTCGCGCTGCGCCTGCTCGAGCTCGCCGGCGCCCTGGACAGCGCCGACGTCGCCGACACGATGTCACAGCTTCCGCTGACCGTCACTGGCGGCGGACGGGACGTCGGGGCCATCCGCCCCGCGTTCTAAACGGACTCCGCTTCACAACAAGCGAGTCGAATCGAGCGAGCTCTGATCAGGAGCGGAAGGGAACACGATGAGGATCAGCGTCCCCACTGAGGTGAAGAACAACGAGTACCGCGTGGCATTGACGCCTGCCGGGGTACACGATCTGGTCGCGGCGGGACATGAGGTCTTCGTGCAGCATGGGGCAGGCGAGGGTTCGTCCATGCCCGATGCGGAGTACGAGGCCGCAGGAGCGACGATGCTCCACGACGCCGCCGAAGTCTGGGCGCGCGCCGAACTGCTGCTGAAGGTGAAGGAGCCCGTCGCAAGTGAGTACGGGTATCTCCGCGACGACCTCGTCATCTTCACGTACCTGCATCTGGCCGCCGACCGCGCGCTGACCGACAGGCTTCTCGGCGCCGGCTCCACGGCGATCGCGTACGAGACAGTGCAGCTGCCGAACCGCTCGCTGCCGTTGCTCGCACCGATGAGCGAGGTCGCAGGTCGGCTCGCCCCGATGGTGGGCGCGCACACCCTGATGCGCTCGTCGGGCGGTCTGGGCCTTCTGATGTCGGGCGTGCCCGGCACCCGTCCGGCGCGGGTCACCATCATCGGCGGTGGCGTGGCTGGGGCGAACTCCGCCGTCATCGCCGCGGGCATGGGCGCCGATGTGACCGTGTTCGACACGAACGTCGCGCGGCTGCGGCTGCTCGATGACCATTTCCAGGGGCGTGTGAAGACCGCGGCATCCAACCCTCTCGACCTGGACCGTGCGGTCGTCGACAGCGATCTGGTGATCGGGTCGGTGCTGATCCCGGGGTCGAAGGCACCCAAGCTCGTCACCAATGACATGGTCTCGCGCATGCGGCCGGGATCGGTGCTCGTGGACATCGCGGTGGATCAGGGCGGCTGCTTCGCCGACACCCACGCGACCACGCACGACGCGCCGACCTTCACGGTGCACGGCAGCGTGTTCTACTGCGTCGCGAACATGCCCGGGGCCGTGCCGAACACGTCGACCTCTGCCCTGACGAATGCGACACTGCCCTACATCCGACAGGTGGCCCGCCTCGGCTGGAAGGATGCGCTGCGCGCGGATGCGGCGCTGGCGGCGGGGCTGAACACCACCGCCGGGCGCGTCGCCAACGCCGGTGTGGCCGCCGCCCACGACCTGGAGGCACTGCCCCTGACCGACGCCCTGGCCTAGTACGCTGCAGGCGAGCAGGCACTGGGCACGGGGCACCGAGGGCGGCGGCGCGTCAGCGCGGATCGGCCGGGAGCACGAGCTGCACGCGCACGACGGGCACGCCCGCGCGTACGAGCCATGCCCGTCCCCGGCCGGGTTCGCAGTAGGGGGCGAGCGCACGTTCGCCGGTGAGCATCCGGTAGTCGGGTGCACAGGCGGCATCCACGAGCAGGTCGCCGCTGACGCGCACCGCCTGCAGCGCCAGCCATGACCGCTGCCATTGCTCCCCGTCGCCGATGACCACGACAGGTCGGATGCCGGTCACCGCATCCGATCCGATACCGGGCGCGGCGCCCGAGGCCATCCCGGTCATGCCCCGCGAGGCGTACTCGTCCAGGCTCATCACTCGCGCGCCCGCCGCCGCCGCCGTCGCTTCGACGGCACGTCCCAGCGGGCCGCCGCGGGTCACCACCGCAGTCACGTCCGCATGCGGGACCCACCGGTCCACTCCCGCAGGCTCGGCCGGCCGAGCGCGGGGTACAACCGCGATCTGCACCGTGCGCCCGTCGATCAACGCCCGCCCCGGCGGCATCTCGGCGTCGAAATCGCCGGGTGCCCCGCCTGCGGCCACGAATTCCGCCCGTGTCGTGCAACGCAGGATCACCCGCCGCGGCAGCAGCTCGGCCAGTCGGCCAGCGGCCCCGGCCGCCCGTTGCAGGGCGAGCACGATGCGCGGCCCACCGGCACCCGCCGCGTACACGAGCCGCTCGAAGCGCTCCGTGAGCGCCTGCGCGTACTCCGCGGGAAAGCGGGTCAGCAGCGCGTCCACATCGTCCGCCAGCACGAGTCGGCCGATCGCTGCGGTCGGCTCGTCGGCCAGCCGTGCGATCAGGTCCCACGCGGCTTCGGCATCGCGCGAGATCCAGATCGGATCGGCGGTCTGTGCGGCGATCGTCTCGAGCAGGGTCGAGCGGCCCGACCCCGCCGCGCCGATCACGCACAGCCCACGCTCGGCGGTCGGCAGCACCGCGGGCATGCGCCGCTGCCGTTCCGGGTCGTCGGCGATTCCCAGCAGCAGATCCCCCGCCGCGTGCGCCGACCTGGTCAGGCCGTCCGCCGGGTCCCCGCCCAGCGCGGCCGCCTCACCCAGCGTCACCCGTTCCGGCAGCGCCGGCAGCCAGGTGGGTCTCGGCGTCTCGCCGCGCACAGCAGCCGCCGTCGCTTCGACGAGCGCGGCCGAGGTCAGCGCGATCCGCACGGTGTGCGGGGCGTCATCGGCAGCCCGGCGCACGAGCGCCATGCCCCGCCGGCGCACGTCGCCCGACAGGGCGGCGGCCGCATCGGTGCCCACGAGCACACGACTGTCGACGGGGTCCGACACCCGCAGGCTGATGCGCAGCGGACAGTTCGCCAGCAGCGCGTCGCGGAATGTGCCCGAGGCCCGCTGCGTGCCCAGGATCAGGTGCATGCCCAGTGCCCGGCCCCGCGCGGCGATGTCGGTGAACACCGCATCCAGCTCCGGGTGCGCCCAGGTCAGCGCCGCGTATTCGTCGACGACGATCACCAGGCGCGCAAGACGGGTGCCGGTCACATCCTGCGCGCCGGCGCGGACGATCTCTGCCTCACGACGCCGCAGTTCGGCGCGAAGGCTCTGCAGCGCGCGTCTGGCCCCGGCACCGTCGAGATCCGTGATCACCCCGGTCACGTGTGCGAGCGACTCGAGCCGATCGAACGCCGTGCCGCCCTTGAAGTCGGCCAGCAGGAAGGTCACCTGGTGAGTCGAAAAGCGCGCGCACAACGCGGTGATCCAGCTGGTCAGCAGCTCGCTCTTGCCCGCCCCGGTCATGCCCGCCACCACTGCGTGCGGACCGTCCTGGACCAGATCGAGGTCGAAAGGCGCCCCGTGCTCGCGCGCGATCGTCACCCGCAGATCGCGTGCATCGTCCGGTGCGCTCCCGGGCAGCAGCTCGTCCAGCGAGATCGCACCGTCATCGTCGAACGGCCCGTACGCTGCCTCGGCGCGCGCCGCCAACGCGTTCGCCAGGCCCTCGGCCTGCTCTCGGCTGATTCCCTCGATCCGGATGTCGCAGCTCTGGCCGTCGTGGTCCAGTCGTGCGCGATCGATGCCGGTCACGGTGATCACCGCGGCGCACCCGGGCGGCGGGGCGGTGTGCGGGTCGATCCGTGCGATCACGAGGGCACCGGCCGGTGCCGGCATCCCCGCCTCGCACAGCACGAGCCGGCGCGCCGCGTGACCCGGCTGCGCATGCGGGAGCCGCGCGACCCAGCGCTCGGCCCGAGCAGGCACAGCCGGTGACACCCGCAGGCGATCGGGCGGCAGCAGGAGGCATGCCTGCAGCGCGAGCGCGCGCACGACCGCGCGAGCGAGCGCTTCGGGCCCGCACACCGCAATGCCCGCATCGCACGGCACGGTGATCGGTGCGTCCTCGAGCACCGCGGCCATCCGCGCCAGTCGGGCCGAGGCGGGATCTGCCGTACCGCCGTCCACCTGCACGATGCTGCGCACCACGCCGCGCCCCACCACCAGCTCATCGCCGCGACCCGCTCCCGCACGCCAGATGTCGCCTGCCCGTGCCCCGTCACCGGTCAACGCCAGCACATCGGGATGGCGGGTCCATGCCTCGCGCCGCTCGCGGTCGTGTCGTGCGTGCACGACCGCTGCCACCCGCCGGCGCGCACCCTCCGCTTCCAGCGCACCGCGGCGTCTGGCCGTGCGTGTCGCCCGCGCCCCGTCGATGAGCGACGCTGCGGCGATCGCCGGCCCGAGGGCGGCGAACCAGAGCATCATGGCGGTTCCGGTCACCGCCCACAGCACGACCGCGCCCAGTATCGGCACGGCCGAGGCCACGAGCGGCAGCGCCCCGCGCCGGGGAGCCACCGGCGGATCCGGCAGCCGCAGCGGCGCATCCAGCCGATCGGGCAGCCCCGCGCCGGCAACCGGGCCGTATCGTTCGGGCACACCTTCGAGGTCGGTCAGCGCGGCTGTCGGATCGGGACGATGAGGCATGCACCCCAGTCAACGCACCCGCGCACCGCACACGGGACCGCTGAGCCCGATCTGTGGAGAAGAGAGCAGTCAGTCCTCGTCTGTGGAGGAGACGGTGCCCCGCAGCGCGACGTTGATCACGACGATCGACACGTTGTCGCGCCCGCCGTTGTTCAATGCAGCTTCGAGCATCGCCGACACTGCCTCACCGGGGTCGGCGTGTTCGGCGAGGAAGTGCTGGATGCCGTAGTCGGTGAGCTCTTTGGTCAGTCCGTCCGAGCAGATCACGAACCGGTCGCCGTCGACCAGGTCCAGACGCACGTAGTCGGGCTTGACGCTGTCGGAAGGCCCCACCGCGCGCGTGATCACGTTGCCGTACGGGTGGTTCTCGGCCTCTTCGGGGCTGAGCCGTCCGGCGGCGATGAGCTCCTGCACGACGGAATGGTCGGTCGTGACCTGGCCGATCTCGCCGTCGCGCACCAGGTAGACGCGCGAGTCGCCGATGTTCAGGGTCACCCAATGCGGCTCGTCGTGCCCGAGGTCGAGGTAGACGCCGGTCACTGTCGTCCCCGTGCCGTCGTCGGTGGTCTCGGGATGCGAAGCGATGTCCTTCACCGCGCGAGCGAGCGCCTTCTCGATCGTCTTCGCCGAGACCTCACCTGATTCGGCGACCGGCCGCAGCCGGTCGACCGTGCTGGTGCTGGCGATCTCACCGCCGATGTGCCCGCCCATGCCGTCCGCGACGATGAACAGCGGATACTCGGCGAGCACGGCGTCTTGATTCGCCTCACGCCGCTTGCCGACATCGGTCGCCGCCGCCCAGGCGAGGTCGATCGATCCAGCGGCCAGTTCGACCGTGTGGAACCGCGTGAGCACGTCGGGCACGCCATGTCCTCCCTGGGGTGGCTTCCGCCGCGACAAGCCGCCGGCGACGTTCACATCCTAATCGACGCTGTCCGCGGCATCCCGTTCCGCCACGATCGGCACGGTGCCGGTCGGGATCGCGGGTGCACCGGAGTCGAGTACGGGTGCCTCGAACTGCGCGTTGTACAGACGCCAATATGCGCCCTTGGCGGCCAGCAGGGCGTCGTGCGGACCCTGCTCGACGATGTGCCCGTCCTCCATCACCAGGATCAGATCCGCGTCGCGGATGGTCGAGAGGCGGTGGGCGATCACGAACGAGGTGCGATCGACCCGCAGTCGCGACATCGCCCGCTGGATCAGCAGTTCGGTGCGGGTGTCGACCGAGCTCGTCGCCTCGTCGAGGATCAGGATGCGCGGGTCGGCCAGGAACGCCCGGGCGATGGTGACCAGTTGCTTCTCCCCCGTCGACAGGTTCGTCGCCTCGTCGTCCAGGACGGTGTCGTAGCCGTCGGGCAGCGCGTGCACGAAGCGGTCGACGTAGGCCGCGGTCGCGGCATCCTGGATCTGTTCGTCGGATGCCTCGGGCCGGCCGTATGCGATGTTCTCTCGGATCGAGCCGGCAAACAGCCAGGTGTCCTGCAGCACCATGCCGGTGCGCGCACGCAGGTCGCCGCGGGTCATCGTGCGGGTGTCGATGCCGTCGAGGCTGATCACCCCCGAATCAACGTCGTAGAAGCGCATGATGAGGTTGACCAGCGTCGTCTTGCCTGCTCCGGTGGGCCCCACGATCGCCACGGTGCTGCCGGGGCGGGCAGCCAGGTTCAGGTCGGCGATGAGCGGCTTGTCGGGCAGGTACCGGAACGCGACGTCGTCGAAGACGAGTGTGCTGGCTTCGGGTGCGACGGTGGCCGCCGGCTCGGGGTCGGGCTTCTCCTCTTCTTCGTCGAGCAGCTCGAACACCCGCTCCGCGCTGGCCACGCCCGACTGCAGCAGGTTCGCCATCGATCCCAGCTGACTCAGCGGCTGGGTGAACTGGCGCGAGTACTGGATGAACGCCTGCACGCCGCCCACCGAGATCGCACCGCTGGTGATCTGCAGTCCGCCGACCACGGCGATGGCGACGTAGACGAGGTTTCCCACGAACATCATCGCGGGCATGATGATGCCCGAGACGAACTGTGCGCCGAAGCTGGCCCGGTAGACGGCGTCGTTCTCGCCGGCGAAGGCTGCTTCGACATCGTGCTGGTGCCCGTAGAGCTTGACGACCGTGTGACCCGAGAAGGTCTCTTCGACCCGTGCGTTGAGCACGCCGGTGGCCGCCCACTGCGCGATGAACAGCTTCTGCGAACGCTTGGCCACCACGACGGTCACCACGATCGTCAGAGGGATGGTGACCAGGGCGATCACTGCCAGCAGCGGCGAGATCGTGAACATCATGATCAGGACGCCCAGCACCGTCAGCAGTGAGATGACCACCTGCGACATGCTCTGCTGCAGGGTCTGACCGATGTTGTCGACGTCGTTGGTGACCCGACTGAGCAGCTCACCGCGCTGCATGCGGTCGTAGTACGACAGCGGCAGACGGTGCAGCTTGTCTTCGACCTGCATGCGCAGTCGGTGCATCGCCCGCTGCGTGACGATGTTGAGGATGCGACCCTGGATCCACATGAACACGGCCGAGATGATGTAGACGGTCAGCACCGCCGCGATGAGCCAGCCCAGGCGACCGAAGTCGATGCCGGCGCCGGGCGTGAAGGTCATGCTGCGCAGCATGTCGGCCAGCTGCCCCTGGCCCTGCGCCTGCAGTCCGTCGATGGCCTGCTGCTGGGTGACGCCCGCGGGAAGGTTCGCGAACTGCAGCGAGACGAACCCTTCGACCACGACGTTGGTGGCCTCGCCGAGCAGCTTGGGGCCGGTGACGCTCAGCGCGACGCTGAGGGCACCGAGCACCACCACGAACACGAGCCACAGGGCATCGGGGCGCAGCGTCCGCAGCAGGCGCATCGCGCTGGGCCCGAAGTTCTGCGCCTTCTGGGCGGGCGCACCCATGCCGCCGCGGCCCATCGGTCCGCCGCCGCGCTGCCGGTTGCCGGGCGTGCTCATGCCGCCTCCTGCGCCGAGAGCTGCGATTCCACGATCTCGCGGTACGTCTCGCAGGTCTCGACGAGTTCATCGTGCGCGCCCAGACCCACCACCCGGCCGTGGTCGAGGACGACGATCTGGTCGGCATGCTGGATCGTGGACACGCGTTGGGCGACGATGATGCGTGTGGCGTCGGGCACGCGCTGATCCAGCGCGCGGCGCAGGGCCGCATCGGTGCGCAGATCCAGAGCCGAGAACGAGTCGTCGAACACGAACACCTCGGGCCGGTGCACGAGGGCGCGGGCGATCGACAGCCGCTGTCGCTGACCGCCCGACACGTTCGTGCCGCCCTGGGCGATGGGCGCCTCCAGCTGCTCGGCCATCTCACCGACGAAGTCCTTCGCCTGGGCGATCTCCAGCGCGTCCCACAGCTGCTGGTCGGTGGCCGCTTCGTCGCCGTAGCGCAGGTTCGAGGCGATCGTGCCCGAGAACAGGAATGCCTTCTGCTGCACGAGCGCGGTGCGCCGCCACAGTTCGTCGGGGTCGTACTCGCGCACGTCCACGCCGTCGACGCTGACCGCTCCGGCCGTCACGTCGAACAGGCGCGAGATCAGGCCCACCAGTGTGGTCTTGCCCGATCCGGTCGACCCGATGACAGCCGTCGTGGTGCCGGGCTCGACGGTGAACGAGATGTCGCTGAGCACCGCGTCGTCGGCTCCCGGATAGGTGAAGCCCACACGGTCGAACACCACCCGACCGGCCGGCACCGGAGCCTCGGCGGGCCGGGCGGGCGCGGCCACCGACGGCTCGGTCTGCAGCACCTCGCCGATGCGGTTCGCGCACACCGCCGCGCGCGGGATCATGACGAACATGAAGGTCGCCATCATGACCCCCATGAGGATCTGCATCATGTACGTCAGGAATGCGAACAGCGTGCCGATCTGCGCATCGCCGGTCTGCACCTGGAACGCGCCGAACCAGATGACGGCGGCACCGGTCACGTTCAGCACCACCATCACCGCCGGGAACATGATCGCCATCAGGTTGCCGGCGCGCACGGCCGACTCCATCACGTCGGCGCTGGATTTCTCGAACCGCGCACGCTCCTGACGCTCACGCACGAACGCGCGCACCACACGGATGCCGGTCAGCTGTTCGCGCATGATCTGATTGACGCGGTCGATGCGCTTCTGCATGGCCCGGAACGCCGGCACCATCCGCACCACGATCAGCGAGACGATGATCAGCAGGATCGGCACCGCGACCGCCATCAGCCACGAGAGCCCGACATCCTGCCGGATCGCGAAGATCACACCGCCGATCGCGAGGATGGGCGCCGACACCATGAGCGTGGCCGACATCTGCACGAGCATCTGCACCTGCTGCACGTCGTTCGTGTTGCGGGTGATCAGCGACGGCGCACCGTACTGGCCGACCTCGCGCTGCGAGAACGCGACCACCCGGTGGAAGAGGTCTGCACGCATGTTGCGTCCGGCACCCATCGCCAGGCGCGAGCCGAAGTACACCGCGACGATCGCGCAGATGATCTGACCGAAGCTGATCAGCAGCATCACCCCGCCGGTGCGCCAGATGAAGTCGATGTCGCCCTTGAGCACGCCGTCGTCGATGATGGCCGCCTGCAGGGTCGGCAGCCAGAGGGATGCCAGGGCCTGCGCGAGCTGGAACACCAGCACGCCGACGATCAGCGGCCATGCCGGCCGCAGATAGCGCACGAGCAGTGGACCGAGCATGCCGACTCCTCTCCGCGCGCGGCAATTCCCGGCGCAGGACATGACGCTACGCCCTGCGCGCGACACCCTCACGCGTCTGGCCGTGCGCTGTCAGCGAACCGCCCCGGCGTCACCGCCCGCGGAAGACCGGCGGACGCTTCTGCTGGAAGGCGGCGAACCCCTCACGGTAGTCCTCGGTCTGCGACAGCTGCGTCTGAGCGAGCGATTCGGCGGCCATGGCCTGCCACAGGTTCATCCGCTCGTCGCGCAGGCGCGCGACGATCATCTTGCTGGCAAGGAACGCCGCAGTGGCGCCGGTGGCTGCCTGACGTGCGGCGGCGGATGCGGCATCCTGCACACGATCTTCCGGGAACGCCTGCGAGAACAGGCCCGCGGCGACGGCTTCGTCGCCGGTCATGAGACGGCCGGTGTAGATCAGATCCAGGGTCTTGTGCGCGCCCAGCCGCTGCACGAACAGCGCATGCCCGCCGGAGTCCAGGGTCGCTCCCAGCGCCGCGAAGGGCGAACCGATCTTCGCGGTGCCTGCGACGTAGACCACATCGGTCGCGATCAGCAGCCCCAGTCCGACTCCCAGGCACGCGCCCTGGGCAGCGGCGAACGTCGGTGCGGGAAAGGACGCCATCCGCCGCAGCAGCGGGGTGAGCAGCTCGTCGAGATACCCGGGCACGTCGTCGGTGGCCGGATCCACGTGCGAGATGTCACGACCTGCGCAGAATGCGCGTCCTTCACCGCGCAGCAGCAGGGCGCGCACGCCCGACTGCTCGGCGTCGGCGTACGCGGCGTCGAGTTCGCGCAGCCCGCTCTCGTCCAGCGCGTTGCGCTTGTCGGGGGCGTTCAGCACGATCTCGGCGACGCCGTCGGCGATGGTCAGATCGATCACGGCTGCTCCTTCAGATGCGGCAGGTGTCTGCTAGACGTCGTAGTCGACGACGACGGCGTCGGTCGTGGGGTGCGACTGACACGTCAGAATGTAACCCCGTTCGAGCTCGTCGGGCTCGAGCGCATAGTTCTCCGTCATGCGCACGTCGCCGTCGATCAAGCGTGCCCGGCAGGTGCCGCACACTCCTCCGGCGCATGCGAACGGCACGTCCGAGCGCACCCGCAGTGCGGCGTTGAGGATCGTCTCGTGGGCGCTGCGGGGGCTGTCCACGGTCGCGGACTGACCTTCGAGCGTGAAGCTGATGTGACATACCGGCTCATCGGCCTTGACCACCACGGGTCGGCCCGCGTGGGGCACGACCTGCCCCGGCTCGCCGGTCGTGAACAGCTCGTGGCGGATGTGGCGCCGGTCGACGCCGAGGTCGGTGAGCGTGTCGCGGCACAGCTGCACGAGCTCGAACGGCCCGCACAGGAACCACTCGTCCACGGTGGCCGGCGGCACCAGCACATCCAGCATGGTGCGCAGCTTCTGCTCGTCGATGCGCCCCGACAGCAGGGGTGCTGTGCGCTGCTCGCGCGAGAGCACGTGGTAGAGCGCGAGCCGCGACGGGTAGCGGTCCTTCAGGTCGGCGAGGTCGTCGAGGAACATGACGTCCGACCGCGACCTGTTCGTGTAGATCAGGGTGAAACGGGATGTCTCGGACCGCGCGAGTGCGGCGGTGGCCAGCGCCATCAGCGGCGTGATGCCGCTGCCGGCGGCGATGCCCACGAGGTGGCGGCCGTCCAGATCTGCCAGGCGCGTGGTGAAAGTGCCCTGCGGGCTCATGACATCCAGCGCGTCGCCGGCGTGCAGCTCGGTCTGCGCCCAGGTCGAGAAGCGGCCACCGAGGTCACGCTTGATCGCGACGCTGAGCGACCCCGCCGACGGCGGCCGGCACAGCGAATACGACCGGCGCAGCTCGTCGCCGTCCAGGTGCAGGCGCAGGGCGACGTGCTGGCCGGCGAGGTACTCGTATTCCGGCTGCAGATCCCCCGGAACCTGAAAGGTCACCTCGACGGCGTCGTCGGTCAGCGGGCGGACCTCGGCGACCGTCAGCGTGTGGAACCGCGCGCGGTGGCGCGGGGCCGGGCCGCCCACGGCGCCGGCGAGGAACGTGTCGGCGACGCGTTCGGCGTCGGCCACGGGCGCCTGTGCACCGTCTGCATCGGCGGCGGCAGCCGCCGCGGACGCGGCATCCTGCATCGCATCCTCCATCAGTGCGTCTTGAAGTAGTCGAACGGTTCGAGGCACGCGCGGCACTCGTACAGCGCCTTGCACGCGGTGGAGCCGAAGTGCGAGATCTCGCGGGTGTTCAGTGAGCGGCAGTGCGGGCAGCGCACGTGCAGCCCGCCCAGCACCGGTTCGGTGGGCCGGATGCCGGTCGGCGGTGCGATGCCGAACTCCTCGAGCTTTCGTCTGCCCTCGGCGCTGATCCAATCGGTGGTCCAGGCCGGCGCGAGCACCGTGTGCACCTCGACGTCGGTGAACCCGGCGGTGCGCACCGCGGCGGCGACGTCCCGGGCCATGACGTCCATCATCGGGCAGCCCGAGTAGGTGGGTGTGATGATGACGGTGACCTTCGACGCGTCGATCCGCACGTCGCGCAGCACGCCGAGGTCGGCGATGGTCACCTGCGGCAGTTCGGGGTCGCAGACGGTGGATGCCGCAGCCCACGCCCGCCCCGTGTCAGTGGGCGCCGTGCCGACGATGTCATCGACGACGCGGATCGGGCCGCCCGCCACGGCGACACGGTCATCCCACGGCCCGAGCACTGCCTCGAGGGCTTCGGCGCGGGTCGGCTGCAGGGCTGTCGCGGTCACCATGTCGCCCCCGGATGCTGTCGCGCGAGCACCTGCATCTCGGCCAGCAGGTATCCGAGGGTCGGATAATGCTCGCCGCGGCGCCCGCCGCCCGAAGCGGTGAACCGCGTCGGCGCGACCAGGTCCGCCTCGGCGAACACCGCGCCGATGACCTCGTCGAACGGGGCGCGCAGGGTCGACGGCCGCACCGCCACGCCCTCCAGCCGGTCGATGAGCGGTTCGTCGCGGAACAGCTCGTCGACGTACGGCCAGACGTCCTCCACGGCCTGGATCATGCGCGTGCGCGACTCGTCGGTGCCGCCGGCCAGCCGCAGCGTCCACTGGATCGCGTGGTCGCGGTGATATTCGACCTCTTTGACGGCCTTGCCCGCCACCGCAGCCAGCACCGGGTCGTCGGAGTGCTGCAGCCGCGAGTAGAGGGCGAAGTGGTAGACGGATGCCGCGAGCTGGCGCGCGATCGTGTGCGCGAAGTCGCCGTTGGGCTGCTCGAAGAGCCATGCGCTGCGCCACTGCGGCTCGTCGCGGAAGTACGCCAACTCGTCCTCGCTGCGGCCATCGGCCGATCCGGCGTAATGCAACAGGCTGCGGGCGTGCCCGAGCTGGTCCAGCGCGATGTTGGCCAGCGCGACGTCCTCTTCGAGCTCGGGGGCGTGCGCGATCCAGGCGCCCAGCTGCTGCGCCAGCACCAGGGCGTCGTCGCCGAGCCAGAGCGCGTACTCGGCGGCATCCGGCGTCGCCGTGCGCGCCTGATCGCCGGCGAGCTCGGCAGACAGCTCGACCTCGTCGACGGAGATGTGGATGGCGCGGGTCACAGGTGCGGCACCCCCTCGGACGCGGTGTAGTACGTCGCGTGCCGGTAGTTCTTGCCCGCCGGGCTCTCGAAGAACGCGCCCTTCGAGTCGGGATCGCTCGTGGTGATCGCGTCGGAGGGCACGACCCAGATCGACACTCCCTCGTTGCGGCGCGTGTACAGGTCGCGCGCGTTGCGCACGGCGAGCTCGGCGTCGGGGGCGTGCAGCGATCCGACGTGCACGTGGCTCAGGCCGCGTCCGGCACGGACGAACACCTCCCACAGCGGCCAGCTCTCGCGGGGGTCGGCTCCTGACACGGTCATGCCGCGGCCTCCTTCTGCTGCTGCTTGCGGGCGTACTCGGCGGCGGCCTCGCGCACCCACGCGCCGTCTTCGTGCGCGGTGCGGCGGTTCTGGATGCGCACGGCGTTCATCGGGCCGCGCCCGGAGAGCACCTCCATGAACTCGTCCCAGTCGATCGGGCTCGTGTGCCACTGCTGGGCGTCCTCATCCCAGCGCAGCTCAGGGTCGGGCAGGGCCAGGCCCAGCACCTCGGCCTGCGGCACCAGCATCCCGATGAACCGCTGGCGCAGGTCGTCGTTGCTGAATCGCTTGATCTTCCACGCCATCGACCGTGCCGAGTTCGGCGACTCGTCGTCGGGCGGGCCGAACATCATCAGGCTCGGCCAGAACCACCGGTTCACGGCATCCTGAGCCATCTCGTGCTGGGCCTCGGTGCCCTGCGAGAGCGCGAGCAGGATCTCGAATCCCTGCCGCTGGTGGAACGACTCCTCTTTGCAGATGCGCACCATCGCCCGGCCGTACGGCCCGTACGAGCAGCGGCACAGCGGCACCTGGTTGACGATCGCGGCGCCGTCCACAAGCCAGCCGATGGCCCCCATGTCGGCCCACGTGGGGGTCGGATAGTTGAAGATCGACGAGTACTTCGCGCGGCCGGAGATCAGCTGCTCGGTCATCTCCTCGCGGGTGATGCCCAGGGTCTGGGCGGCCGAGTACAGGTAGAGGCCGTGGCCGGCCTCATCCTGCACCTTGGCCATCAGGATCGCCTTGCGCTTCAGGCTCGGGGCGCGGGTGATCCAGTTGCCCTCGGGCTGCATGCCGATGATCTCGGAGTGCGCGTGCTGCGACATCTGGCGGATGAGCGTCTTGCGGTACGCCTCGGGCATCCAATCGCGCGGTTCGATGCGCTGATCGGCTGCGATGAGCGCATCGAAGGCGGCCTGCTCGGGCTCGGCCTGATCGTGCGCCTGACTGATCACGGTCGTCATCGTCGACTCCTCCGGTAATTACCTACCGCTCGTTCAGTAATTATGACATACTCGTGCCGGGGGCGCGATGACGCGCCCGCGCGAAGGGATCGACGATGACGGATGCCGCAACCCGGCCGATGATGCAGAGGGACCGCGCATCGGCGGCCCTGGGTATGCGCGTCGAAGCCGACGAGCCGGGCCGGGCAGTCGTGTCGATGCCGGTGCGCGAGGACATGACCAACGGATTCGCGATCACCCACGGCGGGCTGGTGTTCGCCCTCGCCGACACGGCGTTCGCGATCGCGTGCAACGAGGACGAGCGGGTCACCGTCGCCGCAGGCGCCGAGATCACCTTCGTGAAGTCGACGCGGGCGGGCCAGACCCTGACCGCCACCGCCGTACGTCGGATCGTCACCGGCCGCAGCGGACTGTACGACGTGACGGTGCGCGATGAGACCGGCGACGTGGTGGCCGAATTCCGCGGCCGCTCGTTGACCACGAACCGTACGAGAGGAGACGCGGATGTCTGAGACGGTGGCCGCGACGGGTTCTGCTGCGAAGGGTGCCGCACTCGAGACGCTCGACCCTGAAGAGCGCATGTCACAGGACGAGTTGCGCGCGCTGCAGTTGGAGCGACTGCAGTGGACCGTGCGACATGCGTATGAGAACGTGCCCCTGTACCACCGCCGGTTCGACGAGGCCGGCGTGGCGCCGGACGACATCCGCACCCTCGACGACGTGCAGCGACTGCCGTTCACGACGAAGGGCGATCTGCGCGAGACATATCCGTTCGGCATGTTCGCCGTGCCGATGGATCAGGTGCGGCGGCTGCATGCCTCGTCGGGCACGACCGGGCGCCCCACCGTCGTCGGTTACACCGAGGGCGACCTGCAGCGCTGGGCGCGGCTGGTGGCCCGCTCGCTGCGCGCGTCAGGCGTACGGCCGGGCATGAAGGTGCACAACGCGTACGGGTACGGGCTGTTCACCGGCGGGCTCGGTCTGCACGATGGGGCAGCGATGCTGGGGGCGACGGTGATCCCGGTCTCGGGCGGGCAGACCGCACGTCAGGTGCAGCTCATCCGGGATTTCGAGCCCGAGGTCATCTCGTGCACCCCGAGCTATCTGCTCACGATCGCCGACGCGATGGAAGAGGCCGGCATCGACCCGCGCTCGACGTCGCTGCGCATCGGTGTGCTGGGCGCCGAGCCGTGGACCAACGAGCTGCGCGCCGAGATCGAGCGGCGCCTGGGCATCGACGCCGTCGACATCTACGGCCTGAGCGAAGTGATGGGTCCGGGGGTGGCGAACGAATGCATCGAGACCAAGGACGGCCCGCACGTGTGGGAGGACCACTTCCTGCCGGAGACGATCGACGCCGAGACCGGCGCGACAGTGGCCGACGGAGAGCTGGGCGAACTGGTCTTCACGTCGCTGACGAAAGAGGCGTTCCCGATCATCCGGTACCGCACGCGCGATCTCACGCGGCTGCTTCCGGGCACGGCGCGGCCGGGCATGCGCCGCATCCAGAAGATCACCGGACGCGACGACGACATGATCATCCTGCGCGGGGTGAACCTGTTCCCCACGCAGATCGAAGAGATCGTGCTGGGTATCGAGGCGCTGACTTCGAACTTCGTGATCGAGCTGACCAAGAAGGGGCAGCTGGATGCGATGGCCGTGCGCATCGAACGCCACCCCTCGCTGTCGGTTTCCACGTGCCTGGCCGCCACCGAGGTGCTGCGCAAGCGCATCAAGGCGCACCTGGGCACGACCGTCGAGGTGCGGCTCGAGGAGCCAGGGGCGCTGCCGCGCAGCGAGGGAAAGTACAAGCGCGTCTACGACCTGCGATGACCTGCCCGGCTTCGCCCCGCGTCGCCCCGCCGCGAAAGACACCCATACCCTCTGAAACCGCATTCACCCTCCCGTTCACACACATGGCGGCCGAGGCCCCCGTGCTGTGTGAGCGGGAGGGTGAATGCCGAAAACGGGGATATACCTGTTTTCGGCAGCGGGTGTTCGAGCACACCACCCACGTCCCGACACGGACGGCGCGCGGCTACTGCTTCGCGACGAGGGTCAGCACGTCGTAGGTCGCCACGATGTCGTCGTTCTGGTTGCGGATCACCGCGTCCCAGCGCACCTCGCCGTAGTCGTCGGTCTCGCGAGGCGTGATCTGCTTAGCCGTCAGCGCGACGTGGATGCTGTCGCCCGGTGAGACCGGGGTGACGAACCGCAGGTTCTCCAGGCCGTAGTTGGCCAGCACCGGCCCGGGCGCCGGATCGACGAACAGGCCCGCGGCGAACGATACGAGAAGATAGCCGTGCGCGACGCGCCCCGGAAAGAACGGGTTGGCCGCGGCGGCCTCTTCGTCCATGTGGGCATAGAACGTGTCGCCGGTGAACCGCGCGAACGTCTCGATGTCGTCGAGGGTGACCTCTCGGCTGGCCGAGGCAAGTTGATCGCCGATGCGCAGCTGCGCCAGCGACTTGCGGAACGGATGCAGACCGTCCGAGGACACCCCCGCTCCCGCATGCCACACTCCGGTCAGAGCGGTGAGCATGGCGGGCGAGCCCTGCACCGCCGTGCGCTGCATGAAGTGCAGCACAGCCCGGATGCCGCCGAGCTCCTCTCCCCCGCCGGCGCGGCCGGGCCCGCCGTGCACGAGATGCGGAACCGGCGACCCGTGCCCCGTCGAGGTGCGGGCATCGACCGAATCGAGGAACAGCACGCGCCCGTTGTAGGCGCCGATGCCGGCCATGAGCTCCGCCGCCACGGCGGGATCGTCGGTTGCGACACTGGTCACGAGCGATCCGCCGCCGCGGTTGGCAAGCTCCACGGCCTGCGCCACCGTGTCGTAGCCGATCAGCGCCGAAACCGGCCCGAACGCCTCGACCTCGTGCACGGCGGCGGGAGCATCCGACCCGAACCCGACCAGGATCGGGTCGATGAACGCGCCGTCCTCGGCCGCACCGCTCGTCCCGTCGGCGCGCACGACCTGGGGCCTCTGCGTCGAGCCGACCAGCACCTCACCGCCGGCATCCACGAGCGTCTTCACCCCGCGCAGCACCTCGCCGCGCTGCTCGAGCGAGACCAGCGGCCCCATCGTCACGCCTTCGGCGCGAGGATCACCCACCACGACCTTCTCGGCGAGCTTCTGCCGCAGCGCGGAGGCAACGGCATCCATCGACGACGACGGCACGATGGCCCGCCTGATCGCCGTGCACTTCTGGCCGCTCTTGGCGGTGAGCTCCACCATCAGCTGACGAACGAAAGCATCGAAGACCGGAGTGCCCGGTTGCGCGTCGGGCCCCAGGATCGACGCGTTGATCGAGTCGGTCTCGCTCATGAACCGCACGCCGTCGGGCGACTGCGCGCGCAGCGAAGCGGCCGTCGAAGCCGACCCGGTGAAGGCCACCACGTCCCCCAAGCGCAGCAGGTCGAACACGCCGGGCACCGCACCCGACACCAGTTGCAGCGCGCCGTCGGGCACGACGCCCGACTCGACGAGCATGCGCACCCACGCCTCGGTGATGTACGCGGTGGGAGTGGCGGGCTTGATGATCGTGGGCACGCCCGCCAGGAATGCGGGGGCGAACTTCTCCAGCGGCCCCCACATCGGAAAGTTGAACGCGTTGATCTGCACGACTGTGCCCGGAAGACGCGTGTAGACGTGTCGCCCGAGGAACGTGCCGTCCTTCGACAGCGATTCGGCCGGGCCGTCCAGGTAGATCTGCGCGTTGGGCAGCTCGCGCCGGCCCTTCGAGCTGTAGGTGAACAGCACTCCGATGCCGCCGTCGACGTCGATCGCAGCGTCGCGCACGGTCGAGCCCGCGCGTGCGCTCAGTGCGTACAGCTCGCCCTTGCGGTCGTTCAGCACCGTGCCGAACTGCTTGAGCAGCAGCGCCCGCTGATGGAACGTCAACGCCCCCAGCGACCGCTGCCCGACGCTGCGCGCGTAGTCCACGGCCCCGGCGAGGTCGACGCCGGAGCTGTCGACCCGCGTGATCTCCTCACCGGTCGACGCGTCGCGCACGACGACACCGCCGGCGTCATCCGTCGGGGTCCACCACTCCCCCTGCAGGTAGCTGGGTAGGATCATCCTTCGCTCCATTCGTAGAATCCACGGCCGGACTTGCGACCCAGGCGTCCTTCGGCAACCATCCGCCGCAGCAGCTCGGGCGGCGCGAACCGCTCGCCCAGCTGCGCGTGCAGTTCTTCGGCGATGCCCAGCCGCACATCGAGCCCGACGATGTCGGTCGTGCGCAGGGGGCCCATGGGATGCCGGTACCCCAGCTGCATCGCCGCGTCGATGTCGGCAGGGCTGGCGACACCCTCCTCGACCATGCGGATGGCCTCCAGGCCCAGCGCGACGCCGAGTCTGCTGGAGGCGAACCCGGGCGCGTCGCGCACGACGATCGCGGTCTTGCCGATGCCCTCGACCCACTCCCGCACGCGTGCGGTGACCGCCGGGTCGGTCGCGGCCCCGGTCACGACCTCGACGAGCGACGAAGACGGCACCGGGTTGAAGAAGTGCATGCCGACGAACCGCTCGGGGTGCCGCACGGTTTCGGCCAGCGCGTCGATCGAGATCGACGACGTGTTCGAGGCGAGCACGGCGTCATCGCCGATCACCGCCTCGGCGCGCGCGAAGGCGGCGGCCTTCATGACGCGGTCTTCGGGCACCGCTTCGACGACGAGTGCGACTGAGCTCAGCGCATCGGCGTCGGTCGTGACGGTGACGGATGCCTCGACCGCGGCGCGATCGCGCTGGAGCGTGCCGCGCTCGGCCGAGCGGCCGATGAGATCACGGATGCGCTCGGCTGCGGCATCCACCATCTCGTCGTCCCTCTCGATCACCGCGACGTGCGCGCCCGCGCAGGCGAAGGCGTGCGCGATGCCCGCTCCCATGCGCCCGCCGCCGATGACACCGACCTGTGCGGGGATCATCGCTTGTGCCTGTTGAGGAACGCCGTCATGCGTCGCATCTTCTCTGAGCTCTCGAACAGTTCCGCCTGCAGTTCGAGGTCGACCGCGGGGTGGTCGGCGGCGCGCAGCGCAGTCTTGGTGTGCCGCACGGCGAGCGGGTCGTTCACGGCGATGCGGTCGGCGAGCGCGTGGGCGGCGCCCAGCAACTCGCCAGAGGGGTGGATTGCGCTGAGCAGTCCCCATTCGAGAGCCTCGTCGGCACTGAGGATCCGCCCGGTGTACAGCAGTTCGGCGGCGCGCGCTTCGCCCACCAGCGCCGGCAGGCGCCAGGTCGCGCCCGCCGCGGCGATGATGCCCAGGCCCGTCTCGGGGTTGCCGATCTTGGCCTGCGGCGACCCGATGCGCAGGTCGGCGGCGAAGGCGAGCTCGGCCCCGCCACCCAACGCGTAGCCGTCGATCGCGGCGATCACCGGCATCGGCAGCTCCCGAATGCGCATGAACACGCGGGTGTTGATGCCCGCACGCGCCTCGGGCGCACGACGCTGCAGCATCTGTCGGATGTCGGCGCCCGACGCGAACACGCCCCCGGCGCCGGCGATGATGAGGATGCGAGGGGATGCCTCCAGCTCCGCGCACAGCGCATGCAGGCGATCGACGAGGTCTTGGTCGATCGCGTTGCGCACGCGCGGCCGGTTCAGCGTCGCCACGACCCGATCGTCGCGGCGCTCGATCAGCAACGGCTCGTCGTGCTGTTCCTGCGTGTCGTCTTCGCCCACACGAATACCCTACCGATCGTTCAGGAATTCGCCCACACCCGTGCCAGACTGGAACGGTGAGCGAACAGGCGCGGCGCGGCCGCCCCGGGTACGACCGCGACCGGATCCTCGCCGTCGCGGTCGTGGCGTTCAACGAGCAGGGGTACGACGCGACCTCGGTCGCACACCTGGCCGAGCGCCTCGGCGTGAGCAAGGCGGCGCTGTATCACCACTTCGATTCGAAGGAAGAGCTGCTGGCTGTTGCGCTGGAGCGTGCCCTCGGGGGCCTGGAGGCCGTGCTGACCGCCCCTGATGCGGTCTCCGGTCCCGCCTCGGACCGGCTCGCGGCAGTGCTGCGCGGCGCCGTGCATGTGCTGGCGGACCAGCTGCCGTATGTGACGCTGCTGCTGCGGGTGCGCGGCAACAGCGACATCGAGCGGGCCGCCCTGCAGCGACGGCGCGCGTTCGATCAGCGGGTCACCGAACTCGTGCGATCGGCGCAGGCCGAAGGCGCCGTGCGCGCCGACGTCGACGCGCGGGTGGCCACGCGGCTCGTGTTCGGCATGGTCAACTCGCTCGTCGAGTGGTATCGGCCGACAGGCCCCGAACGCGCCGGACAGCTCGCCGAGGATGTGCTCACCGTCGCCCTCGACGGGCTGCGCACCCGCTGACTGCTACATCGCGGGCTCGGGCGGCGGGAACAGTGCGTCGATGGCGGCGAGGTCCTCAGCATCCGGAGACCATGCCGAACCCGCCGACGCGTTCGCACGCACCTGCTCGGGGCGGGTGGCCCCCGCGATCACGCTCGACAACTCGGGCCGCGACAGCAGCCACCCGTAGGTCGCCTCGAGCATCGTGATGCCGCGCTGGTCGCAGAACGCCTGGTAGGCGTCCAGCGCATCCCACGGTGCGTTCTGCCACAGGTGCGGACGCTGGCGCATGATGCGGCTGTCGTCGGGGCCGCCCGCACGGGTGAATTTGCCGGTGAGCAGGCCGTTCTGCAGCGGGAAGTAGGGAAAGAACCCCAGACCGTAGCGACGCGCCGCACGCAGCACATTGCGCTCGGCCCCCCGCGCCAGCAGGCTGTACTCGTTCTGCGCCGACACGTACGGCACGCAGTGCTGCTCGCGCGCGACGAAGTGCGCCTCGGCGATCTGCCAGCCCGAGAAGTTCGAATGCCCGAGGTAGCGCACCTTGCCCTCGCGCACCAGGTCGGTCAAGGCATCCAGCGTCTCTTCCATGGGCGTGTCGTTGTCGGGCGTGTGCAATTGGTACAGGTCGATCCAGTCGGTCTGCAGACGTCGCAGGGATGCCTCCACCGCCCGCCGCACGTAGGTGCGCGCGCCGTTCGACGCTCCGTAGGCGAACGGTGCCCCGGAGTGGCCGAACTTGGTGGCCAGCACCACCTCGTCCCGCCGCCCGCGCAGCGCCTGACCCATGAGTGTCTCGGAAAGACCTGGTTCTTTGCCGTACATGTCGGCGGTGTCAAGGAACGTGACGCCCGCCTCGATCGCGGCATCGAGCACCGCCTGGGTGCCCTCGAGCGTCTCGGTGGCCGTGCCCGAGCGGCCGAAGTTGTTGCACCCGAGCCCGACGGCGCTGACCAGGAGTCCGGATGCGCCCACGCGGCGCTGCTGCAGATCTGTCACCCCTCCACGGTATCGCCCGACGCCGGCGCTGGGAGGTGCGTACCGAGATCCCGAGCTGCGCGGCAGCGGCGGCATCGGTCATCCCGAGCACGAGCAGCGACAGCAGCGCGCGGTCCGCCTGGCTCACGCTCGGGCCATCGTGGCCGGCAGGGGGGCGACCACGTCGGAGGGGCGACCGCGTCAGACGAGCAGGTCGAGCTCGCCGTCGGCGCCGGGGCGCAGCACCTGGCCGGCACCATCCGCCCACCGGCGCAGACCTCCGACCGATCCGATGCGCGGACGCTCGAACGCCAAGCGCCGCACCAGTTCGCCCTTGGTGTGCTTGTTGAAGTGGTTCAGCGCGCGTACGGTGCCGTCCGACCCCGCGGTGACGACCCGCAGATACACGCTGGGCACCTCGGCCGGCACCGGCCCGAGCGCCGCGTAGGCCTCCGAGCGCAGGTCCAGGATGAAGGAGGGGGATGCCGCGGCCAGCGCGGCGGACACCGCATCGGCCCACACCTGCCGCAGCGACTCCAGCCCGGGCAGGCTCGTCCCCGCCGCCAGCCGGTACGCGGGGATCGGGTCCAGGGCACCGACCGGCCCGAACGGTGCCGAGTGGATCATGACGTGTGCGCCGAGCCAGCGACGGGCAGCGGCATCCATCGTCCCGGCATCCAGTGCGTCATAGAGCACACCCGTGTAGCGGTCGGCGGCAGGCATCGTCGGCGCCGTGCGCAGGGCGGCGTTGTGCGCGATCTCGCCGCGCTGGCGCGCCGAGAGCTTGAGCACACGGGCGGCTTCGTCTTCGTCGGCGGCCAGCGCCACCAGCGCGTCGACGACCCGATCGCGATGTGCGGCCAGTTCGGGCAGGGCGAGCCGGCCGTGGTCGAGCACGCGCGAGCGGCCGCCGGGACGCTTCGTCTCGGACGGCGGCAGCAGGATCAGCACGACGACGGCTCCCCTTCTCGCAGCGCCCGGGGCGCGGCATCCTCGGCGCTCAACTCATCGAGCGCACACCGAAACGACGAGAGCACATCGATCTGTCGCCAGTTCGATGTGCTCCCGTCGAAATCATATGATTTCGACCCCAGGCGGGGGCGGGGTCAGGACGCCAGCGCGGCCTGACCTGCCACGATCGTGACGGTGTCGCGCTCCACCGAGATGAAACCGTCCTTGGCCGTGGCCACGACCTTCTCGCCGTCGGTGCCGGTGATGCGCACCTGACCCTCGGCGAGGATCGCGAGCACGGGCTCGTGGCCGGTCATGTACCCGGCTTCGCCCTCGACGGTCTTGGCGACCACGAGGGTGGCCTGGCCGGACCAGACCTCTTCTTCGGCCGAGACGAGAGTGACCTGCAGCGGCATGATCAGCCGTTCTCCTTCTGGATCTGCGCCCACTTCGCTTCGACATCGGCGATACCGCCGACGTTGAAGAAGGCCTGCTCGGCCACGTGGTCGAAGTCGCCCTTCACGATCGCGTCGAACGACTCGATGGTCTCCTTGATCGGCACCGTCGAACCCTCGACACCCGTGAACTTCTTGGCCATGTAGGTGTTCTGCGAGAGGAACTGCTGGATGCGGCGCGCGCGGGCGACGACGATCTTGTCCTCTTCGGACAGCTCGTCGACACCGAGGATCGCGATGATCTCCTGCAGCTCCTTGTTCTTCTGCAGGATCTGCTTCACGGCCGTGGCGACGCGGTAGTGCTCGGCACCGATGTAGCGCGGGTCCAGGATGCGGCTGGTCGAGGTCAGCGGGTCCACCGCCGGGTACAGACCCTTCGAAGCGATCTCACGCGACAGCTCGGTCGTCGCATCCAGGTGTGCGAACGTCGTGGCCGGAGCCGGGTCGGTGTAGTCGTCGGCGGGCACGTAGATCGCCTGCAGCGAGGTGATCGAGTGGCCGCGCGTCGAGGTGATGCGCTCCTGGAGCACACCCATCTCGTCGGCGAGGTTCGGCTGGTAGCCCACGGCCGAAGGCATGCGGCCCAGCAGCGTGGAGACCTCGGAGCCTGCCTGCGTGAAGCGGAAGATGTTGTCGATGAACAACAGGACGTCCTGATTCTGCACGTCACGGAAGTACTCCGCCATCGTCAGCGCCGACAGGGCAACGCGAAGACGCGTCCCCGGCGGCTCATCCATCTGGCCGAACACGAGGGCGGTCTTGTCGAAGACCCCCGCCTCTTCCATCTCGGCGATCAGGTCATTGCCCTCACGGGTGCGCTCACCGACACCGGCGAACACCGAGACGCCGCCGTGGTCCTGCGCGACGCGCTGGATCATCTCCTGGATGAGCACCGTCTTGCCGACACCGGCGCCGCCGAACAGGCCGATCTTGCCACCCTGCACGTACGGGGTGAGCAGGTCGATGACTTTGATGCCGGTCTCGAACATCTCGGTCTTCGACTCGAGCTGGTCGAAGCTCGGCGCCTGGCGGTGGATGCCCCAGCGCTCGGTGATCTCGATCTTCTCGCCGGGTGCGGCGTTGAGGATGTCGCCCGTGACGTTGAACACACGACCCTTGGTCACGTCGCCCACGGGCACCGAGATGGGCCCGCCGGTGTCACGCACATCCTGGCCGCGGACCATGCCGTCGGTCGGCTTCAGCGAGATCGCACGCACCAGGTCGTCGCCGAGGTGCTGAGCGACCTCGAGCGTGATCTCGTGCGTCTCGTCGCCGATGGTGATCGTGGTCTTCAGCGCGTTGTAGATGTCCGGGATCGCATCGTGCGGAAACTCGATGTCGACCACGGGGCCGGTGACGCGCGCGACGCGGCCGACGACCTGCGTCGCGGTGTCCTGTGCGGTGAGGCTCATGGCTTCTTCTCTTTCGATGGGGTCTATTTGCTGGACGCGAGGGCGTCCGCGCCGCCGACGATCTCGGCGATCTGCTGCGTGATCTCGGCCTGGCGTGCGTTGTTGCGCAGGCGGGTGTAATCGGTGATGAGCTTGTCGGCGTTGTCGCTGGCCGACTTCATCGCCTTCTGCGTCGCGGCGTGCTTGGCAGCCGAGGACTGCAGCAGCGCGTTGAAGACGCGACTCTGGATGTACACCGGCAGCAGCGAATCCAGCACGGACTCGGCATCCGGCTCGAATTCGTACAGCGGGTACACGCGCGACTTCTCATCGTCGGTCGATGCCTCGGCCACCTCGAGCGGCAGCAGACGCACCGTCTCGGGACTCTGCGTCATCATGCTCACGAAGCGGTTGTACACGAGGTGGATCTCATCCACGCCGTCGTCTTCACCGCCGCGCGTGAACGCGTCCAGCAGCGTGGCGGAGATGTCTTCGGCCCACGAGAAGCGCGGGGTGTCGGTCTCGCCGATCCACTCGGCTGCGGCCGTGATGCGGCGGAACTGGAAGTAGCCCACCGCCTTGCGGCCGACGAGGTAGAACACCGGCTCCTTGCCCTCGTCGCGCAGAAGCTGCGCGAGCTCGAGTCCCTCCCGCAGAATCTGCGCGTTGAACGCGCCGGCAAGGCCGCGGTCGGACGAGAAGATGACGACAGCCGAACGGCGCACCTGCTCACGCTCTCGCGTGAGCGGGTGGTCGACATCAGAGTAGGTCGCAACGGCCGACACCGCTCGCGTCACGGCCCGCGCGAACGGCGAGGCGGCGCGCACGCGCGCCATCGCCTTCTGAATGCGCGAAGCCGCGATGAGTTCCATCGCCTTCGTGATCTTCTTGGTCGTCTGAGCAGAAGCGATCTTCTGCTTGTAGACCCGGAGTTGAGCGCCCATGAATGCAGTCCCTAGGGCCTCAGCCCCGACGGCCCTTGACGATCTTCTCCTGGTTCACGTCTGCGGCATCGGCGGCATCGACCTCTTCGTTGCCCACAGCCGTGATCGACTGACCGTCACCCGGCTGGAACTGCGGGATGAAGTCGTCGGTCGCCTTCGTGAGGGCGGCGACGGTGTCGTCGTCGAGCACATTGGTCGAACGCAGGGTGTCCAGCACCGTGGTGTTGCGGCGCACGTAGTCGATCAGCTCGCGCTCGAAGCGCAGAACGTCTTCGACGGCGATCGTGTCGAGCTTGCCGTTGGTGCCGGCCCAGATCGAGACGACCTGCTCCTCGACGGGGTACGGCGAGTACTGCGGCTGCTTGAGCAGCTCGGTCAGACGTGCCCCGCGCTCGAGCTGACGACGGGATGCCGCATCCAGGTCGCTGGCGAACATCGCGAACGCCTGCAGCGAGCGGTACTGCGCCAGCTCCAGCTTCAGCGTGCCGGAGACCTTCTTGATCGACTTGACCTGGGCGTCGCCGCCGACGCGGGACACCGAGATGCCCACGTCGACCGCGGGGCGCTGGTTCGCGTTGAACAGGTCCGACTGCAGGAAGATCTGGCCGTCGGTGATCGAGATCACGTTGGTCGGGATGTAGGCCGACACGTCGTTGGCCTTGGTCTCGATGATCGGCAGACCGGTCATCGAACCTGCACCCAACTCGTCCGACAGCTTCGCGCAACGCTCGAGCAGACGGGAGTGCAGGTAGAACACGTCACCCGGGTAGGCCTCGCGCCCCGGCGGGCGACGCAGCAGAAGCGACACGGCACGGTAGGCCTCGGCCTGTTTCGACAGGTCGTCGAAGACGATCAGAACGTGCTTGCCCTGGTACATCCAGTGCTGGCCGATGGCCGAACCGGTGTAGGGAGCCAGGTACTTGAAGCCGGCGGCGTCAGAGGCGGGAGCAGCGACGATCGTCGTGTAATCCATCGCGCCGGCGTCTTCGAGCGCGCCCTTCACCGAGGCGATGGTCGAGCCCTTCTGGCCGATCGCGACGTAGATGCAGCGAACCTGCTTGTTCTCGTCGCCGGACTCCCAGTTGGCCTTCTGGTTGATGATCGTGTCGATCGCCAGGGCAGTCTTGCCGGTCTGGCGGTCGCCGATGATCAGCTGACGCTGGCCGCGGCCGACAGGGATCATGGCGTCGATGGCCTTGATGCCGGTCTGCAGGGGTTCGTGCACGCTCTTGCGCTGCATGACGCCCGGCGCCTGCAGCTCGAGCGCGCGGCGCCCTTCGGTCGCGATCTCGCCCAAGCCGTCGATGGGGGTGCCCAGCGGGTCCACAACGCGGCCGAGGTACCCGTCGCCCACGGGGACCGAGAGCACCTCACCGGTGCGGGTGACCTGCTGGCCGGCTTCGATGCCCGTGAAGTCGCCGAGGACGACGACACCGATCTCGCGCTCGTCGAGGTTCAGGGCCAGGCCCTGCGTGCCGTCCCCGAAGGTGACCAACTCGTTGGCCATGACGCCGGGCAGGCCCTCGACGTGGGCGATGCCGTCGGCCGTGTCAACGACCGTTCCGACCTCGGTTGCCGCCGCTCCCGTGGGCTCGTATGCAGCGACGAAGTCCTTCAGCGCGTCACGGATGACGTCGGGGCTGATGGAGAGTTCTGCCATTGTCTTCCTTTTGTTCGAGGGGCCTCGGCCCCGAAGTCACCGTCTTGCGACGGGAAATCCATGTCAGCCTGCGAGCCTCTGCCGCAGGTCGGTCAAGCGCGACGCGATGGACGCGTCGATCACATCGTCGGCGATCTGCACGCGCAGGCCGCCCACCAGAGTCGGGTCCACGACGGTGTTCACCGAGACGGTGGTGTCGTACTTGGCCGTCAGCATCGTTGCGATCCGCTTCGTCTGTGCTTCGCTCAGAGCGACGGCGCTGGTGACCGTGGCCACTGCGCGTCCGCGCTGGGCCGCCACGATCCCCTCGGCGCGGCCGAGCAGTTCGCGCACGCGCCGCTCGCGGGGGCGCTGGACGATGGATGCGGCGATCAGTGCGGTGGCCTGGCTCACACGATCCTTCAGCAGCGCGTCCACGAGCGCGCCCTTCGCCGCCGGGTCACCCAGACGGCCGCCCAGTGCAAGCTCGAGCTGCGCATCGCCGGCCACGACGCGGGAGAACTGGAACAGCTCGCGTTCCACGTCGGCGCTCGGCTCGCTCGACGCGGCCGCACGGATCGCGAGCTCTTCGACGGTGTCGACCAGGTCGGACGCGCGAGACCAGCGCTGCGCGACGACGGTCCCCAGCACCGAGCGCGTTGTCGCGCTCAAGCTCCCGAACACGTCGGCGACGACCTTCTCACGCGCGGTGATGCTGGCACCGTGATCGGAAAGCGCCCCGCTCAGCTGCGGCACGTCGGCCAGGGCACGTCCCGCGGCGAACAGCTCGCCGGCGACACCGAGGTCGACGCCGGACGCGGCAGCCAGGGCCGCGTTCGAAGCCGCAAGGGCCTGAGTGGTCGCGCTGCCCATTACTGCGCTGCCTTCTGTGCTTCGGATGCCTCGAGCTCGGCCAGGAAGCGGTCGACGACCGACTGGGCCTTCGCGTCGTCCGAGAGGGTCTCGCCGATCACACCGCCGGCAAGGTCGAGCGCGAGCGAACCGACCTCACCGCGCAACGACACCAGCGCGCTCTGGCGCTCGGCTTCGATCTGCGCGTGTGCGGCCGTGGTCACGCGACCCGCTTCAGCGGTTGCGGTTTCTTTGGCCTCGGCGACGATCTTCTTGGCGTCCTCGCGAGCGGCGTCACGGATCTCGCCGGCTTCTTTGCGAGCCTCGGCGAGCTGTGCCGTGTACTGCTCGAGGGCGACCTCAGCCTGACGCTGGGCCTCATCGGCCTTCTCGATGTTGCCCTCGATCGCGGCCGCGCGCTGGTCGAGCATGTCCTGCATGCGGGGCAGCACGACCTTCCAGAACACGAACAAGATCACGAGGAAGCACAGTGTGCCCCACACGAGGTCATAGAGTTCTGGAACCAGCGGGTTCGGTTCTGACTCCTGCGCCGCCAGAGTGACAAGAGCGTTAAGCATCCTGTCTCCTTACGTGAAGAGGGGGATCAGTAGCCGAAGATGAAGCCGGTGGCGATGCCGATGAACGCGAGCGCCTCGGTGAACGCGATACCGATCCACATGAGGACCTGCAGGCGGCCCGCCAACTCGGGCTGACGCGCAACGCCCTCGATCGTCTTGCCGACGACGATGCCGATGCCGATGGCCGGGCCGATGGCGGCGAGGCCGTAGCCGACCGTAGCGATCGAGCCCTTCACTGCGGCAAGGACCATAGTGGGTTCCACGGGTTTTTCCTTTCGTTGGGTGGGACGGCCTGTGCCGACCCGCTCAGTGCTCTTCCGCGATCGCGAGCTGAATGTAGACCGCGGTGAGGATTGCGAAGATGTACGCCTGAAGGACGGCCACCAGGATCTCGAAGACGGTGAAGGCGAAGCCGAAGGCGAGGGTTCCCGCGCCCAGAAGGCTCCACAGGCCACCGGCTGTGAAGAAGAAGAACCACGTCGCCGAGAAGAACAGGACGAGCATGAGGTGCCCGACCATCATGTTCATCAGCAGACGCAGGGTCAGCGTGACGGGGCGGATCAGGAACGTCGAGATGAACTCGAGGATCGCCACGAACCACACGAGGAAGACGGGGATGCCCGACGGCGCGAACGAGTTGCGCAGGAACTTCTTCGGGCTCTTCTTCAAGCCGGCGTAGATGAACGTCACGTAGGAGATGATGGCCAGCAGCAGCGGCACGGCGATTATGGCCGTACCCGCGACCTGCAGGCCCGGGACGATCCCGGTGAGGTTCATGAACAGGATCATGAAGAAGATCGTGGTCAGGATCGGCAGGAAGCGGTTGCCGTCCTTGCGACCCAGCAGGTCATGCGCGATGCCGTTGCGGACGAAGTCCAGTCCCATCTCGACGATGCTCTGGAAGCGGCCGGGGACCAGCTTCATGCGGCGCGTGCCGAGCCAGAAGATCAGGATCAGCGCGACAGTGGCGAAGATCTGGATGAGCGTGATGCGCGTGAGCGCAAAGGGCGTGCCTTCGAAGAGGACGACCGGAGGGAAGAACTCGAGGATCGACGGCGGATGGAATCCGCCATCGTTCTCCGCGGTTTTCGCAATGAGGGTCGCAGCTTCGGTAAACAGCGCTGGCTCCAACTTCGGGGCACCGGAGAACCGGTGCGACGATGATCGATGGGTTGCACACGCCGATCAACTCGGACTTCAGACGCGAGCGGGGCGGTGCAACACCACCCTATCAAACTCAGCGGGCTCTCACGTTCGCCGCGCGGGCTTCATCGCCCGTCGGCGTGCGGCGCCTCGTCTTCGGGCGCCTCAGTGGGCAGGTCGGCGGCCACCGCGGGAATGCGCATGCGCACCAGCACGACGATGTCGGTGACCAGGGCCGCCAGCACGCCCACCACGATCGCGATGAAGAACACGGTCGGCTGGATCCACGGCTGCCCGCGCAGCACGATCAGCACCACGATGAACACGATGAGCTTGAGGATCCATCCTCCCAGCACGATTCCGAAGAAGATCGGAACGTACAGGTCGTCGCCGAACCAGCGGTTGGCGATCAGGATGCTCGCCCCGGTGATGCCCAGGAACAGCGCTGCCAGGAGGATCCCCGCCAGTGCGCTGAACAGTCCGGGGGCGCCGGCGACGAGGAATCCGATGATCGCGCCAATGACGGCGAGCGCGCCGGTGACGACCGCCGACCAGATCAGGGTCGTGCGCAGAACGGGGGTGCTGGTGATGCGGCTCGCGCCGTCGGGCGTGGTCATCGGTTCTCCTCGTGCACGACCGGCACGGCGGCCGGTCGCGCGGATGCGGGCGGTGCGGCAGCGCCGGTCACGGCGGCGCCGGGGGCGTCGGGGGCGTCGGGGGCGTCGGGGGTGGATGCCGCGGCAACGGGCCTGCGGTGGTTGGGCATGAGCGTGACGACCAGGCACGCGGCGATGCCGATCACCCCGAACACCACGCCGCCCCAGTACTGGCCGGGCCAACCGTGGCTGACGCCGATGTACATGAGCAGGATCGACAGGCCGAGCACGGCGGTCCACGAGTAGAAGACGAGTACCGCAGTGCGCGCGGAGTGGCCCATGTCGAGCATGCGGTGGTGCAAGTGCTTGCGGTCGGGCGAGAACGGCGACTTGCCGCGCCAGTAACGGCGGATCACTGCGGAGCCGAAGTCGATCAGCGGAAGGATCGCGACGGCAACCGGCAGAAGGATGGGCACGAACGCGCCCAGCAGCTGTGAGCGGCCGAACTCGTCGGGGTCCAGGGTCGCCGGGTCGAACTGACCGGTGATCGCGATGGCGCTGGTGGCCATCAGCAGGCCCAGCACGAGGGCACCCGAGTCGCCCATGAACAGTTTGGCCGGGTGCCAGTTCATCGGCAGGAACCCCACGCACATGCCCACCAGAACCGCGGCGATGAACGATGCGAGGTTGAAGTAGCTCGATGCGCCCGAGTCGCGCACCACGAAGTAGGAGTACGCGAAGAAGATGACGCCGGCGATCAGACACACGCCGGCCACCAGGCCGTCCAGGCCGTCGATGAAGTTCACCGCGTTCATCACGATGACGATCGCGAACACCGTCAGCGTGAAGCTGACCCCCGCCGAAGGCACCGTCATCCCGCCGATGGGGAGCGAGTAGATCTGCAGCTGCCCGAACCAGGCGATGATGCCGGCGGCCAAGAACTGGGCGGCGAGCTTGATCATCCAGTCGAGGTCCCACAGGTCGTCGGCGACGCCGACGAGCACCGTGAGCGCCATCGCCGCCAGGATCGCCCACACCGTGCGCGGGTTCGTCCAGAAGATCTCGAAGTAGGGAGTGAACGCCGACACGGCGAAGGCGGCCACGGCGCCCAGGAACATCGCGATCCCACCCAGGCGCGGTGTGGGAGTGGTGTGCACGTCACGCGCACGGATCGCCGGATACAGCTTGTACCGCAGCCCGAGCCTCCACACCGCCCACGAGAACACCAGCGTGACCGTGGCGGTGAAAAGGATCGTGAAGATGTACTGCTTCACCCGGCGTCACCGGTGGGGTCAAGATCGGGCTCGACCACCGCCGCCGGCTGCGCAAGCGGGTCGGGCTCCGGTTCGGGGTCTGATTCGGGGTCTGGCTCGAGCACGTCGCCGAGCACCTCACGCAGGCGGTCTCGGCTGATGGCCCCATCGCGCAGGACGCGCACGATGCCGTCACCGCCGACCAGCCCGGTCGCATCGACGATCGTGGACGAGATGCCGGTCTCGCTGAAACCGGCGTCGAGGTACACCGCAACGCTGTCGCCCAGCATTCTCTCGGCATCCTCTGCACTGATCGCGGCCGGTCGTCCCGTGAGATTCGCGCTGGACACGGCCAACGGCCCGGTCTCTTCGAGCAGCTCGAGCGCCACCCGCTGCGCAGGCATGCGCACGGCGACCGTGCCGTGCGTCTCGCCGAGATCCCACGACAGCGACGGCTGGGCGGGTAGCACGATCGTCAGTCCTCCGGGCCAGAACTCGTCGATCAGCAGGGCGACCGCCTCGGGGGTCTCGGAGACCAGCGCGTCCATCATGGGACGCCCGGCCACCAGCACGGGCGGCGGCGATTGCCTGCCGCGGCCCTTGGCCTCGAGCAGGCGTGTGACCGCCTCGGGCGAGAACGCGTCAGCGGCCACGCCATAGACGGTGTCGGTGGGCATCACGATCAGTTCGCCGCGGCCGATCGCCTGGCGTGCGTGACGCATACCGGCGAGCAGCTGCGCCGGATCGTCGCAGTCGAAGAGGGGGGACATGTCCCGACCAGTGTAGCGACGGCGGCCCAGGGATCACCGCACGATCAGGGGTGCACGGCGAACGTGACGCGGTCGCGTCCGGTGAGGTCGGTGCGGGTCTGGGCATCGACCCATCCCGCGGCTTCGAGGATGGCCCGGGTGCCGCCGCCCTGCCATTCGCCGTGCTCGATCACGACCAGGCCGCCGGGCCGGGCAAGGCGCAGCGCGACCCCGGCCAACACGCGCACGACGTCCAGGCCGTCGTGGCCGCCGTAGAGGGCCTCTTCGGGATCGTGGAGCTGCACTTCGGGATCGCGCGGGACTGCGGCATCCGGAACATACGGCGGATTGGATGCCACGACGTCGACGGTCCCGTCCAGCTCGGTCAGATCCGTGGCCAGGTCGCCGCGCACGAGGTGCACATTCGCAGCGTGATGGCGCGCGATGTTGCGCGCGGCCCAGGCGTGCGCCTGCGCGGACCGCTCGAGGGCCCACACTTCGGCGCGGGGAACCTCGGTGGCCATCGCGAGGGCGATCGCACCGCTGCCGGTGCCCAGGTCCACCGCGCGCGGGTGTGCGGCCGGGACGTCGTCGAGCGCATCGATCGCCAGCTGCGCGAGCACCTCGGTCTCGGGTCGCGGCACGAACACACCCGGGCCCACTTCGAGCTCGAGGTGACGGAATGCCGCCAGTCCGGTCAGGTGCTGAAGCGGTTCGCGGTTCGCGCGCCGGGCGATGAGCTCGCGCAGACGCGCCGCCGGTTCGGCGCCCAGGACGTCGTCGCGGATGTAGGCAGCCTGCACTCCCCCGCGTGACAGGCCGATCACATGCCCGATGAGCAGTTCGGCGTCCACGATCGGGTCGGCCACTCCGGCACGCGCGAGGATGTCGGCGGCACCGCGCAGAGCCGCAGACATGCGCACGGGCGCGTGGTGCGCGGGTGCCGCGGGAGAGTCGGGTTCTTCGTGCGAGGTCATGGGCTGATTCGAGCCTACCGGCCGGGCACGTAAGCTTGACGGGCGCCCTCGTAGCTCAGTGGATAGAGCGGCGGACTCCTAAGCCGCGCGTCGGAGGTTCGATTCCTCTCGGGGGCACACCCGTCAGCCCGTGGGTGCGTGCGCTCCTCGCGCAGTGCGCGCAGATGCACGGCGGCCCACGGCCGGAAGGCCCGCCACGCCTGCGACACTGCTGTGCCGCGCCATCGGCCACCTCCCGGTCGCGGTGTCGGCACGTGTGAATCCCCTCCGAAAGAACCCGTGTGCTTGCATCGGCGGTTCGATCGCGGAATCGTTGCGGGTTCCGAAGGGCCCTACGGAAGGAGAGCACATGCTCACACTCACCGAGAACGCCGCCACCGCGGTGAAGACCATCATCGCGCGCGGAGCGGAGACCGAGACAGCAGGCCTGCGCATCCACGGATCGGATGATCCGGCGCAAGGATTCGCATTGACCGTCGCAGCCGCACCTGAGACCAGCGACGCGATCGTCGACGAGTCGGGCGCGCGGGTGTTCCTGGACACCGACGCCGCCACGGCGCTGGACAACCAGGTGCTGGACGCCGAGGTCGACGAGGCGGGTGCCGTGCACTTCGCTCTCGCGATGAAGCGCTGACGCGCAGGCGACCCAGGGGTTCCGGCCGGTCGGTCGGGACCCCTTCTTCGTGTGCCGGCACTGCCTGAACCGCAGAACGCGACCGCGTTCGCGGAATGTGGCAGCGCGAGTCACCGCCCAATTCGTCGCGCTACTCGAATCGGCACCCGCTACCGCAAGACACAGGCGCGAACGCAGAACACGACAGCGCAAGACGACGGAACCGCCAGAACACAGGCGCGGACGCAGAACACGTGCGCGAACGCAGAATGCGACCGCGTTCGCAGAACCAGACGGCGCATGCGCTATTGAAAGTCCCGCGAGCGGTGGGTCACCCCCACGCGCAGGTCTTCGAACGCGTCGGCGACCAGGTTCGTCACGCCTTCGACCGAGCGTTCCACGATGCCGCGCACGATCAGCGCCGGTGCATCGCGCACCACGCGCCGGTACCGCTGCCAGACCCCGACCGAGCACACCACGTTGACCAGGCCGAATTCGTCTTCGAGATTCACGAATGTGACTCCGGATGCCGTCGCCGGCCGCTGTCGGTGCGTCACCAGACCCGCGACCTCGACCCGTCGTCCCACTTCGTGCTGCCGCAGCCCGTTCGAGGTGATCACGCCGCGTGCATCCAGCGGAGCGCGGAAGTGCGTCATCGGATGGTCGTCGGTCGAGATGCCGGTCGCCCACAGATCGGCGGCCAGCCGCTCATAGCTCGACGGATCGGGGAACAGCGGCGGCTGCACCGACACCATCGAATCGGGCAGGAATTCGGCGCGGTCCATTGCCGCGGAGCCGGCCATCCAGATCGCATCGCGCCGGCGCAGCCCCAGAGCGTCGAAGGCACCGGCGGTGGCCAGTGCCTCGAGCTGGGCTGCGGTCACCCCCACCCGACGCACGAGGTCGCGCATGTCGCGATAGCGGCCGTGGGCATCGCGTTCGGCCACGATCTTCTCTGCCAGCGCCACGCCGACGCCCTTGACCGCCGCCAGTCCCAGGCGCACAGCGAACGCCCCGTCGCGGCGATGCGCGGCGGAAGCGTCGGGTGCGTCCCTGTCGAAGGCCCCGACCGGCGGCTGTTCGGGGTCGAGGCAGGAGTCTCGACCTGTGGGGGTGAGGTCGGGGTGCGCGGCTTCCGGCCCTTCGCCTCGCTGCGCCGCAGGGGCATCTCGCTGCGCCGCAGGGGCATCTCGCTGGGACTGAGGGGCATCTCGCTGCGCCGCAGGGGCATCTCGCCGCGTCTGAGGGGCATCTCGCCGCGACCGCTCAGGGACCGGGGCGTCGACCGGCTCGACGAGCGCATGCACGCCCGAGACGTGCAGGTCGGGGCGACGCACCTGCACGCCGTGCCGCCGGGCATCGCCGGTCAGCGTCGCCGGCGAATAGAACCCCATCGGCTGTGCCCGCAGCAGCCCCGCCAGGAATGCCGCCGGATAGTGCAGCTTCAGCCACGAACTCGCGTACACCAGCAGTGCGAACGACAGCGAGTGCGACTCGGCGAAGCCGAAGTTCGCGAACGCCTGGATCTTCGCGTAGATCGCGTCCGCGGCATCCCCCACCAGTCCGTTGCCCGCCATGCCCTCGTACAGCTTCTTCTTGAGCGATTCGATGCGCTCGATGCCCCGCTTGGAGCCCATCGC
The DNA here is from genome assembly GCF_030866805.1 of Microbacterium terrisoli. Lineage (NCBI taxonomy): Bacteria > Bacillati > Actinomycetota > Actinomycetes > Micrococcales > Microbacteriaceae > Microbacterium > Microbacterium terrisoli. Next base: position 2,506,677 of record NZ_CP133019.1, read on the forward strand.
CCGTCGCAGCAGGTCGGCATCTTCGCCGGTCAGGCCCCCGACGGCCATGCCCATCTGCATGAGCTGCTCCTGGAAGACCGGAATGCCCAGGGTCCGCTCGAGCACCGGCTCGAGCTTGGGGTGCGCGTAGGTCACCGTCTCGAGCCCGAGCTTGCGGCGCACGAACGGGTGCACCGCCCCGCCCTGGATCGGCCCCGGGCGGATCAGGGCGATCTCGATCACGAGGTCGTAGAACTCCCGCGGCTGCAGTCGCGGCAGCAGCCCCATCTGTGCGCGTGATTCCACCTGGAACACCCCTATCGAGTCGGCCCGGCACAGCATGTCGTAGACGGCCGCCTCTTCTTTCGGGATCGTCGAGAGCTCCCACACCTCCCCCGTCGAGTCCCGGACGAGATCGAACGTGTACTGCAGGGCGGCGAGCATGCCCAGACCCAGCAGGTCGAATTTGACCAGGCCCATCCACGCGGCGTCGTCTTTGTCCCACTGGATGACCGTGCGATCCTGCATGCGCGCGTGCTCGATCGGCACGACCTCGCCGACCGGCCGCTCGGTGAGCACCATGCCACCGGAGTGGATGCCCAGGTGCCGCGGCGCCTTCAGCAGCTCTTCGGCGTATTCGATGACCTGGTCGGGGATGTCGTGGCCTTCGGCCGTCGACAGCGACGACCCCCATCGCTCGACCTGCTTCGACCAGGCGTCTTGCTGCCCGGGCGAGGCGCCCAGCGCCCGGGCCATGTCGCGGACCGCGTTCTTGGGCCGGTACTGGATGACGTTGCACACCTGTGCGGCGCGCTCGCGCCCGTACTGCCGGTAGACCCACTGGATGATCTCTTCACGCCGATCGGAGTCGAAATCAACGTCGATGTCGGGCTCTTCGTCGCGCATGCTCGACAGGAACCTCTCGAACGGCAGGTTGTAGCGGATGGCGTCGACGGCGGTGATGTCCAGCAGATAGCACACGGCGCTGCTGGCCGCCGATCCCCGCCCCTGGCACAGGATGCCGCGGCGCCGCGCTTCTTGCACGATGCCGTACACGATCAGGAAGTACCCCGGAAAGTCCTTCTGCTCGATGACGTCGAGCTCGTGCGCGATGCGCGTGCGCCCCGCCGAGCCGAGCGTCGGATACTTGCGCGGCACGGCATCCCACACCAGCTGCCGCAGATACGACATCGGCGTGTGCCCGCCGGGCACCTCGAGCGTGGGCAGCGCGGGCTTGACCGATCGCAGCGAGAAGGCGAGCTCGTCGGCCAGTGTCACCGAGCGCGCCACCGCCCCCGGGTAGCGCGCGAACCGTCGCCGCATCTCTTCGCCCGAGCGCAGATGCGCCCCCGCGTGGGCGGGCAGCCATCCGTCCAATTCGTCCAGGCTCCGATTCGCGCGCACCGCGGCGACTGCCGCGGCCAGGTGCCGGCGCGCGGGCTCCGCGTAGTGCACGTTGTTGGTGGCCACCACCGGCAGGCCCCGATCGGCGGCGAGGGCCGCGAGCAGATCGTTGGTCGCGGCATCCAACGGCTCACCGTGATCGATGAGCTCGACGTGCACGGCGTCCCGGCCGAACAGTGCCACGAGACGGTCGAGTTCGGATGCCGCGGCCTGCGCACCGCCGGTCAGCCCCTCGTCGTCGAGAGCCCGGCGCACGGCACCCTTGCGGCACCCGGTGAGGATCGCCCAGTGGCCGTCGGCCCGGGCTGCCAGCTCGTCGAGGTCGTAGAGCGGGCGGCCCTTCTCGCCACCGCGCAGCTGCCCGTGCGTGATGGCCGCCGCCAGCCGGTGGTAGCCCTCCTGCCCGCGTGCGAGCACCAGCAGGTGGGAGCCGGCGGGGTCGGCCTGCCCCTTCTGGAGCTTCGGCAGCTCGAGCGACAGCTCGGCGCCGTAGACCGTCTTGACCTGTCTGCCCTGCGCGGCCTCGGCGAAGCGCACGACGCCGTAGAAGCCGTCGTGGTCGGTGATCGCCAGGGCGTGCAGGCCGAGGCGCTCGGCTTCTTCGACGAGCTCTTCGGGAGAGGACGCTCCGTCGAGGAACGAGAACGACGAGTGCGCGTGCAGCTCGGCGTACGGCACGGCATCGGCCGGGGGCTGGATCGGCGGCGGCACATACGGCCCGCGCTTGTGCGACCAGGCCGGGCTGTCGTCGGCGCCCGCGCCGGCGGGGACCGGGCTGGGCCTGCGCCGGTCGCTGAGCACCCGCTCGATCTCGGACCACGGGACCGACGGGTTGTCGAACCCCATCAGCGTGCCCCTCGCGCGTCAGTCATAGCGGGCCTCGGCGCTCCATCGGCCGTCTTCGCACACGAGCAGCCATGCCCCCTGGTCGGCGTCGACGACCTGGAACCGGTGCGCGCGCCGCGCGCGCCGCGCGTCCCACCCGCGCTCATCGACGGTCCACGGCCCCGTCCACGACACGATCTCGCGGCGCCGCCCACCCTCGGTGAGCACGGCCGGAGCGGCGGTGAGCGTGCCGCGCTCGTCGACCTCGACGGCCAGCCCGCCGCCCGCTGCGGCGACCTCGACTGCACGGGGCGGACGGAACACCGTCGCCGGCGCCGGCGCCGGCAGGCTGCCCGGCCACGGCCTGTCGCGCGGCTGCTGCCCCATGCCCCGGTCGCCCCACGGCACGAGCACTTCGCGCTCGGCGAGCCACCTGCCGCCGCCGAGCTGCGGTGTCAGCACGCCCCGATGCCCGAGCATCGCCTGCACGCGCGAGAGCGCATGGTGCACCCGATCGTCGGGTCCCGAACCGAAGATCGCGGGCTGGTGGTGGGATGCCGCATCCACCGCCTCGGGGGCGATCCGCACGAGCGCGACCCCGCTGCGCAGCACCCGGTTCTGCGCGTCGTCGGCCAGCTGCCAGCGCACCCGGTCGACGACTGCGGCGGCATCGAATGCGCCCCCGCTGCCGGAGCCCGAGTGCAGCCAGACCCTCTCGCTGCGCTCACCGCGCTCTCCGCTCAGCTCGATCCGCAGCTCGGTGCACACCAGGTCGACCGCCCCGAGCCCCGCGATGAACTCGTCGGCGGCGATGCGCACGCCGAACGCGACCTGCTCGGTCGCCTCGAGCGCCGGTTCGAACGCGACTTCGCGGTCGAGCTCGGCCGGCGGCGTGCGCGCGATCACCGGCTGCGAGTCGGACCCGGCCGCCAGATCGTGCAGGCGCAGGCCGTGCGGACCGAACCTGTCGCGCACGCGCGTGGCCTCGAGCGCCGCGAACGCGCCGAGCGTGTGCACGCCCAGACGGGAGAGCAGATGCACGAGCGCGGCGTCCTCGAGCACCGCGACCGGAAGCGGGGCCAGGAACGCCGCCGCTCCCCCCGCCTCGACCACTCGCACCGGATCGTCGTCACGCGTGGCGCGCGCCGCCTGTTGCGCGGTGAACGGGCCGTCAGCGATCCCCGCGCGCACGCCCGGCAGATCCTGCTGCTCGGCCAGGATGTCGAGGATCTCGCACGCAGCGGCCACCTCGCCCCCGTAGAAGCGTGCGGGACCCCGCACGCGCAGTGCGCACAGGCCCGGGCGGATGATCTGCACCCCCGGGGCGAACTGCTCGATGCGGGTGACCACGGGCGAGAACACGCGCTGGTCGCGGGCGGGATCTGCGGCGATGACCTCGAGACGCGGCGAGCGGGACTGCGCGTCACGACGGCGCTGCCCGCGTCGCACGCCGTCGGCACGCGCAGACGCCGAGCACGCCACGACTGTGTTGTCGTGCACGATCGCGATCGGCCCGGATTCGGCCGCACCGTCACGCAGCAGCGCCGTGACCGGCCAGTCGGGAAACCACAGCACCAGGCTGCGCACCGGGGCCTCCATCTCACCCCACCGCCCGCATCCGTTCGCTCTCGTCGAGCCATGCACCGCCTGCACGGGAGCCCATCCTGACACCGGCTCCGGAACCGTCCGGCAGCAGCATCCTCGACCTGCGCGGTGTCGGCCGGCGCCTGCTGCGCATACTCACGGTCACCGTGCGCGCCCGGAGGTTGCCGTGGCCGTCTCCCAGACCCGTCCACTCAGAGCTGTCGACGGCCAGTGCCGCCTCGGCCTGCGACCACTCCCCCTGCACGAGCAGCACCCCGCTGCGGTCACGCAGCCGGGCCGCCAATCGGGATGCCTCGGCGGCGCTGGTGCGCCCGGTCGGCCGGATCGCGACCACGGGAAGCACGTCGGCGAGGGTCGCTGCCACGGCGAGCCACCGCGGACCGGGCTCGGGCACCAGGACGAGCCGGCCGAGGTCGACTCCCATCTGTGCGGCGGCCTCGGCGCCCAGCTCGGGCATGCCCACCACGGCACACCAGGAGCCCTCTTGCGTGGGCTTGGCCAGCAGCGCCAGCAGCAACGACATCGACGCGTCGAGAGTGTAGGCGGCGCCCGCACGCAGCCCGCCCCCGGGCAGGAGCGACGATAGGGCAGGGAGTACCGGGAACACCGGCGCATCGAGCCGACGCCCCTGCGCCCGCTCGAGCTGGACGCGCAGTCGTGAGACTTCGCTCACCACCGTGCTCGAAGCCGTGCTCACCGCCTCGGCTGTCTGCGCCCCCATGATCGCCCTCACTTCTTCATGCTAGAACACATGTTCTAGATGATCAATCGTGAGAACGACGATAAACCCTCCTTCCGACATCCGAACCGGCACTATCCATTCGCTATGTTCGACAGTCACCGTCTGCCGCGGGCGAGGGCGTCACCGGCACGAAGTCCCTCTTCGAACGCGGCGACCGCGTTCAGACCGGCGGTGTTGCGCGCGCCGCCGATGACCGTGTGGGCGATGCCGCGCGCACTCAGCTGCGCGGCCAGCTCTGTCCGTGAGGTCTGTCCGGCTGCGACCACGACGACATCGGCCTCGATGACCTCCTCGGCTCCGTTCACCTCGATGCGCACTCCGTCGGGCTCGATCGCCCGATACGACACGTCGGTGAGAGTGCGCACCCCGCGCCGGCGGATCGCCTGGACGGCCGCCCACCGGGTGGTCACTCCCATCCCCGCACCGATCGGTCCGCTGCGCCGCATGATCGTCACCTGCCGCGCCGGCGCCGGCACCGCGCCGGCGCGCAACCCGTACTCGCGCTCGAAGCGCTCCTTCCGGTCCGTCTCCTGCCTGGCATCGGGTCCTTCGACCAGCAGGTGCGCCAGGTCGACGGCGATGCCGCCCGCACCGATCACCGCGACGCGCGAGCCCAGCTGCCCCGCGCCCGGGTGCAGCAGCTGCGCGAAGGCCTGCGGGTAGTCGAGCACGTTCGCCCCGTCGATGCCCGGCAGCTCGACCCGGCGCGGTGTGACGCCCGTGGCCACGATCACGTGGGCGAACTCCGCGAGATCGTCCACGGTCGCCGTGCGACCCGTGCGCACCTCCACGCCCAGGCGGTCCAGCGCGCGCGCGAACGATCGCGCGCACTCGGCGAAATCACTCTTGCCCGGCACGGCGCCGGCCAGCAGGAACTGACCGCCGATCACCTCGCCGGCCTCGAACAGCGTGACCCGGGCACCGGCGAACGCCGCCGCACGCGCCGCTTCCATCCCCGCAGGTCCCGCCCCCACGACGGCGATGCGCGGCGCCAGGGCTCCGTCCGCACCGCTGCCGCCGCCCGCAGCACCTCCCTCGCCCTCACGGGGGCGCTCCGGCACGAGGGGAAATTCGAGCTCACGGCCGGCACGCGGATTGACCGTGCACGAGACCGGCTCCAGCCCGAACGAACGGTCGATGCACGCTTCGTCGCACGCGATGCACGGAGTGACCTCTGCCGCTCGGCCGGCGAACGAGACGGCCACGATGTGCGGATCGGCCAGGAACGGCCGGGCCATCGAGACCAGATCCGCCTCGCCCGTCGCCAGCACCTGCTCGGCCTGGGCCAGCGTGTTGATGCGACCGGCCGCAACGATCGGCACGGTGGCCGCCGCAGCCGCCAGCGCCCCGCGGATTCGTCCCGCCACCGAGGTGAAAGCCCCGTGCGGCACCAGCGTCTGCACCGTTGGCACCGCAGCTTCGTGCCAGCCGATGCCCACGTCGATCGCATCCGCCCCCGCCTTCACCAGCGACAGCGCCAGCGCGTCGACCTCATCGGGCGTCGAGGACCCCTCGACCAGGTCTGCGCCCGAGATGCGCACGAGCATCGGCGCGCCCGCCGCCGCCTCGCGCACGGCCCGCACCACCGCGACAGGAAAGGCCTGCCGACGCACGGCGTCGCCGCCCCACTCGTCGTCGCGCAGGTTCGTCACCGGTGACGCGAACTGGTTGAGCAGATAGCCTTCCGAGGCCATCACCTCCACACCGTCGAAGCCCACCTCCACGGCCATGCGTGCGGCGGCGGCGAAATCGGCGATGGTCGCGGCGATGCCGTCTTCGTCCAGCGCCACCGGGGTCGCGCCCGAGAACCGGCTGTGCACCGCCGACGGCGCCACCGGAGTCAGACCGAACGACGAGGTGAACGCGTACCGGCCGGCGTGGAACAGCTGCATCGCGATGAGCCCGCCGGCACGGTGGACGGCATCCACCACGACACGCCAGGACGCTGCGTGCGCGGGGTCGCCTGCCAGACTGTAGCCCGCGTTTCCCGCACCGACCCGGCTGACCGCGACCCCGCCGGTGACGATCAGTGCGGCCCCGCCGCGCACCCGCTCGGCGTAGAAGGCTGCCAGGGCCGCCGGGTCGCCGGTCTCGCGGTTCAGGTGCATCGAACCCATCAGCACCCGATGCGGCAGTGTGAGCGCGCCGATGCGCACCGGCGTCTGCACCGTCGGGTATCGCGCCGACGGGTGTCTCACCGGCGCAGCGCCCATACCCTGGCCCTGACCTGACAACGGCTATCCCCTGGTCGGGCGCGGCGGCAGCCCCAGCGGGTCGGTCGTGTCGTGCCAGTACGGAGGTGCTGCCACGGTCATGCCCCCGTCGACGACGATGGTGTGCCCGGTGATGTAGCCCGCACGCCTCGACAGCAGGAAGTCGATGGCGTCGGCCATGTCGTCCACCGTTCCCGGCCGCCCCAGCGGAATCGCGTCGATGACCTTCTGCATCGGCGCCATCCCGGGCATCGAGTAGAAGTACTCCAGGGAGTCGGAGTCGATCAGCCCGCCGTTCACGCCGTTGACGGTGATGCCATAGCCGGCGAACTCCACCGCCATGAACCGCACGAACGACTCGATCGCCGCCTTGTACGACCCGAGGGCCGCATACGTCGCGAACGCGCGCATGCTTCCGTAGCTGGAGACCGCGACGATCCGCCCGCCGTCGTCCATGAGCTTCACCGCCTCTTGTGCGCCCAGCACGAACGGTCGCAGGTTCATGGCATATGAGCGGTCGAGATGGTGCGTCTTCAGGTCTGTCACGCGTTTGAAGGCTGCGGCGGCCGCGTTGCTGACGAAGAAGTCGAGGCGGCCGTACTCCTCGGCGACCGCGTCGAACAGCCGCACGATGTCTTCGGGGCTCTCCATGTCGGCTTTCACCGCAATGCCGTCACCGCCGCGCCGCCGGGCTTCGGCGACGACCTCGTCGGCGAGGTCGGCGTTGGTGCGGTAGTTGACGACCACGCGGGCGCCTTTGCCTGCCAGCAGCAGCGCGAGGGTGCGGCCGATGCCCCGCGATGAACCGGTGATCAGCGCGATCCGTCCGTCGTACTCGCGCGATGGCGACCCGCTTTCGGGGGCGGATGCCGCGGTCACGAGCGTGCTCCGTCGCTCGCGCGGGCGAAGATCTCTCGGGCCACCACCGTCTTCTGAATCTCGTTGGTTCCCTCTTCGAACCGCTGGGCGCGCGCATCCCGATAGACCCGTTCGATCGGCGAGGTCTGCCAGTAGCCGACGCCGCCGTGCACCTGCAGCGCCTTGTCGGTCACCCGCGTGAGCATGTCGACGGCGATCATCTTCGCCATCGACGACAGTGCAGGCGCCTCGCTCGCATCCCGCTCCCATTCCCGTGCCGCGTGCAGTGTCAGCTGCTTGGCCGCCTGGATGTCGGCTTCGTTCTCGGCGATCGAGAACGCGATCGCCTGCCGTGCGGCGATCGGCTTTCCGAACGTGACCCGCGTGCGGGCGTACTCGACGGCGAGCTCCTGCGCGCGTTCGGCCAGGCCCACGCAGCTCATCGCGACCGAGATGCGGCTGGGCGTGAGAAAGCCGCCGAGGGCGATGGCCAGCCCCTCGCCTTCGTCTCCCACGCGCTGGGCGACCGGCACGGGAGTGTCGACGAAGGTGAGTGAGGCGTGGTCGGTGCCGTGCACGCCCATCGTGTGCGAGGTGTCTTCGACCGTCGCGCCGGGCGCGTGCCGGTCCACGAGCAGGGCGACCACTCCGTCCTTGCCGGTCGTCCCCTCCAGCCGCGCGAACAGCAGCCAGTGATCGCAGCGGACGCCGAAGGTGATGAGGTGCTTGCGCCCGTTCAGCAGATAGACATCGCCCTCGCGGCGCACTGTGCAGGTGAGGTCGGCGCCGGTGCCGTTGCCCGGCTCGGTGAGGGTGAAGGCCACGAGGGTGTCGGCGGCGACCATGGGCTTGACGAATCGTTCACGCTGCTCCTGCGTGACGTACGGGTTGATGGCGCGCCAGGTGCCGTTGAGCACATGCACCAGCATCCTGATCGACGCGTGCGAACGCGAGAAGACCTCCATCAGCCCCATCCACTGCGTGAACGCCAACCCGCGCCCGCCGAGCTCGACCGGCGCCGCCATGCTCAGAAAGCCGTGCTGCTTCAGTTCGGCGAACAGTGCGGGCGGCACGGAGTCGGTCTGCTCGATCACCTCGGACCATCGCTCGCCCGGACCCTGCACCCATTGGGTGACCTCGCCCAGCAGGGCGTCGTATTCAGGCTGTTCGATTCGGCTTCCACGTCCGTCGAGAGTGATCGGGCTGCTGGTCATCGAGGGTGTCCTCCCTGTCGGTGTCGGTGTCGGTGTCGCTGTCGGGCAGCGCGGCCAGGCGCTGCGGCTTGAGGGTCGCCGCGCGTTCGCGCAGCAGGAACTTCTGCACCTTGCCCACCGCATTGCGCGGGAGCTCGTCGACGATCTCGAGCCGCTCGGGCCAATAGCTCTTGGAGACGAGGCATTCGTCGAGGTAGCGCTGCAGCTGCCGGAACGTGAGTGTGCGTCCCGGAGCGAGCACGGCGAACGCACACGCCCGCTCTCCCAGTCGCGGGTCGGGCATCGCGACGATCGCGACGTCATCGATGGCCTCGTGCCGGTACAGCAGCTGCTCGATCTCTGAGACCGGCACCTTCTCGCCGCCCCGGTTGATCACGTCGCGCACGCGTCCCGTGATGCGCAGATACCCGTCGTCGTCGATCGTGGCCAGATCGCCCGTGCGATACCAGCCGTCGGCGGTGAAGGCCTCCGCTGTCAGATCAGGTCGGTCCAGATATCCGCGGAACACCGTCGGGCCGGTCAGCTCGAAGTCGCCCTCCACGCCCGGAGCGACGGGGTGCCCGGCTGCATCGACGATGCGCAGCCGCACGCCGTGCAGCGCCTTGCCATCGGTGCCCCATGCCTTCGTCGCGGGATCGGCCGGACTGCCCAGGGCTGCAAGTCCCGTCTCGGTGGTGCCGAACGCGCCGCACACCGTCGCTCCCAGCACACGCGTGGCGTGCTCGGCGAGCGCCCGTGGCACCGCGGCGCCGGTGGCCACGAAGATCCGCAGTGCACGCGGCGGTGCCGCCCCGGCCTCGACTTCGCGCACGAGATCGGTGAGGAAGGGGGTGGCCGCCTGCACGAACGTGCCCTCCCACTCGTCGAGCACCTCCAGCGCGCGCTTGCCGTTCCACGCGCGCTGCACGATCTCGGGCACTCCCAGCACCCACGACAGCCACATGCCGTAGAGGAATCCCGTCTGGTGCGCGAGGGGTGAGGGGATGAATATCGTGTCCGTCGAGTTGAGCGGCAGCTGCTCGATCTCCATCCATGCGGCACGACTCAGGCTCTCGTGGGTGTGGATGACGCCCTTGGGCTCACCGGAGGTGCCCGAGGTGAACAGCAGCTGTGCAGCATCGGCGGGCTCGGGGGCGCGCGCATCCAGCGCCGCTCGGTCCACGTGCGCCCACGCGGAGGCACGGTGCCAGGCGTACCAGGCCACGCCCGGGTTCTCGCACGACGGCACGACGTGCGCGACACCGGGGGTCAGATGCATCACCAGCACGTTCCGGACCGCGAGTTCGACGGCCTCCGGTCCGTCCAGGATCTCGGCGAGCTCACGGTCGTGCTGCCTGCCGCGGTGATTGTCGGCGACGATCACGATCTTGGCCTGCGAGCGCTTGAGCGCGAAGGCGACCTCACGCTGGCGGAAGATGGGCATGATCGGGCAGATCACCGCGCCGATGCGGGCGGCGGCAGCGGCCACCACCACGAAGCCGGCGCAGTTGGGCAGCTGCACGGCCACGCGGTCGCCGTGCTGCACACCGAACTCGAGCAGCAGCGCCGCGGCCTTGTCGACCGCCTGATCGAGCTCCGCCCAGGTCAACGGCACGGTGCGTTCGGGGGCGGCATCCACCAGCGCGAGAGCGTGCGGACGCTCGGTCGCCCACCGCCGGATCCACTCGGCCCCGGTGACGCGGCCCGCCGCCTGTGCGGAGCCTGCCGGAGGCATCCGCCGGGCGGTGGGCCGGGCCGGACCCCTCTCCACCTGCATGTCCACGTGCAGATCGGTCATCGCGTCCAGGAACTGCGGGTAGGAGATGCGGTACGCGTTCGGGAACGTGAGCGTCGAGCGCCCGGTCGCCGACGAGGCCGCCACGGCCAGCGACATCAGCACCCGGTGGTCGTTGAACGACGACAGGTGTGCTCCGTGCAGCTGCCGCACACCGCGGATGCGCAGGTCGGTGCCGTCGAAGCTGAGGTCGCCGCCCATCTCGTTCAGCTGCAGCATCGAGGTCACCCGGTCGGACTCCTTCAGACGGACGTGCTCCACATTGTGGAACACGCTCTCGCCGTCGGCGACGGCGGCCATCGCCGAGAGCACCGGAAGCATGTCGGGAACGGCGCGACAGTCCACGTCGACGGCATTCAGCCGCTGCCCGTCGTGGCGGATGCGCACGCCGCCGGATTCGAGGTCCACCTCCATCGGCAACCCCATCTGCTGCGCGATGGCGAGGAATTCCGCCTCAGGGTGATCGACGTGGCCGGGGTCGATGCTGTCCAGGCCCCTCAGCAGCACGTCGGCGGGGCGCAGGCCTGCCACGGCGATCCCGAACGCCGCCGATCCGATGTCGGGCGGCAGGCGCAGGTCGACGGGGTGCGCACTCTGGTCGGGGTCGATGTCGTACCGGCGCCCGCGATCCGATACCTCCACCCGCAGCCCGAACTGCGCCATCATCCTGATGGTCAGATCGACGTAGCTGCGCTCGTTGAACACACCGTCGATGAGAACGGTCGTGTGCGCCGTCGCGAACGGCGCGATCAGCAGCAGCGCCGAGATCCACTGCGACAGCGTGCCGGCGATGTGCACGGTGCCGCCTGCAGGGCGGCCGTGGTGCACGAGGATCGGCGGAGAATCCGTCGGGGATGTGGCATCCACCCCCATGTCGTTGAGCGCACGCAGCAGCGGACCGATCGGTCGGCGCTCGAAGTACTTCTGACCCGTGATCGCCACGTCACGGTCGGCGAGGGCGGAAAGGCCCACCATGAAATAGAGGGTGGTGCCCGAACTGCCCACGCTCTGGCGCTCCCGGCGGGGATGGTAGCGGCCTCCGTGCACGACGAAGGTGTCGCCTTCGACTTCGATCGGAATGCCCATCGAGCGCAGCAGACCGACCGTGTACTGCACGTGCCGCGCGTCGCTGAGCCCGGAGATGCGACTGGTCCCGGGGGCGAGCGAAGCGAGGATCAGCGCGCGGTGCGCATGGTATTTGGAATTCGGCACCTGCACTGTTCCGTGCACGCGCGCCGTACTTCCCGCAACTGACAGGTGCATCCCATAACCTCCCGTCTTTCGACGCGAACGGTCACTGGTCCCGACGGCTCGCGTCCCCGGTCGCCACGTGTGACCATACTCCCGGCCGGGGCCTCTGTGGGGTGCTCACAGAAAGCACTTGGCCACCGCATAGGTGGGCCGGTTCGCGGCTGATATCATTCGCTCGCCCGGGCTCAGGCGGCCAGGGCCAGATACGGCTCCCAGCACGGATCGGCCCGTTCGGTGCCACGCACCGACCAGTGAGCGCCGTGCGGCGGGTGCGGAGCGAACCGCAGCGTCCATGACATCTCCTGAGGGGTGCGGTTGCCCTTCGTGTTGTTGCACCGCTGACAGCAGGCGACGAGGTTCTCCCAGGAGTCCGATCCTCCCCGCGAGCGAGGCATCACGTGGTCGATCGTGCCTGCCGAACCGCCGCAGTACGCGCAGTGGAAGCCGTCGCGTCGCAGCACACCACGCCGCGTCACCGGCACGCGCCGGGCGCCGGGCAGCCGAACGTAGCGCGTGAGGATGATCACCGCGGGTCTGTCATAGACGCGGCACGGCCCATGGACCGGATCATCTTCGACATGCTCGATGACCGTGGCCTTGTCGTTCATCACCAGGACCAGGGCCCGGCGGAACGAGACCACGGCGAGCGGTTCGTATCCTGCGTTCAGCACCAATGTGCGCATCTGCCATCCTCACGAACTGTCCGAGACGGCTTCCCGGACGATCGACCGAAGACGCGGAGTTCCGCGGAAGGGATGAAAAAAGCGTCGCCCTATGGACGACGCCTCAGCGCCGCACGCGCAGTGCGGCACCCGATCTCATGATGGCGAAGAACGAGCAGTCCGAGCGCATCCATGGTGCGGATGCGTGGTGTGTCGCCCATCGTCGTCCCTTTCGCGTGATTTCTACGTCCGGGAACAGGGTAGCGCGCTCTCCCGACACGGGGCGCCGGGTGCCGGCGGCGTGTCGAACGAGAGGGGATGCCTCAGCCGGCGTTGGCGCGCAGCCACGCGAGCGGGTCGATGCGCGAGCCGTTGATGCCGACCTCGAAGTGCAGGTGGTTCGCGGTGGAGCGGCCGGTGCTGCCCACCCGGCCGATCGGCTGGCCGACGGTGACGTGCTGGCCGGTGGAGACCTGCCGGCTGCCGTAGCGCATGTGGCCGTAGAGGGTTTCGACCCTCTTGCCGGCGATCACGGTGTCGATCACGATCGCCACTCCGTAGCCGTAATAGCCCTCGCTGGAGACCTTGACCGTGCCGGAGGTCGCCGCGAAGATCGGCGTTCCGCCGGGGGCGAGCAGGTCGACGCCCTGGTGCTCACCGCCGCGGCTGAGGAAGCCGTCGCCGATGCTCGAGATCGTGGCCAGCGGCCAGCGGATCGCGCCCGTACCGGGGCCGGTCATCGTCAGGTCCATGTTCGAACTCCGCGACACCGATGCGACCTTGGCCGCCTGCCGAGCCCGCGCGGCGGCGGCCTCGGCCGCCTTCTTCTTCGCGATCTCACCGGCCGTCGTCGCAGAATAGCTGTCGCGCGAGAGTGTCTCGACCTTCTGCGTCGAACCGACCACCAGCGACTGCGCGTGATCGGCCGCGACCTGCTGGATCGTGCGCGCTTCCGGCGTCGAGTTCGCCGCGGCGAACGCGGGGATCGCGGCACTGCCCACGAGGGCGGTGATCACGCCGACGACGAACAGGCTGCGCATGGGCGACCGCTTCTTGCGCGTCGCGGTGGCGGGGCGTTGCGAGCGGGAGACGGGCAATGCCGCGGCGCGCAGTCCACGACGGGAGCGAGCGAGACCTGCGGGGTGCTCGGTGGGCTCCATCGCGGTCGAGTCGATCTCTTCAGCCAAGCTGTTCCTCCGGCCTCCGCCGCCGGCCTGGGCCGGCACCGTGCTCGTCGGAATCGTGGCACACGAGTCGGGACGCGTGTGCGCGCTTGACCGCAAGAACGACGAGCCGGGAAGGCGATTCGTGCGGCATCCGACGGCGGGCTTCTCGCCAGCGGACTTTTCGAGGCTACCCGAAGGTAACGAATATGTCACGCCGGATGCTCGGCGAGCCGCGGGACGGTCAGGTCCGATCGTCGACGAGGAAGATGTGCGAAGCCACTTCGACGGGCAGCTCCAGCCCGTCTTCGACGCCGTCCATCTCGACCAGCACGTACCCCTCGTTGTAGCGGTAGCCGCCGCTCGCGCCCGGCACGACGCCCGCCTCGAGCAACTGCTGCAAGAGCTCGGGGTCGACCTGCGCGGGCTCGGCCAGTCGCCGGATCGTTCCGCGGATGGGCCCGCCCTCGGCATCCAACCGGCGCACGAGCCCGATCACGCCCTGCTCGAAGTCCATCGAGTCGGTGCCGCCCAGCAGCGCGAGACCGGGAATCGGGTTGCCGTACGGTGACTCGGTCGGGTGGCCGAGGAGTTCGACCAGGCGCCGCTCGACCTGCTCGCTCATCACGTGCTCCCAGCGGCAGGCCTCTTCGTGCACATAGGCCCATTCCAAACCGATGACATCCGAGAGCAGTCGCTCGGCGAGACGGTGCTTGCGCATCACATCGACGGCCTTGTGGCGGCCGGCATCGGTCAGCTCGAGGCGGCGATCGTCCGAGACGACGACCAGGCCGTCACGCTCCATGCGCCCCACCGTCTGCGAGACCGTCGGGCCGGAGTGACCGAGGCGCTCCGAGATGCGCGCGCGCAGCGGCACGATGTTCTCCTCCTCGAGCTCGAGGATCGTCCGCAGGTACATCTCGGTCGTGTCGATGAGATCGGCCATCAGTGTTCTCCGTATTCAACAGCCCCGCATCGCATCCGGCACCCGTGTTCGGCAGCCGTGTCCAGCGGCGCCGGGCGGGGCGCGAAGTACGCCGCGACGCGGGATGTCGCAGCAGCCCCAGCCTATCCCGCACCCGCGACACCGCCGTCTCGCCGTGCCCAGGGCGGCGTCCTCACGTTACGGAGTCAGGAGGGCGCATCCTCGCGGCGCCTCTAGAATCTGTGCATGGCTCACGTCGCACTTCCCGCTGATCTTCTGCCCGCCGACGGCCGCTTCGGATGCGGTCCTTCAAAGGTCCGCCCCGAACAGGTGCAGGCCCTGGCAGCGGCGGGAACCACGATTCTGGGGACCTCGCACCGGCAGGCGCCGGTGAAGAATCTCGTCGGCAGCGTGCGCGAAGGCCTGTCCGAGCTGTTCCGACTGCCCGACGGCTACGAGATCATCCTGGCCAACGGCGGGTCGACGGCGTTCTGGGATGCTGCGGCGTTCGGACTGATCCAGAACCGCGCGCAGAATCTGGTGTTCGGCGAGTTCGGCGGCAAGTTCGCCAAGTCGGCGGCCGCCCCCTGGCTGCAGGCACCCGACGTGCGCACCTCCGAGCCGGGCACCCGCTCGGTGGCAGAGCCCGTCGACGGCGTCGACGTGTACGCGTGGCCGCACAACGAGACCTCCACCGGAGTGGCCGCCCCCGTCCAGCGCGTGCACGGCGACGAGGGCGCACTCACGGTGGTCGACGCCACGAGCGCGGCCGGCGGCATCGACGTCGAGATCGCGAACACCGACGTCTACTACTTCGCGCCGCAGAAGAACTTCGCCGCCGACGGCGGGCTGTGGCTGGCGGCGGTGTCACCTGCCGCGATCGAGCGGATCGAGCGCATCGCAGCCTCCGACCGCTACATCCCGGCATTCCTCGATCTGAAGACGGCGGTGGACAATTCCAGGCTGAACCAGACGCTGAACACGCCGGCGCTGTCGACCCTGCTGCTGATCGACGATCAGGTGCGCTGGATCAACGGCAACGGCGGCCTGGAGTGGGCAGCCTCCCGCACCCGCGAATCCTCGGACGCCCTGTACACGTGGGCCGAGGCATCCTCGTTCGCCACGCCGTTCGCCGCGAACCCCGCCGACCGCTCCCCCGTGGTCGTCACCATCGATTTCGATGCGTCGGTCGATGCGGCCGCGGTGGCCGCATCTCTGCGATCCAACGGCATCGTCGACACCGAGCCGTACCGCAAGCTGGGACGCAACCAGCTGCGCATCGCGACCTTCGTCGCGGTCGAGCCCGACGACGTGCGTCAGCTCATCCGCAGCATCGACTACACCGTCGAGCACCTCGCGCAGTAGCACCGCGCCGGTCGAACGGAAGCGTCGCGCGGTGCCCGGTCAGGCACCGCGCGACGTCGTCTCACTCGGACTCGTCGTCGAAATTCCCCGACTCGTCCAGCTCGTCGATGTCGACGCCGTCGAGGTCTCCCGAATGCAGGATCGGCGACGCATCATCGTCGAACTCGGACTCGTCCAGATCATCGAGATCTTCATCGTCCAGGTCGTCCAGGTCGTCGTCGACGGCATCCACACCGTCCGGGTCGAATCCGCTGTCATCCAGATCGTCGTCGACGTCGTCCTCATCAAGGTCATCATCGTCGTCGTCTTCGGCATCGTTCGGGCCGCCGTCGCCGTCGGCGATGGCCGCCGCCGCGCCGTCGACGACAGGCGCATCCCGCCCGTCTGCGGCAGCGGGCGCCTCGTCGCGCGCCTGTGCATCGGCTGCCGCCTGCTGCGCCTGGAACTCCGCCAGCCGCTCGGCCCACGGCACCCAGTCGGGGGCCAGCAGGGCTTCGTCGCCGGGCAGCAGCTCGACTTCGAGCACGGTGGGCTCCGCGCCTTCGACCACGGCCAGGCTCACCGTCCAGAACCAGCCCGGATAGCCCAGCATCAGGTTCGCGAACCGCAGCGAGACCACGCCGTCGGGCTCGACCGAGTACCCTGCCGCGTCGCCGATCGTGTCGGGTCCTGTGACGTCGAGCAGGGCCGCCCGTGCCAGATCGTGTGCGGCCAGCAGTCGTTCGTCAGGCGTCGAAGTCATCGGCCACTCGGCGCAGCAGCGCTGCGATCTTCTTGGACTGCCCGCTGTTGGGGTAGCGGCCGTGACGCAGGTCGCCACCGATGCCGTCGAGCAGCTTCACGAGGTCTTCGACGATGATCGCCATGTCGTCGGCGGGCTTGCGCGACCGCTTGGACAGGCTCACCGGTGCCTCCAGCACCCGCACCGACAGCGCCTGCGGTCCGCGCTTGCCGTCGGCCAGGCCGAACTCGACGCGACTGCCCGCTTTCACCACGGCGCCGGCGGGCAGTGCCGTGGCATGCAGGAAGACATCCTGGCCGTCGTCGGCGGAGATGAAGCCGAAGCCCTTCTCGTCGTCGTAGAACCTGACCTTGCCGGTGGGCATGAGTACCTCGCTGAAACGGGGAGTGCGCGTCGCACGGAGCGGAAGTGGAGCAGGGGGCCTCGTCGGCCCCTGTTCAAGAGTACGGCACCGGCGCACGGCAGGTAGGCTGGAATCGATGAACGCGCCCACACCTGCCGATGTTCCGGTCCGTCGCATCGACCGCATCCTGTCGTTCACCGCGCTGGGACTGCTGATCGTCGCGGTCGGCTGCTTCTTCGCGATCATCATCGGCACGGCCGTGCATGCCGATCAGTCCGCTCCGGTCTGGCACGTGCTGTACTGGATCACCGCCGCGTCGCCGGTCGTGGCGTTCGGGTGCATCCTCGCCGTGCTGATCATGAATTCCGTGCGCCGCTCGCGCGCCAACCGCGTGCACAACCGAGTGCGCTGAGTGACCGCCACCTCCGACGCGCGCGCCCTGGCGACGCTGCTGGCGGGGTCGGACCCGCAGGGTCTCGCCCGGCTGCTGCACGCGCGGGGGGTGACCGCTGCGGTGCCGTGGCGCGACTGCTTCGACGCGGCCGAGGCGCTGCTCGAGCCCGCCTCGGTCGATCGTGCGCTGGCGACGCTGGCGCGTGCGGCGGTGTCGGCGATGGATGCCGCGGCCGCCGCAGACTCGCCCGTCGAGTCGGGGCAGCGCGAGGCTGTGGCCGCACTCGGACTGGTCCGGGCGGACGGGCAGGTCTTCGACGCCGTCGCCGAGCGCCTGCGGGCGCTGCTCGCGCTGACCGACGCGACCGCCGCAGACGCCGTGACGACAGCAGACGTGTCCACCCCAGCAGACCAGGCCACGGCGGCAGAGCTGGCCGAGCGGGTCGCGGCGGCCACGCGCACCCTCACCGATCTGGTCGCCCGCGCCGCCGACCAGCCGCTGACGGTCACCGGCACCGGGTCGGTCACCGCGATCGACCGGCGGCGGCTGATCGATGCCCACGTCGTGGCCGACACCGCAGAGCTCGACGACCTGCTGGCCCTGGCCGACGACTCCGGCCTGCTGGCTCTGGCCGATCGGGAGTGGGTGCCGACGACCATCGCCGAGCGGTGGCTGCCGTCGCCGTTGGCGCAACGCTGGTCGGCGGTGGCGATCGGGTGGCGCGATCGCCTGCCCGACGCCCTGCGCACCCCGGCCGGCGGCTTCGCCCCGCCCGCGCAGTGGCATGGCGCGATCCCGCTGGATCCGACGTGGCCGGTCCGCGCAGACCAGATCCTCGCCCGCGCCGCCCGCTGGGGCCTGTACGGGACCGGCGGCGCCGAACCGGCCTGGACCACTCCGCTGCGGGCGGGGCAGGCTCCGGATCTCGCTGCCCTGGCCCGCCTGATGCCGGCCGAGATCGACCGCATCTACCTGCAGGCCGATCTGACGGCGATCGCGCCCGGCCCGCTGCGCTCGGCACTCGACCTGCGTCTGCGCACCATGGCGATCCGCGAGACAGCGGCCCAGGCATCCACCTATCGGTTCACCGCGTCGTCGCTCGCAGCCGCCGTCGCCGCCGGAGAAGACGCCCGGTCGCTGCACGACTTCTTGACCGAGCTGTCGCTGACCGGCATCCCACAGCCGTTGGCCTATCTCATCGAGCAGACCGCCGCCCGACACGGCCTGGTGCGTGTGGGCATCGACGCCGACACCCAGCGCACGCGGGTCACGAGCACCGACGAGGGGCTGCTGCGCACGATCGCCGTCGATCAGGCGCTGCGGGCGATCGGCCTGGTCGATGCCGGTGACGCCCTCACCTCCCGGGTCGGGCGAGACGCCGTCTTCTGGACGCTCGCCGACGCGAGATACCCGGTGCTGGCGGTGGATGCCGCGGGCAACGCAGAGCCGGTGCAACGGCGCCGTGCGCCCGTGGCCGTCGCCCCCGACCTCGACCCGGCCGCGGCGCTGGTGCCCTTGGCCGAGGCGCTGCTGGCGCACAGCACAGCCGACGCCGACGCGGCCTGGCTCACCCGCGAGCTCGACCACGCCGTGCGCACCCACGCCGACGTCCTGATCACCGTGCAGATGCCCGACGGCAGCCGACGCGAGTTCACGCTGGAGGCCACGGGCCTGGGCGGCGGACGCCTGCGCGGCCGCGACCGCGCGGGCGATGTCGAGCGCACGATACCGGTCGCGAGCATCGTCAGCGTCCGCCCCTCCTGAGCAGGCTCTGGGCAGGGGCGGGTAGAATGGACCCTTATGTCTGACGGCCCTCTCATCGTCCAGAGCGATCGCACCGTACTGCTCGAGGTCGCGCATCCGGATGCCGAAACCGCGCGCCACGAGCTCGCGATCTTCGCCGAGCTCGAACGCGCGCCCGAGCACATCCACACCTACCGCATCACGCGGCTGGGCCTGTGGAACGCCCGTGCGGCCGGACATGAGGCCGACGACATGCTGGCCACCCTGGAGCGGTGGTCGAAGTTCCCCGTGCCGCCCTCGGTGTCGATCGACATGCGCGAGACGGTGAACCGCTACGGGCGCCTGCTCATCGAACGAGACGAGATCGACGGCGAGAGCGCACTGGTCCTGCGCTCGACGGATGCCGCGGTGCTGACCGAGGTCTCCAAGAACAAGCGCATCCGGCCGCTGCTGATCGCGCACCCCTCCCCCGACACCTACGTCGTGGACGCGTGGGCGCGCGGCGCCATCAAACAGGAGCTGCTGAAGATCGGCTGGCCGGCCGAAGACCGCGCCGGCTACACGCCGGGCACCCCACATCCCATCGGCCTGCTCGAGGACGACTGGCATCTGCGGCCGTATCAGCACACCGCCGTCGACAAGTTCACCCAGGGCGGTTCCGGCGTGGTCGTGCTGCCCTGCGGCGCGGGCAAGACGCTCGTGGGGGCGGCGGCGATGGCCGAGACCAAGACGACCACGCTCATCCTGGTGACCAACACCGTCAGCGCCCGGCAGTGGCGCGACGAGCTGCTGCGGCGCACGACGCTGACCGAGGACGAGATCGGCGAGTACTCCGGCCAGATCAAGGAGATCAAACCGGTCACGATCGCGACCTACCAGATCCTCACCGCCAAGCGGAAGGGGCAGTACGCCCACCTGGCGCTGCTGGATGCCTTGGACTGGGGCCTGATCGTCTACGACGAGGTGCATCTGCTGCCCGCGCCCGTGTTCAAGCTCACCGCCGACCTGCAGGCGCGCAGACGCCTCGGACTGACGGCGACGCTCGTGCGCGAAGACGGCCGAGAAGGCGACGTGTTCAGCCTGATCGGGCCCAAGCGGTTCGACGCGCCCTGGAAGGAGATCGAAGCGCAGGGCTTCATCGCCCCCGCCGTCTGCTACGAGGTGCGTGTGGACCTGCCCGAGGGCGACAGGCTCGAATACGCGGCATCGGCCGACGAAGACCGTTACCGCCTGGCCGCCACCGCCCCGGCGAAGATCGGCGTGGTCAAAGAGCTGGTGGCCCGACACGCGGGCGAGCGGATCCTCGTGATCGGGCAGTACCTCGACCAGATCGACGTGCTGGCCGACGCCTTGGATGCCCCGAAGATCACCGGTGCCACCCCCGTCGACGAGCGCGAAGCGCTGTACCAGGCGTTCCGCGAGGGCGAGATCGAGCTGCTGGTGGTCTCGAAGGTCGCCAACTTCTCGATCGATCTGCCCGAGGCATCCGTCGCCATCCAGGTGTCGGGATCGTTCGGCTCGCGGCAGGAGGAGGCCCAGCGCCTCGGACGTCTGCTGCGGCCCAAGCAGTCCGGTCACACCGCGAGCTTCTACACGCTCATCGCCCGCGACACCGTCGACCAGGACTTCGCGCAGAACCGGCAGCGCTTCCTCGCCGAGCAGGGCTACGCCTACACGATCCTCGACGCGGAGCAGCTGACGGCCGCCTGAGATCGTGCGGGCCCCCGAGCCAGAAGCTCGGGGGCCCGCACGATTCGTGCTACTGCAGGGTTCTCACTGCAGGGTGATGCGGTCCAGCGGACCGGGCGTGTACGGGCTGTTCGCCGTCAGGTACGCCGCGAACGCGTCGATGTCGAGGCCGCCGTAGTAGACGTCCGTCCCCTCCAGGAACGTCGGGAACCCGTCCCCGCCGCCGACGAGGAAGTTGTTCGTCACGACACGGTAGGTCGAAGCATCCTGCAGCGACACCCCGTTCAGCGTGACCTCACCCAACTGCTTCGTGGTCGGCGAGTACGCGTAGTGGAAACCGGCATTCACCTGCAGCACCTTCGGCGATGCCGAGTTCGGACCGCTCCACTGCTCGACCAGCAGCTGCTTGATCTGTGCGCCGGTCAGCGACACCGAGACCAGGTAGTTGTTGAACGGCTGCACGGTGAAGGCGTCGCCGAAGGTCACGTTGCCGGCGTCGTCGTGCCCGAGGTCGCCGCGGATGCCACCCGGATTCATGAACGCGATGACGGGCTTGTCGGTCGTGCCCGGCGCGGTGCCCACGACACTGCTGTCGGCCAGCTGCGCGTCGGCGATGAGATCGCCCAGCTGCGACTCGCCCGCTTCGTTCTGCGTGCGCGTCACGTCGCCGACGACCTGACCGATCACACGATGGGCGATCGGGGCCACCAGCTCCTGGTAGTGCTCGATGATCGCCGTCTCGGCGGGCGCTGCGGCCACATCACGCGTGACGAGCATGTTCTGGCTCTTGACCGACGTGCGCACGATGTCCTGCGTGCGGCGGTCGTAGGTCAGCGTGGTGTCGGTGAACAGGCGACCGAACGAGGACGCCGAGGTCACCATGCGGTCGTGGCCGGCCGGGTCCTTGATGTCGCACACGTACGGCTGGTGCGTGTGGCCGGAGACGACCATGTCGATGGCCGGGTCGAGGTTCTTCGCGATCGGAATGATGGGGCTGGTCGGATCCAGCTGCGCGCCGTTGGCGCAGGCCGCGTCATAGCTCGGTGCGACCTGGTAGGCCTTGCCGTCGTGGTACCACGTCTGCTGCCCGGGCGTGCCGCCCTGGTGCACCAGCACCACGATCGCATTCACGCCCTGCTCCTTCAGCACCGGCACCAGGGCGTTGGCCGTGGCGACCTCGTCACGGAACTCCAGCCCGGCGATTCCGGCGGCGGTCACGATCGCGGGCGTGTCCTTCAGCGTCATGCCGATGAAGCCGATTTTGGCGCCCTTGATGTTCTTGATCGTGTAGGCGGGCAGGATCGTCTCGTCGGTGCCGGCACGCACGACGTTGGCGGCGAGGTAGTCGAAGCTCGCGCCGGGGAACACGCCGTCCGGGCACGAGTTCTGGTTGTTCATGCCGTCGCCGTCGTCGATGCAGCCCCCGTCGGCCATGCGCTGCAGCTCTTTGTAGCCCTCGTCGAACTCGTGGTTGCCCACCGCCGACACGTCGAGCTTGAGCGCATTCATCGCGAGGATCGTCGGCTCGTCGTGGAACGCGCCCGACAGCAGCGGCGAGGCGCCGATGAGGTCACCGGCGGCGACCGTCAACGAGTACGGGTGTCCCTTGCGGGCTTCGGCCAGGTGGGTCGCGAGGTACTCCACTCCGCCGACGTCCTCGTTCACACTCTCGACGATGCCATCCGCATTCAGCTGGTGGTCGACCACCAGTCGACCGCTCGACCCGGTGGGCGGCTCGAGGTTGCCGTGGAAGTCGTTGAACGACAACAGCTGGATGTCCATCGTCGGGCCGTTCGGCGTGTTCGGATGGGGCTTGTCGGGCGCTGCCTGCGCCGGGGCGCTCATCGCCATTGCGAGCACTGCCGTCAGCGCGATCGCGGCTGCTCCGGCACGCCGCTTGGTGTTCTTGTGCATGGGATTGACCACGGGTTCTCTCCGTTCGACTGTCCGCATCACCGAGGGTCCGGAGGGCGGACGATGGATGAAAACCTAGCGCACAGCCGCCGATACCTGAAGAGTCGGAATGGCTTCGCCCAGAATCGCCTGAAAGCGTTCAGCTGTCGTTCTCGGCGAGTTCATCGATGAACTGCGCGATGACCCGGGCTGTCTGCTCGGGCTGATCGTCCACGACGAAGTGCGCGCCGCCGGGGACGAACTGCACCCGCGTGTGCGGCGCGTCTTCTTCGGGGATCGTCAGAGCGCCCCGCGGGATCAGCCCATCGTCGCCGCCGAACAGCACGAGCGTCCGCGTGCACAGCACACGCCCGCGGTAGCGCCCGGCCATGATCTTGACGAATCCCGGCAGGATGAGGTGCCGGTACAGCTGCGAGGCGGCACGGGCACGGGCCGGCTCACGCAGCGCGGCGATGTGGGCGGCGATGTCGTCGGCATCCATCGGATGCACGGCGAACGATTCCAGCAGCCAGTGCGCGAACCGCTGACGACCGTGCGAGAGCAGCCAGGGCCCGAATCCGGGAGTGGCGATGACCCACTGGAACCACAGGTGCGGCATCGCGGCCATGAGCGCGCCGGCCAGTCGCGGCGTCATCCGGATGTACGGCGCGGGCACGCCGATGGCGATATACCCGCTGAATCGCTCGGGGTGGGCCAGACACAGGTCGAAGCCGACCAGGGCACTCCAGTCGTGCGCGACCAAGACTGCCCGCTCGATCCCCAGCTCGTCCAGCAGGCCCAGGACATCGCGCGAGACGGTCTCCGAGTCATAGCCGCCCCGCGGCGCATCGGTCGCGCCGGCCCCGCGCAGGTCGGGCACGACGATGTGGGCATGTGCGGCAAGCCTGTCGGCCACCGGCATCCAGGAGCGCGAGCTCTGCGGAAAGCCGTGCAGAAGCAGCACATCGGGCCCATCGCCACCGCGTTCGACGACGTTCATGCGCAGCCCGTGCGCCACGACGGTGCGCCGGTCCAGCGCCCCGTCCTCAATCGCCCCATCCTTGGTCATGGCCCGAAATTACTACATCCGTAGTGCGGTGTCTACTAGGAATGTAGTAGCCGCGGCATCCGGCGTGTTACCGTCGGAGCGTGACCACCCGCGAACGCGCTCTGCATGCCGCGGTGCACCTGGTGGGCACCGACGGCGTGCGAGCCCTGACGCACGGGCGAGTGGATGCCGCGGCTGGCCTTCCCGCGGGTTCGACGTCGAACCACTTCCGCACGCGGGCGGCGCTCGTGGGCGGCGTGGTGGCCTGGATCGCCGACAGCGAGCGCGCCGACTTCGCGGGTGCGGGCTCCGTTCCGGCCTCGATCGATGACTTCGTCGACATGCTGACCGCCATGGTCGAGCAGCAGACCTCTGCCCACGCCGAGCGCACCCGCGCCCGCTATGCGCTGTTCCTCGAGTCGGGCCCGGCCGAGGTGCAGACCGTGCTGCGCACGCAGCGCGCACAGTACGAGGTGTGGCTGCAGTCCCTGCTGGCGGGCCTGGACATGCCCGATCCGGCCGATGCCGCCCGTGCGATCATGGCGTGCGCCGAGGGGCTCGTGCTGCATCGGCTCACGGTCGACCCCGCCGCATCGGTGCGCCCGTCGATCGAGCGCATCGTGCGCGGCTGCCTTCACAGGCGATGAACGGCGATCAGCGGGCGTAGCGCAGGAAGACGAAGTCGTCGTCGTGCAGGATGCTGCGCAGCCTGATCGGACGATCTTCCTCCGCCGCCCCGGCGATGATGCGCCCCGCGCTGCCGCCGACCAGCCGCGGTGAGATCGTGAGGCACAGCTCGTCGACCACGCCCGCCTCCAGCAGGGACCCGAACAGGTGCGGGCCTCCCTCGCACAGCAACTGCGGCATCCCACCGTCGGCGAGCGCCGCGACCATCGCGACCAGATCCACGGCATCCTGCCCGCACACCAGCACGTCGGCGACCTCTGCGATCGCCTCGCGCCGGGCCGTGTCGGCCGCAGCGCACGTGACCACGATCGGGCGCGTGGTCGCCTCGGCGAACACCGGGTCCTGCGCCGTGAGGTGCAACCGCCGGCTGACGACCACGAGGCGTGGAGCCTCGGACAGTCCATGCGCGCGGCGCCACGCGACGTCGTCGTCTTGGGGGTGCACGCCGCCGTAGCCTTCGGTGCGCACGGTGCCGGCGCCCACGACGATCGCATCGGCCATCGCGCGCAGGACCTCCATGAGCGCCCGGTCGGTCTCGCCTCCCAGCGTCCCGCTGCGTCCTCCCGCGGTCGCCGAGCCGTCGGCGCTGGCCACGAAGTTCATCCGCACCCGCTGCGTCGCGCGGTCATCCAGCGCGTAGGCCGGGAAGAGTTCGTCGCGCCCGATCATCCGTGTTCCATCCGTCGTCCGGTCATGGTATGCGGTGGCCGCGGTCAGTCGTTGCCTTCCGGCCGCGTGTTGTGCAGTTCATACGCCGGCTCGCGCCAGCCCAGGATCGCCTCGATCATACGCAGCGCGTCCACGCTCTCGCGCACGTTGTGCACCCGGAACACGCGCGCGCCCTGCGTCGCGCAGAACACGGCGGCAGCCAACGACCCCGTCAGCCGCTGGTCGCGGCCCCGGGCGAGGGTCTCGCCGATGAAGTCCTTGTTCGAGAGTGCGACCAGCATCGGCAGGCCGTTCTCTGCCAGCTCGGCCAGGCGCCGGGTGAGCTCGAGGGTCTGCCGAGTGTTCTTGTTCAGGTCATGTCCGGGGTCGATGATGATCCGCTCACGCGGCACTCCGTGCTCTTCGGCGAGCGCCACGCGCTCGCGCAGAAAAGCGGCGATGTCGTCGATCACGTCGTCGTAGTGCGGCAGCGGATGCTGCGTGCGCGGGGCGGCGAGGCTGTGGGCGACCACGAGAGTGGCCTCCGAGTCGGCAACGACCTCGGCGATCGCCGGATCATGCACGCCGGTGGTGTCGTTGATGACCGCAGCCCCCGCCTCGATGGCCGCACGGGCGACCTCGGCGTGGAACGTGTCGACGCTGACCGGGCCGATGCGGGCCAGCGCCCGCACGACCGGCACGACCCGCTCGATCTCATCCTCCACCGGCAACGGCTCCCCCGGGGCGAACTTGACGCCGCCCACGTCGACCAGGTCGGCACCCGCATCGAACGCCGCGACCCCCGAGGCGACCGCCGCATCCAGGCTGAAGGTCGTGCCGTGGTCGTAGAAGGAGTCCGGCGTGCGGTTGACGATCGCCATGACCGCGAGGTGTCGCGACAAGTCGAAGCTCGAGTCTCCGATGCGTCGCACAGGAGACTCGAGCCTCGGCTCGACGATCACGCGGTGACCAGACTGTCCAAAGGCACGGCGGTGTCGGCCAGCTTGTCCAGGTCGACGTCGGCGCCCGAGGCGATGAGCTTCTGCACGGTCTCGTTCACATCCCAGACGTTGACGTTCATCCCGCCGACCACGCGCTTGCCCTGCACCCAGAACACGATGAACTCGCGCTTGCCCTTGTCTCCGCGGACCACCAGCTGGGCGCCCTTCATCGGTCCCGGATAGCCGCTGAGCTCCATGCCCAGGTCGAACTGGTCGGAGTAGAAGTACGGGATCATGTCGTGCTGCACGTCTTTGCCGAGCATCGCACGTGCGGCGACCGGACCGGAGTTCAGCGCGTTGGCCCAGTGCTCACTGCGCAGCCGCTCGCCGATCACCGGGTGCATCGCGTTGGCGACGTCACCGGCCGCGTACACGTCCGCCGCGCTCGTGCGCAGCGACGCGTCCGTGAGGATGCCGCGCTCGGTGGCGATCCCGGCATCTTCGGCGAGCTTGGTGTTGGGGATCGCCCCGACGCCGATCAGCACGAGGTCCGCCGGCACTGTCTGCCCGTCGACCACGACGCCTTCGGCCCGCGTGTCGCCGGTGATGCGCTCGACGTTGACCGAGGTGCGCAGATCGATGCCGTTCTCCTCGTGCAGCCTGCGGAAGACGTTGCCCATCTCCTCGCCCAGCGCGATCGCCAGCGGCACCGGGTCCCGCTCGAGGATCGTGACCTGGTTGCCCAGCTGCTTGGCAGTGGCGGCGACCTCCATGCCGATCCAGCCCGAGCCGATGAGCACGAGCTTCTTGCCGCCGCCCGACAGCTCCGCCTTCAACGCGTCCGAATCGGCCAGGGTCCGCAGCATGTGGACGCCCGTGAGACCATGGCCGGGGATCGGCAGCTGCCGCGGCGACGAACCTGTCGCCAGCAGCAGCTTGTCGTAGCCGAGCGCCGTGCCGTCAGAGAGCGTGACCGTGTGCGCGTCGACGTCGATGGCATCTGCGGTGGTGGACTGTCGCACCTCGATGCGCTGCTCGCGATACCAGTCGTCGGGGTGCAGGATGACGGCATCCAACCCCTCGTCGCCCTTCAGGTATCCCTTGGACAGCGGCGGCCGCTGGTACGGCGTGTGCGGCTCGGCGGCGATGACGGTGACATCGCCCTCGTACCCTTCTTCGCGCAGCGTCTGCGCGGCCGTGCCTGCGGCAAGCCCTCCGCCGACGATGACCATTCCTGCCATTTTCTCCTCCAGTGTGGGTTGCGTGTGTGTGTGATCGGATGGCTGTGTGGTCAGTGCGACCGCGGGGCGAACTGCGCGCGCAGATTCTCATCATCACGGATCGCGCCGCGGAAGGCGCGGGTCACGGTCGTCGCTCCGGTCGAGTGCGCGCCGCGCAGCGACATGCACATGTGCTCGGCTTCGAGCACCACCCCCACGCCGCGCGGTTCGAGGCAGGCGTCCAGGTGGTCGGCGATCTGCGTGGTCAACGTCTCCTGCACCTGCAGGTCGTGGGCGAACAGCTCGACCACACGGGCGAGCTTGGACAGCCCCACGATGCGCGGCCCGGGCAGGTAGCCGACGTGCGCGACGCCGCGGAAGGGCAGCAGATGGTGCGCGCACAGCGAGACGAACGGGATGTCGCGCACCAGCACGATGTCGTCGTACCCGTCTTCGTTGGGGAAGGTCGTCATCGCGAACGGCTTCGACGAGGTCAGCTCCTGAAGACTCGCGACGACACGTCGGGGCGTGTCGTCCAGGTTCGCGTCGTCGAGGTCGCGCCCGAGGGCACGCAGCAGATCGGCGACAGCAGCCTCAGCCGCGACGACATCCACTGCGGGTGGGGTGGATGCCGCCCCTACTGCTGTCAGCGACACCTGTGCTGCGATCGACATGAACGCCCCTCCCGTCGGCACCATGCCGGCTCGTGATTCTGACGCTACGACCACGAAGTTCTTTTGTCAAGATTCACCGTTTTAGATGTAGACTGCGTGTCATGGGCATCATCGCCGACAACCGCGCCGAAGCCATCGCCGCGCTGGCCGATCCGATTCGGCGGCGCATCTACGACCTCGTGGCCGCCGCATCCGACCTCATAGGACGCGATGAGGTCGCCACCCGCGCCGACCTCCCGCGCTCGACCGCGGCATTCCACCTGGACCGGCTGGTCGAAGCCGGTGTGCTGACCACAGAATACCGCCGGCTGTCGGGCCGCTCCGGCCCCGGCGCAGGCAGGCCTGCGAAGCTGTATCGCACCACCGCGACCGAGCTGGTGGGGTCGGTGCCCGAACGGCACTATGAGTTGGCCGGTGAACTGCTGGCCGCCGCCGCCGAGCGGGCCGATCGCGACGGCGTGTCCATACACGAGGCAGTCAGCGCCCAGGCGCGCGACATCGGCGCCGCTGTGGCCCACGACCACCCTGAACTCGAAGCTGCGCTGGACGCCTGCGGCTACGATCCGGTCACCGACGAGAATGGCACCGTCACCCTGTGCAACTGCCCGTTCCACAGCCTGGCCGACCGGCACACCGAGCTGATCTGCGGCGCGAACCTCGCCTTGGTCGGCGGCATGGTCGAGGCCACCGACGACCCGCGCACGGCACATCTCGTGCCGCGCGCCGGACACTGCTGCGTCGAAATCCGCGCCGCCCGCGACGGCGCCGACGACACGGTCACGCCGACACCCTGACCGCCGATATCCCCCATCAGGCGGCGAGGTTCACCATAATGGGCACATGACCGCACCGCGCATCCTTGTCGTCGATGATGAACCGAACATCCGCGATCTGCTGATCACGAGCCTGAGATTCGCGGGCTTCCAGGTGCGCGCCGTCGCCAACGGCGCACAGACCATCTCCGCTGTCCTCGAAGAGGAGCCGGACCTCATCATCCTCGATGTGATGCTCCCCGATATGAACGGGTTCAGCGTCACCAAGCGGCTGCGCGGTGCCGGTTACACCGCCCCCATCCTTTTCCTCACGGCCAAGGACGAGACCGAAGACAAGATCGAGGGTCTCAACGCCGGTGGCGACGACTACGTCACCAAGCCCTTCAGCCTGGACGAGATCGTCGCACGCATCCAGGCGATCCTGCGCCGCACGATGCAGACCGATGAAGAGTCGGTCATCCGCACCGGTGAGCTGACGATGGATCAGGACACGCACGACGTGTTCGTCGGTGACGCGCAGATCGACCTGAGCCCGACGGAGTTCAAGCTGCTGCGGTACCTGATGCTCAACCCGAACCGGGTGCTGAGCAAGGCGCAGATCCTCGACCACGTGTGGGAGTACGACTTCAACGGCGATGCGGGCATCGTCGAGAGCTACATCTCGTACCTGCGCCGCAAGATCGACCCGCACGCCAGCGAGTCGCTCATCCAGACCAAGCGCGGCTTCGGGTACATGCTCAAGGCCGGCAAGTCCTCCTGACCGGCACGGTCGTGGCTGCAGAGCCGGACGCGGTCACCGGCTGGTGGCGCAGCCTCAGTCTGCGCGCGAAGGTGACCGGCGTCACAGTCGCCGTACTGATGATCGGGCTGATCACGGTCGGCGTCGGGACCCTCGTGTTCCTGCGCAATGCGCTGGATGCGAACCTCGACACACAGGTGCAGCAGCTCGCCGTGGCAGATGTCGGCACGAGCGTGTTCGACATCACGATCGACGGGGACGCAGTGACCTTCACCCCCAACCCGTCGGCGAATCTGCAGTACTCCGGGTACTTCGTGGCCATCTACGCCGCCAACGGCGAGCTTCTGGCCACGACGGGGCCCAAGACGCCGAACACGCCGGTGTTCCCGCCGAAGGTGACAACGCAGGACCAGGTGATCCGCGGGACCTCACCGTTCACCATCGAGGGCACCGACGGCCCAGACTTCCGCGCCAGCGTGGGCCCCTTGCAGGTGGGCAACCGCGCCGCGGTGTTCACCCAGTTGGTGGCACTGCCGACGGCCTCGGTCGACCGCATCGTCGGCACGTTCCTGGGCATCTACAGCGTGTTCGCGATCCTGACCGTCATCGTCGGCGCGCTCGTGACGCGCTGGCTGGTCACCCTCGCGTTCCGCAGTCTCGGCCAGGTCGAATCGACGGCCATGTCGATCGCCGCCGGCGATTTCAGCCAGCGCATGACCGGTATCGAGCCCGAGCACACCGAGGTCGGACGCCTGAAGATCGCGATCAACGCCATGCTCGGGCGCCTGGATGCGGCCCTCGGGCAGCGCGATGCCGCCGTGCGGCAGATGCGCCGTTTCGTCGGCGACGCCAGCCACGAGCTGCGCACTCCCCTGGTCACCGTCCGCGGCTACGCCGAGCTGTACCGAATGGGCGCGATCCGCGGCGACGACGACGTCGCCGTCGCCTTCGAACGCATCGAGAAAGAGGCGATCCGCATGGGCGCCCTCGTGGAGGACCTGCTTGCGCTGACCCGTCTGGACGAGCGACAGGAGGCGGTGCCGATCATTCCCGTCGACCTTCGCCCCATCGCGCGCGACGCGGCGATGGACCTGCGCGCTGCCGCGCCGTCACGCCCTGTCGGAATCGAAGACACCACGACCGGGGCGTTGCCCATCGTCCCGCTCCCCCTCGCACTGAACCCTGCCCTGAACCCTGCCCTGAACCCCGCGACACCGGCCACCGGGACCGCGAGCACGAAACGCAAGAACGCGGCGAACCCCGCCCGCACGGGCGGACGCGGCCTGCTGCGCCGCAGACCTCGCACCCCCACCGCTGCCGACGTGGAGGCGGCGGCGCCGGCGCCGACGCAGCCGATCGCGACCGCCCGGGTTCGAGAGCCCATCGTCCTGGGCGATGAGAACCGCATCCGGCAGGTGGTGGCGAACCTGCTGGCCAACGCCCGCCGCTACACGCACGAAGACTCGCGCATCGACCTGTCGGTGGGAGTGGATGCCGCAGCCGGCACAGGCTGGATCGCCGTGGCCGATCACGGCGACGGGATCCCGCCGCAGATCCGCGATCAGATCTTCCAGCGGTTCTGGCGGGCAGACAACTCCCGCACGCGCGAGACGGGCGGTTCAGGACTCGGGCTGTCGATCGTCGCCTCGATCGTGCAGGCGCTGCGCGGCTCGGTCTCGGTGACCGAGACGCCCGGGGGCGGCGCGACCTTCCGCGTCGCCTTCCCCCTCGCCGACACCACTGCGGTTGAGGCCCCGTCGGCCCCCGAGACGCACTGAGAGCCGTCTCCTCCCCAGGCAGGCGGCGCGCGCAGCTGTCCACGGATGCCCATACCTCTGCGCGTGGCTTCCCCGCGTGCCCCTAGCGTGGTGACACGAACACACGGAGGGAACCTCATGCCCGTCTATTCCGTCGACAGCGACGCCGTCCTGAACACCACCGCCGCCGTGCGCGGCACGATCGATCGCGTGCAGGCCGAGACGCAGGCGATGCTCGCCCAGCTCACGAATCTGCAGGCGACCTGGACCGGTTCGGCCTCAGCGGCGTTCGCCGGTGTGGTCGATCAATGGCGCGCGACGCAGGCGCAGGTCGAGGCCAGCCTGGCGGCGATCAACCACGCCCTGACAGCGGCCGGCCAGCAGTACGCCGACGCCGAGCAGTTCAGCGCGGGCCTGTTCCGCTGACGACGAAGCGCCCCTCCCGAGGGAGGGGCGCTTCGTGAGAACCGACGAGACTCAGAAGTCCATGCCGCCGGTGGGGTCGGCCGGAGCCGCCGCAGCCTTCTCGGGCTTGTCGGCGACGACCGCCTCGGTCGTCAGGAACAGGCCCGCGATCGATGCCGCGTTCTGCAGCGCCGAACGGGTGACCTTGGTCGGGTCGATGATGCCCTGCGAGAACAGGTCGCCGTACTCGCCGGTCGCGGCGTTCAGGCCGTGGCCCGCAGGCAGGCCCGACACCTTGTGCGCGACCACACCCGGCTCCAGACCCGCGTTGGCGGCGATCTGCTTGAGCGGGGCCTCGATGGCGACCTTGACGATGTTCGCACCGGTCGCCTCGTCGCCCTCCAGCGTCAGCGTCGCGAACGCCTTCTCGCCAGCCTGGATGAGCGCGACGCCACCACCGGCGACGACACCCTCTTCGACGGCCGCCTTGGCGTTGCGCACGGCGTCCTCGATGCGGTGCTTGCGCTCCTTGAGCTCGACCTCGGTGGCCGCGCCCGCCTTGATGACGGCAACGCCGCCGGCGAGCTTGGCGAGGCGCTCCTGCAGCTTCTCGCGGTCGTAGTCGCTGTCGGTGTTCTCGATCTCACGACGGATCTGCGTGACGCGACCCTCGATCTGAGCGGCCTCACCGGCACCTTCGACGATCGTGGTCTCATCCTTGGTGACGATGACCTTGCGCGCACGGCCCAGCAGGTCGAGGGTGGCGTTCTCGAGCTTGAGGCCGACCTCCTCGGTGATGACCTGGCCACCGGTGAGGATGGCGATGTCCTGCAGCTGCGCCTTGCGGCGGTCGCCGAAGCCCGGAGCCTTGACGGCGACGGACTTGAAGATGCCGCGGATCTTGTTCAGCACCAGCGTGGCCAGTGCTTCGCCCTCGACGTCCTCAGCGATGATGACGAGCTCTTTGCCGTCCTGGATCACCTTGTCGACGACGGGCAGCAGATCCTTGATGTTGCCGATCTTCTGGTTCGCGATGAGGACGTAGGGGTCCTCGAACACGGCCTCCTGGCGGTCGGGGTCGGTGACGAAGTAAGGGTTGATGAAGCCCTTGTCGAAGCGCATGCCCTCGGTGAGCTCGAGCTCGGTGCCGAACGTCTGCGACTCCTCGACGGTGACGACGCCTTCCTTGCCCACCTTGTCGATGGCCTCGGCGATCAGGGCGCCGATGGTCGGGTCGGCAGCCGAGATCGATGCGGTCGCAGCGATCTGCTCCTTCGACTCGACCTCCTTGGCGGACTCGTGGAGCTGCTCGATGACGGCCGCGACGGCCTTCTCGATGCCTCGCTTGAGCGAGATCGGGTCGGCGCCGGCTGCGACGTTGCGCAGACCCTCGCGTACGAGCGCCTGTGCGAGCACCGTGGCGGTGGTCGTACCGTCACCCGCGACGTCGTCGGTCTTCTTGGCAACCTCCTTGACGAGCTCCGCGCCGATCTTCTCGTACGGGTCGTCGAGTTCGATCTCTTTGGCGATCGAGACGCCGTCGTTCGTGATCGTGGGGGCTCCCCACTTCTTCTCGAGCACGACGTTGCGACCGCGGGGGCCGAGGGTCACCTTGACGGCGTCGGCCAGTGTGTTCAGGCCGCGCTCGAGGCCGCGGCGGGCCTCCTCGTCGAAAGCGATGATCTTTGCCATGTGTGTGTCGTCCCTCCCGGACGTTGGCGGACGGTCTTTAGCACTCACTCACGGCGAGTGCTAACTCATTCTGGCACTCGACCCTGCCGAGTGCAAGCTGCCGCGACCGCGCTACGGCGTCGTCGTCGGCGACGGCGACGTCACCCGATCGGTGCCCAGCACGACCGTGAGCTGCTTGGCCTTCGCATCCCCGGCGGGCTGATACTTCTCGCTCTTCGCGATCACCGCGTCCCCGATCACGCCGGCCAGCCCCTCGGCCGCGGCCGCATCCTCGTCGGCGGCGTAGTAGACGGTGGTGGTCGGGTACGTCGAGCCGGCTTCGCCGGGCGAGACCTTCGCCGCCGGCCATCCCGCGTGCACCACGGCATCCTTGGCTCCGGTGGCCTCTCCGGGCTCGCCTGTCGCGTTGAGGATCAGCACCGAGTACGACGTGTCGATGACCGGCGTGATCGTCGGGGAGGGCGTGGCACCGAGGGGCGCGTCCGACGCGCCGTTCAGCCGATCGGTGACGATCAGCGTCCCCAGCACGCCCGCGCCGATCAGCACGATGGTCGCCACGGCCGCCCAGGCGAACACGACCGCGCCCCGCAACCGCGGGTTCTCGGCGCGATGGGCACCGACCCGATCAGCGTCGGCCGGGGCGACATCGAAACTGTCGTGCGGAAAACTGTCGGTCGGCACCACTGCATGCTACCTGTCGGTCCTCGGCTCCGCCTCTCAGGCCGGCCCCGCCGCCGAGGCGTTTCCCGTCCGGTTCACGCGACGCCCGACACCCGTGCCCGACGGGAGCGCTCGCGCTCGTCGCGTCGGCGGCGCAGCCGCCCGACCAGCAGCGGGTCGTACTCCAGAGCGTCGGTCGTGTCGATCAGGCGCCCGAGCAGCTGGTAGTAGCGGGCCGGAGCCAGTTCGAGCTCGGCGCGGATGGCCTCCTCCTTCGCACCGACGTGGCGGGTCCATCCGGCCTCGAAGTCGAGGATCACACGGTCGCTGTCGCTGAGGGGCACGGCACTCACGTTAGCGGCGGGCCGAGGCCTTACGGTCGCGCCACTCCATGCCGGCGCCGATCGGCCGTACGATCGCGCCCAGCGGATCGACGGCGGCGACGACGGTGCCGTCCACGGCGAGCGCGAACGCCCCGTTGGGCCACGCCGCAGCGTCGGGCGGAGGATGCCACTGCCCGCGCACCGCGGAGTGCAGGCCCACGGCATCCATCGTGATCCAGCGCCCGACCGTCCCTGCCGCAGCGACGATCCTCTCGCGCGCAGCCTGCGGCACGTGCACGAGCACACCGGGAGTGGTGACCACGAGCGTCGCCTCCGCCGGCACTCGGGCGAGCACGTCGGCGGCCACGTCGGCCAGCGCATCGGCCGCGTCGGCGGCGATCAGGTGCGGCGGTGCGGCGGCGGCGACCTCCAGAGCCGCCCGCACGCGCGCGGCCCGCCCCTGCTCGCCCGGCCACACCAAGCCCTCCAGCCACGCCCGGTCTGCGGCATCGCGCGCATCTCGCGGCTGCAGGTCGATGCCCGCGCGCCAGACCACCTCCGGCAGCCGCAGGTCCGCAAGCGGGCCGCGCCACTGCGCGTGCAGCACGACCGGGCTCACGCCGTCGTCGGGGTCGAGCGCACACACGCCGCCGTCGTGCTCGTATCGGTAGGAGTAGCGATCGGGGTACAGGCACAGCCCCGCGCTGGCGCCGACCTCCAGCAGCGCGATCGGCCCGTCGATCACGCTGAGCGCAGGCACGAGCGCCGCGCACCGCAGCGGTTCATTGGTCTGCACGCTGCGCCGCATGCACTCGGCGACGACCTCATCGGCGTGCGCGGTCAGCCACGCCGCCCACTGTTCGGCCGGCACCTGCCCGCACCCCAGCATGCGCGTCACCGCGAACACCAGTGCCGGCTGACGGTGCGCGGGGGCGATGCGCGCGAGCACGGCGGCCGCATCGCGCCCCTCGACCACGCGCTGCGCCCATCGTGCATACAGCGGCGAGCGGCGCGGCGCCTCCTCCCGGGCGAAACGCGCGTAGCGCTCGCACACGGCGTCGATCTCCGCGTCGACATCGGCGTCGCGGGAGTGCGCGATCTGGTCGTCGAAGGTCACG
This sequence comes from Microbacterium terrisoli, assembly GCF_030866805.1. Classification (NCBI taxonomy): domain Bacteria; kingdom Bacillati; phylum Actinomycetota; class Actinomycetes; order Micrococcales; family Microbacteriaceae; genus Microbacterium; species Microbacterium terrisoli. Next base: position 2,542,146 of record NZ_CP133019.1, read on the forward strand.
ACATCCATTCTCCAAGGAACACGATCGCGGAATGTCGGGTTGAATGGCTATGGAGGATTCCATGACCTACACCGTGAACAAGACCGACGACCAGTGGCGCGACGAGCTCGAGCCTGAGCAGTATGCCGTGCTGCGCGAAGCGGCCACTGAGCGTCCGTGGACCGGCGAGCTGCTCGACGAGCACCGCGCCGGGCTGTACAGCTGTGCCGCGTGCGGGGCTGAACTGTTCCGCAGCGGCACGAAGTTCGCGTCGCACTGCGGCTGGCCGAGCTTCTATGAGTCGATCCGGCCCGAAGCTGTGCTGCTGCTCGAAGACAAGACACTGGGCATGGAGCGCACGGAGGTGCGGTGCGCGGCCTGCGGCTCGCACCTGGGGCACGTCTTCCCCGACGGCTTCGGCACGCCCACCGGTGACCGGTACTGCATGAACTCGATCTCGCTCTCGTTCAGCCCGGAAGAAGCCGGGTGAGCGCGTTCGACGCGGTTCGGGCGCGGCGCTCGTGGTCGAAGGTCACGGATGTCGCGCCCACCCATGACGAGCTGCTTCCGCTGGTGGCAGCCGCCGGGCGCGTGGCCGATCACTCTTCACTGCGTCCCTGGCGCCTGATCGAGCTGCGCGGCGCCGACCGCGAGAAGCTGGGTCGCGCCATCAACAAGACGAATGGCGAGAAGGGCGTATCGCCCAAACCGCTGCGCGCACCGCTGCTGATCGCGGTCGTGGTGAGTTTTCGCCCGAGCGAGAAGGTGCCGCGGTGGGAGCAGGCCGCCGTAGCCGCGGGCGTGGCACACACGCTGAGCCTGCTGCTGGACGAGGCCGGCTGGGGCGTGATGTGGCGCACCGGCCACTACGCGCGCAGCGACGAGGTCGCCCAGACGCACACGCTGCGCGACAACGAGCGGCTGCTGGGCTGGTTGTACGTGGGCGGCAAGCCCGAGGGCAAGCGGGACGGCCACCGCAAACAGCTCGACGCCGAGCGGTTCCTCACGCCGTTGGAGTAAGACGCCCACACGAGCGACCCCGTCCGCGAGCCTGTCCGTGAGCCCACGCCCGGACCTGGACGTGGTCATCATCTGCCGGACTATCATGGCCGCGATGCGACCGCTGCACGTCCCTGCGTTCAGCGACCGGCGGACTGCCGGCCGCGCGCGGCGGCGCACACGCGCAGCACGCACGGCCGGGATGCGGCGATGACCGAAGGAACCGTCGCCTTCGCGTTCGTGCTGGGAATGGTCGCGCTGTTCAACCCCTGCGGGTTCCCGCTGCTTCCCGTCTATCTCGCCGCGTTCGTGGGCGGCGAGCGGACCGGCGCGGCCGCGCGGATCGGCGCGGGCGTACGCGCCGGTCTCGCACTGACCGTCGGATTCCTGACGGTGTTCTCGATCGCCGCGGTTCTGGCCGGATCGGTGCACACCATCGTGCTGGCACTGGCGCCGTGGCTGATGATCGTCATCGCGATCGCGATCACCATCCTGGGCGTGATGGCGGCGGCCGGTCGCTCGCCGGCCCTGCACGCAGCACCGGGCTTTCGCGACGGCACCGGTTTCGTTCCGATGGCGGGGTTCGGGGTCGCCTATGCGGTGGGTTCGCTCAGCTGCTCGCTGCCCGTCTTCATCGCCGCGATCAGCGGCGCACTGGCGACGGGATCGGGCATCGTGACGGTGGCCGTCGTGCTGGCGTACGGGCTGGGCATGGGGCTGCTGGCGACGGTGCTCGCGCTGATCGTGTCGGTGACCGGATCGGTCGTGACCGCACCCCTGCGACGCGCGGCAGCCGCCCTGCCCCGCATCGCGGGCGCGGTGTGCATCGTGATCGGCCTGTATCTGCTGGGGTATTGGGCGGGCCAGGCGTTCGGCGTGGGCCTGGTGGCCCCGGTCACGGCCGTGCTCGACGGGGTGCAGGCAGCGGTGGTGGCCGCGATCGAGAACGCGTGGCTGCCGATCGGGGTGGTTCTGGCGCTGACAGTGCTCGTCATGCTGGTCGCCGCGGCGCGGCAGGCCGGCACCACCGCCGTCCCGGCATCCCCTCACCGCCGTCATCGAGAGGAGACCTGATGTCAGACGAGCAGAAGACGCCGCTGCACCCCTGGGAACGCACCTGGGTGCTGTGGGTCTCGTCTGCGGCGCTGCTGGTCGTGGTGGCCGCCCTCGTCATCGTGGGCATCGGCGGCGCCGGTGCCACCACCGCACCCGCGGCCGATGCGCTGCCGGCGGGAATGAACCAGGCGACCGCCGACCTGCTGGGAGTGACCTCCGGCGCCAGCGACCCCGTCACCGCCCCGAGCTACCGCCTCACCGATCAGGACGGACACGACGTCGACTCCTCCACGCTGCGCGGAAAGGCCGTCGTGCTCACCTTCAACGACGACAAGTGCACCGACCTGTGCGCGATGCTCGCCACCGACATCGTCGCCGCCGACCATGACCTGTCCGCATCCGCGCGGGCGAACACCGTGTTCCTGTCGATCAACGCCAACCCGTACTACCCGGCTCCCTCCGACGTGCGGGCCTGGTCGCAGCAGCACGGTCTGGACGCCCTGCCGAACTGGGAGTACCTCACCGGAACGCCCGCACAGCTGGCGACGGCGGCCAAGGCGTACGGCGTGCCGATCGAACTCGATCCCACCACCCGCACGGTCTCACACGGCAGTCAGATCTTCGTCATCGATCCGCAGGGCCGGATCATCGAGCAGGCCGCCTTCGGCACCGAGTCGGCGGACACCGCGCCGTTCGCGCACGGACTGGCCACACTCGCCGACGACGCGCTGCCCCGCGGGCAGCGTGGTGCCGTCGCCGGAGCGAATCTGGCCGCGGCCATCGCCGGCGGCACCGACATCGGCGACACGCCGGCGGCCATCACCGGCCCCGCCCTGAACGGCACAGCCACGCTCAGCACCGACGACTCGCGCGGACGCTTCACCGTCGTCGATCTCTGGTCGTCGACCTGCACCGCCTGCGCCGTGCAGTTGCGCGACGATCAGACCGAGGCGCACAAGCTGGGCGACGCCGTCGCCTTCCTCGGCGTCGATGTGGGCGATGAGGTCGCGGACGGACGGACCGCGTCCTCACGTGCGCACCTCACCTTCCCCACGCTGCGTGATCCACAAGGTCGGCAGGCCGCCCGCCTGCGTGTGAGCGAACTGCCGTATCTGATCGTGCTGTCACCGACCGGCGAGGTGCTGCTGCGGCATCCCGGACTGCTCACCACCGACGAGCTCGACTACGTGCTGCACGACCTGGACCAGGCGCTGCCCGGCGCCTCGGCGTGAGAGCGCGCCTCCTCGCCGCGCAGCGGTGTGCCGCGGTCACTCCTCGACGGGCGCGATCCGCGCCACGACGAAGGCCTGCACCGCCACCCCGGCGAGAAAGGTCGTCGTTCCGCCGATGCCGCTGAGCAGCCAGGCCACCGGCGCAAGGGGCACCGCCGACACCAGCCAGCACACCCCGGTCGCCACGAACAGGGTCGCGATGTTGCCGGTGGCCACCAGGTAGGGGTGCGCGATCGCGCGGCGTTCCACCGCCGGCCGATTGCCATGCCGACGGTGGAAGACCCTGCCCACGGCCACATAGGCGCCACACGCCCCCGCGAGCATCAACAGGATCGACAGCACGTCGGGAAGCCCGTGATGCTCCACCGTCACCATCGTCGTGCACCAGATCAACAGCGTGTAGGTGTGCGGGATCGCGACGGTCTCGGTGACTTCGTGCACCAGCCGGCCGTACGGCGTCCGCGGCTGCGACGTGCTCACCGTGTCGCCGCCTGGCGCCGGGGAAACGAGCGTCGGGCCGTGGATCCAAGCGTGCGCAGGCAGGGTGAACTCATGTTTTCCAGCCTGCCACCGTTCCCGCCGGCAGCCAGAGCGCGGGCCCCAGCGGAGACGGCCGGAGGAGAACGGCAGAGAACACTCAGCCCATCCCCCGTATCGCGTGCTTAGACTCGGCCGTATGGGCACCGTCAGGTTCAGCCGGCGTTGGGTTCCCGCCATCGTCGCACCGATCGTCGTCGCCGCAGGGGTGGTCATCACCCCGGCACTGGCGAACGCCGCCGCCGTACCTCCGCAGAAGACCGCCGCGCAGGTGCTGGATCTGATCGCCGCCGGTCAGGACGCGCACTATTCGGGCACGGTGCGACAGAGTTCGGACCTGGGCCTGCCGCAGCTGCCGGACTCGACGACATCCACCGTTCCCGGCGGCACGAGCGCCGCCGGCCTGCTCGAGCTGGCCACCGGGTCCCACTCCGCGCGGGTGTACGTCGACGGCGCCACCCGCCAGCGCGTGCAGGTGCTCGACACCCTCAGCGAGCGCGACGTGATCCGCAACGGCACCACCGTGTGGACCTATGACGCGCAGCAGCGCACCGCCACGCATGCCACCCTGGACGTCGGCGCGCACGACCTGCCCCTTCCGACCACGCCCGCCGACGCCGCCGATCGGCTGATCGCCGCGATCACCCCGACGACGTCGGTGTCGGTGACGAGGTCCACCGATCTGGGCCGCGGCGTCTACGAGCTGCGGCTCACGCCCAAGACCTCGGCCACGCTGGTCGCCGACGCGGTCATCACCGTCGACGCGAATACCGGTGTGCCGCTGGCCGCCCGCATCGACGCGCGCGGGCAGTCCACCCCCGCGGTGCAGGTCGCGTTCTCATCGATCGACTTCGCCCAGCCCGCCGCCGACATCTTCTCGTTCACCCCGCCCAAGGGCACGACGGTCACCGACCGCACTCTGACGCGCCCGACCGGGCACACCTCGACAGAGCACAAGGGCGTGAAGAGCCCGCCTCACGCGACGATGCCGAAGCCGACGGTGATCGGTACCGGCTGGGCCTCGGTCATCGAGGTTCCCGGGCGCGGCGCCATGTCCGCCCTGGGCGGCGACGCCGCCCTGCTGAACGAGCTCACCCGGCCCGTCGCCGGGGGCAGGATGCTGCAGACCTCGCTGATCACGGTCTACCTGCGCGGTGACGGCACGGTGTTCGCCGGCGCCGTGCCCTCCTCCGCCCTGCTGTCCGCCGCGCAGTGACAGCGCTCGCCGCAGCCGAGGCCGCGACCGATGCCGCAGCCGGCACCGCCATCTTCACCCGCGGGCTGACCAAACGGTTTCGCGGGCACCCCGCCGTCGACGGTCTGGATCTGACCGTGCCGCGCGGAGCGGTCTTCGGCTTCCTCGGACCCAACGGGTCGGGCAAGACCACGACCATCCGCATGCTCCTGGGCCTTGCCGCGCCCAGCGCCGGCGAGATCCATCTGCTCGGCGAGACACTCCCCCATGCGCTGCCGACCGTGCTCCCTCGCGTCGGGGCGCTCGTGGAGGGCCCCGCGTTCGCCCCGTTCCTCAGCGGCGCGGCGAATCTGTCGCGTTTCGACGCCGCCGACCCGCGCTCGTCTCCAGCCACCCGGCGCACGCGCGTGCGCGATGCGATCGGGCGGGTGGGCCTGTCGGCGGCAGCGACCAAGCGCGCGGGCGCCTACTCCCTGGGGATGAAGCAGCGGCTGGGCCTGGCATCCGCGCTGCTGGCCCCCCGCGAGCTTCTCGTGCTCGACGAGCCGACCAACGGCCTGGACCCGCAGGGCACGCGCGAGGTGCGCTCACTGATCCGGTCGCTGGCCGCCGACGGCACGACAGTGTTCCTATCGAGCCACCTGCTCGCCGAGATCGAACAGGTCTGCACGCACGTCGCCGTCATGCGCGCGGGACGCCTGGTCACCAGCGGCACTCTCAACGAGCTGCGCGCCGAGTCGGCCCCGCGGGTGCACGTGCGCACGCCGGATGTGGATGCCGCAGCCGCTGTGCTGCGGCGACTGGGCCTGTCCCCGCAGCAGGTGGGGCCCGACGAAGTGGATGCCGCGCTCGGCGACGGGGTGCTGGGCGGCCCGGTACTGAGCGGCCGAGTGCCGATCGAGCAGGTCACGGCGGCGCTGGTCGGCGACGGCGTGCGGGTGCGAGGCATCGCGCTGGCGGGGGCGACCCTCGAAGAGCGCTTCGTGGAGCTGACCGGAGAGGGCTTCGATGTCGCAGGCTGAGGCATCCGCCCCCGTCCGCCGGCGGACGTTCGCGTTCGTCGGATCGGAACTCGCGACGCTGTTCCGCCGCCGCCGCACGACCGCGATGCTCGCCGGGCTCATGCTCGTGCCGGTCCTGATCGGTGTGGCCGTCAAGCTCACCGGCGCCGGTTCCCGAGGGCACGGGCCGGCGTTCCTCAGCGCGATCACCGAGAACGGGGTGTTCGTGATCTTCACGGCTCTGACCGTGTCGATCCCGCTGTTCCTGCCGCTCGTGGTCTCGGTGGTCGCCGGCGACGCGATCGCCGGCGAGGCGAACCTGGGCACCCTGCGGTACCTGCTGATCGCTCCGGTCGGGCGCGTGCGGCTGCTCGCGGTCAAGCTGCTCGCGTGCTGCGCGTTCATCGTCGCCGCCGTCCTGGCGATCGCGATCGGTGGGGCGATCACCGGGGCTGTGCTGTTTCCGATCGGACCGGTGACACTGCTGTCGGGCACGACGGTGGGTCTGGCCGACGCGTTCGGCCGCGTGCTGCTGCTGGCGGGGTTCGCGGCCCTCTCGCTGCTGGGACTGTGCACGATCGGTTTGTTCATCTCGACGCTGACCTCGATGCCGGTGGGGGCGATGGCGGCAACGGTGGTCATCGCCGGCGTCTCGCAGGTGCTCGATCAGCTGCCGCAGTTCGAGGCGATCCATGCCTACCTGCCGACGCATTACTGGCTGGATTTCGCCGACCTTCTGCGCAGCCCGATCCTCTTCGACTCGTTCGGTCAGAACGCAGCACTGCAGATCGCATACGCGGTGATCTTCGGCGCGTTCGCCATCACGCGGTTCACGACGAAGGATGTCCTGACCTGACCGCGCGGGCGCGCCCGCGCCGGAGCGAAGGCGTCACGGGCGCGCAGCAGCCTCGGTGTCGCGGACGCCGGCGCGCACGCGCGAGCCGAGGGCAAGCATGAGCAGGATCAGGGCGACGTCAGTCGGTCAGTTCGAGCACGCTCTCGAAGCTCGCCGCGCGGAAGTCGCTCGCGATGGATTCGCGCGGGCCGCTGTGCGAGCGGTGGAACGCCTCGGACGAGACGTAGGTACGGTAGGCGGCTTCGTCCTCGAACTCCATGACGGCCAGGTATCCGCGATCGGTCGTGCGTCCGGCCGGGCGCAGCAGCGTGGACCTACGCAGGCCGGGCACGCCGACGAGGGTGTCCTTCATGCTGGCGGCGAAGCTGGTCTCGAACGCCTGCCTGTCGGCTTCGGCCACGGTGAACTCTGAAACGGCGGCATACATGGGTGCTCCTTGGGGGAATCGGACTTTCGGACCGGAACCGGGCTGCGGCTCGGTTATCATGATGACAGAATGTAAACGATCAATACAGGTTGTCAAATTCGTGACGGGAGTGCGAGATGAGCGCGGGGGAGAGCGGAATCGCGCCGGACGCGCCCTGGAGCGTGACCGTGACCGCGTACAAGCACCGTCAGCTGCAACGCATCGCGTCGATCGCGTTCGATCTGGCCGCGCGTGACGGTCTGCCGAACGTGTCGATGAGCAGCCTGGCCCGCGCCGCCGGCCTGTCGCGGGCCACGTTGTACAACTACATCCCCGATGTCGCGACGGCCGTGCGCATCCAGCTCGTGGCGCGGGCCGAGGCGTTCCAGACGGCGGTGACGGCCGCCGTGGCCGAAGAGCGCGGGTCCGAGGCGCAGCTGCGCCGGTACGTGCGCGAACAGGTCGCCTATGCCTCCGGCGACGACCACCGTGCCGCCATCGCACTGGCGGAGTCGGCGCGATCGCTCGATGACGAAGCCAGCGCCGCCGCCCACGTGGCGCGGCAGGCGGGCGTGCTCGATGACATCCTGCGCCGGGGGATGCGCGAAGGCGTGTTCCGCACGGCGCCGATCGTGGTGCAGGCGGCGCTGATCGGGCGTGCACTGTACGGCGCGGACGATCTGCTGCACCGTCTCGGTCTGCCCGAAGACGCTGTCGCAGAGGCGATCACGGCATTCGTTCTGGAAGGGATCGGTCGATGAGCACCGACGCAGACACCGTCACCACCCCCATCAGTCGCGTCACCCCGCGCAGCTGGTATCGGACCGTCGCGATCGCCGAGTCCATCACGTGGACGCTGCTGATCATCGGCATGGTACTCAAATACGCGGTGGGCCTGGGCACGCTGCCCGTGCTGATCGGCGGGTCGATCCACGGTTTGGTGTTCATCTCGTACGGTATGACGGCTGTGCTCATCGGCGTCAACCAGCGTTGGACGGCCTTGCAGATCGTCGGCGCGGTGGCCACCGCGATCGTGCCGTACGCGACGATCCCCCTCGATCGCCGGCTCGAGCGGCGGGGGATGCTGGACGGCGACTGGCACCTCGAAGCCACCGATGACCCCCGCGATCAGGTGTGGACACGCCGATTCTTGCGGTGGATGCTGTGGCACCCGGTCACGCTGCTGCTGACGTTCGTGATCGGCATCGCTGTCATCATGACGACGCTGCTGATCATCGGCCCTCCCGGCGGCTGGGGCCAGTGAGCCATCCATCTGCCGTTCTGTCCGATCTGTCGGTTCTGAAAGAAGTCGCCATGACCAACGCATCCGTCTCCACCCCGCTCTCGCGCAGCGCCTGGACCCACCCCACCGCTCTGCCGTTCGCGATCATGGGCACGATCGCGGTCGTCGGCGGCAGCCTGCTGTCGGCCGCGCTGGCCCCCAACCCGAGCTACCACGGCAATTGGGCGGTCGCCTACATCGTGCTGGTCGCCGGGGTCGGGCAGATCGTGCTGGGCGTTGGACAGGCGGCGGTCACGGCCGGCCGCGTGCGGCCGGCCGTGGTGGCGGTGCAGGCGCTGATGCTGAATCTGGGAGCGGTGGCCACCGTGATCGCCACGGTCGACGACATCGCGGCACTGTTGTACCTGGCCGCGGTGATGCAGATCGTCGCGCTGGTCGGCTTCCTGTGGGTGACTCGGCACGTCGCCCGAGGCCTGACACTCATGGCGCTGCGGATCGTCGCGGTGCTGCTGCTGATCTCGGTGCCCACCGGCGTCGTCCTGCAGGCACTCGTGCACTGACCGCGCTTGTGCACTGACTCGGAAACGGGCCCGGCGCCTGCTCCCCGGGCCCGCCGCAATGAGAGCATGACGGCATGGATGTGTCAACGATCATCATCGACATCGCGTGGATGACTGCGGCGGCCGTCGCGGCGATGGTCATCATCGGCGTGTTCGTGCGGCGTGTGCTCGGCGTGCGGGTGGGCACTGTCCGGGTCGTGATCGCGGGCTTGCTGGGCCTGGGTGCCGAGATCGGCTTCGAATCACGCGTCGTATGGCAGGGCGGGCAATACACACCCGCGCTCATTCCGGTGCAGCTGAGCATCATCCTGCTGGTGGCGGTCGCATTCCTGGTGGTCGCAGACATCGCCGTGCCGCAGGGGACGATTCCGCGCATCGATCAGTGGGTGCCGGGCATCGTCCACACCGCCGGTCGCGCTCGGCGCTACTCGCAGCTGGTGCGACTGGCCGTGCGGCACAAACTCGTGCCGTTCAAACTCGACATGGCACCCACCACGGCGGCTTCGCAGGAACGACGCCGGCAAGCCATCGCACTGAAGGCCGCCCTCGAAGAGGCAGGCGGTGCGTTCATCAAGCTCGGGCAGCTCCTCTCGACGCGCACCGACATCCTTCCCCCAGAATTCGTCGCGGAGCTGAGCACGTTGCAGCAGCGTGTGCCGCCGGAACCGTGGGAACGGATGCAGACGGTGCTCGCCGACGAACTGGGCGGCCCTGCCGACGTCTACTTCTCCTCCTTCGATCATGAACCAGTCGCTTCGGCATCGATCGGTCAGGTGCACCGCGCAGTCCTGCGTACCGGCGAACCGGTCGCGGTGAAACTGCAGCGACCAGGAATCGTCGCCCTCGTCGAACGCGACGTCGAGATCACCCGGAGACTGGCCGCCCGTCTGACCCAGTCCGCGGCCTGGGCGCGGCGATTCGGCGTGCAAGAGCTCGCCGAGAGCATCGCTTCGAGCCTGCTGGACGAACTGGACTACCGCGTCGAGGCATCCAATCTGACTGCCCTGACCGCTGCTCAGCTGAAACATCGCGAAGACAAGCGGCTTCGACTTCCGCGGCTGTACGAGGCGCTCTCGTCGCGACGCATGCTCGTGATGGAGTTTCTGGAGGGCGCCACGCTCAGCGACCCCCACGCCGTGGTCGGACGGGATGCCGGCGCCCACTCCGATCGTGCGCAGCAACTGGTAGAGGCTGTTCTCGGCCAGATCCTCGATGACGGGGTGTTCCATTCCGACCTGCATCCCGGGAACGTCATGATCACGCCGAGCGGAGAGATCGCCCTGCTCGATTTCGGCTCCGTCGGCAGGCTGGACTCGCTAGTGCGCCGCCAGATCACGAATCTGCTGATGTCAGTCACTCGCGGCGACGCTGTCGCCTTCGCCGACGCGCTCTTGGCTTTCGTGGAGATTCCCGACGATCTCGACGAGCGGGCTCTGCGCCGAGAGATCGGCGAGTTCATGGCCCGCTACCTCGGACCGGGTGCTGCGCTGGATGTCGCGGCCTTCACGCGCGTTGTCGCGGTGCTGGGCACCTACAAGCTGGCAGTGCCGTCGCAGCTGACCGTCGCCGTCCGTGCCCTCGGCACCGTCGAGGGCACGCTGCGCGTGCTGAGCCCCGAGTTCGACTTCGTCGCGGGGTCAACCGCCTATGCGCAGGCGCGCCTGGACCGGGCGCGCGAACCGCAGGCCGTGATCAAGTCCGGTATCGACGAACTGACCCGCCTGTTACCGGTCATGCGTGAATTGCCCCATCAGGTCGGACGCATTGCGCAGTCGCTGGCGGAGGGTCGGATGAGCGTGAACGTGCGGCTGCTGGCCGACCGCCGAGACCGCGCCGTCATGCGGCGATTCGTGAACCTGGCGGCCGTGACCTTTCTGGCCGGGGTGTTCGGCATCATGGCCGCCATGTTCCTGATCAGCTCGGGAGGGCCGGAGCTCAGTCCCACGCTCGGACTGTACGACGTGTTCGGCTATCTGCTGGTCTTCGCCTCTGGAGTCCTCACGCTGCGCGCCGTGTTCGACATCTTCGGACACGACCGGGAGTGACCTGCTGAGGTCGCGCAGTCAACCGTTTGGTGCCGGCTACAGGACTTGAACCTGCAACCCCCGTATTACAAGTACGGTGCGCTACCAATTGCGCCAAGCCGGCAGGCTGTCCAGTCTAGCGGGGACGCCGCGGGTCACTTGTGCGTCGTGGTGGGCGCCGGAGACGGCGCAACCTGCGCCGGCGTGGCGGTCGGGGTCGGCGACTCGGTGCGGTAATACGAGTCGCTCGACAGTGTCAGCACGAACTGCGCGAACTCCTTGGGGTCATCCAGCGCCCCCGCGTACGGCACACCGTTGACCAGGATCATCGGGGTGCCGGTAAGGGCTACGCCCTTCGTGCCGGGGATCGACTCGACCGCGCGCTCCGTGGCATCCTTCACCCACGTGACGTAATCCTCGCCCTCGATGCAGTCGCGCACGATCTTCGGATCCTGCGCGCCGGATGCGATGGCCAGGTCGGCCAGCTGCGTATCGGTGAAGCCGCTGCCGCCCTGATCGGGCTGCTTGTTCAGCAGGGCGTTGTTGTAGGCGTAGAACGCGTCGGTGGCATGGGTGGCGACGCACGCGGCGGCGCTGGCGGCACGCAGCGAATACTTCGTGCCGTTCGACTTGGCCGACAGGATCGCGACGGGATAGTAGCTGAGGGTCGCGGCATCCTGACTCACCCAGCGCGTGAGCTGCTGCGCGTTGGCGATCTGGAACTGCTTGGCACCCGGCGCGTAATAGTCCACATAGATGCGGATGTCGACGGCACCCGGCGCCGTCGCACTGGGGGCAGGCGTCGGTGCGGCGCTCGTGCCGGTCTCGGCCGCACTGGCGGCGGGGGTCGGTGTGGGACTCGAATCCACCGACGGGGAGATCGGATCGGTCGAGACGCCGTTGACGCTGGTGACCGCGAAGCCGTCGTCGATCACATTCGCCGGCGACATCTCGGGCCGCGTCGTCTGCGACGTCACGGCCATGGCCACTCCGGTGCCGACGACGGCCACCACAGCGACCGCGCCGACCGTCAGCAGAGTGCGTCGCAGCGCGCGGGCACGCTTCTGCTGGGCACGCACCTGCTGCGCCTTCTCACGCACCGCTTCGCGCCGGCCTTTCGGCTCAGGCGCGTTCGATGGCTCGTCGTTGGACATCGCACCTCTTGACAGACTTGTCACCGGGCTCTCCCCGGTGCGCCGCGCGGGAACCGCGGACTGTTCGATGCTAACCAGGCACCCTGAGAAAACCCCACAGGGGAAGGTCTGGCATACTGAGCATGCGCCCGATGAAGGGCGTGCGGGCCGCAAGGTCCGCTCCCACTCACTACGGATCGTCCGGCACGTACCTGCCGGTGAAGGAGAAGAACCGATGGCGTCCGTCACTTTCGACAACGCAACCCGCCTCTACCCGGGCGGCACCCGTCCCGCAGTCGACAAGATCAGCCTCGAGGTCGCCGACGGCGAATTCCTCGTTCTGGTCGGCCCGTCCGGCTGCGGAAAGTCCACCACGCTGCGCATGCTCGCCGGCCTCGAAGAGGTCAACGAGGGCCGCATCCTCATCGGCGACCGTGACGTCACCGACGTTCCGCCCAAGGACCGCGACATCGCGATGGTGTTCCAGAACTACGCGCTGTACCCGCACATGACGGTCGCCGAGAACATGGGCTTCGCCCTGAAGATCGCCGGCGTGAAGAAGGAAGAGCGCGCCGCTCGCGTGCTCGAAGCCGCGAAGCTGCTCGACCTCGAGGAGTACCTCAGCCGCAAGCCCAAGGCCCTGTCGGGTGGTCAGCGTCAGCGCGTCGCCATGGGCCGCGCGATCGTGCGTCAGCCGCAGGTGTTCCTCATGGACGAGCCGCTGTCGAACCTCGACGCGAAGCTGCGTGTGCAGACCCGCACCCAGATCGCGTCGCTGCAGCGCCGCCTGGGCGTCACCACCGTCTACGTGACCCACGACCAGACCGAGGCCCTGACCATGGGCGACCGCATCGCGGTGCTCAAGGACGGCGTCCTGCAGCAGGTCGGCACGCCGCGCGACCTGTACGAGCAGCCGAACAACGTGTTCGTGGCGGGCTTCATCGGTTCGCCCGCCATGAACCTGTTCCCCGCCCAGGTCGCCGACGGCGGAGTCCACTTCGGCACGACGGTCGTCCCGGTCGAGGCATCGACCCTCGCGAAGGTCAACGGACAGATCGTGACCATCGGCGTGCGGCCCGAAGACATCCAGGTCGCCTCCGCGGGCAGCCAGGGCCTGTCGGTGACCGTCGACCTGGTCGAAGAGCTCGGCGCGGACGGCTACCTGTACGGCCACTCCGAGATCGACGGCAAGCGCACCGACATCGTCGCCCGCGTCGACGGCCGCCAGCACCCGAACGCCGGTGACACCGTCGTGCTCACGCCCATCCACGACCACGTGCACGTGTTCGACATCGAGAACGGCGAGCGTCTGACCGAGAAGGCGATCGCTTCGGCGTAAGCATTTCCACACGCGATGGCGCGGGTCCGGTCAGCCGACCCGCGCCATCGTCGTCGGTGCCGGCGGGCCCGCGAGCGGGCGGGCTCAGAGGGAGGATGCCATGGGTGACGCGCTGACGATCACTGCGAGTGCGATCGACCCGGCGCTGCTGGCGCTGCCGTGGGCGACACCGCTGGGCGACTGGCCGAGCCGTGACATCGTGTACTTGCCCAAGGGCATCTCGCGGCATCTGGTGCGCTTCGCGAACCTGTCGGGGCGCGTGGTCGCCGTGAAAGAGACCACCGACGTCATGGCGCGCCGCGAGTACGACATGCTGGGCAACCTCGCCCGCTTGGACGTGCCGTGCGTCGAACGCGTCGCCGTCATCGGCGGTCGGGCCGATGCCGCCGGTCATTCTCTGCCGGCGGCACTGATCACCGCCCATCTGAAGTTCTCGCTGCCGTACCGAGCTCTGTTCACCCAGGTGCTGCGGCCCGACACCGCCGGACGTCTGGTCGACGCACTGGCGGTGCTGTTGGTGCGGCTGCACAATGTCGGCTTCTTCTGGGGTGACGTGTCGCTGTCCAACGCGCTGTTCCGTCGCGATGCGGGCGCATTCGCCGCGTACCTGGTCGATGCCGAGACCGGCGAGCTGCACGAGGGCGGGCTGACACCCGGGCAGCGCGAGCATGACCTCGAGATCGCCCATACGAACATCGCCGGCGAGATCTTGGACCTCGAAGCGGGCGGACGCCTGGAGGGCGGTATGGATGCCGTCAGCGTGGCCGATGGCATCATCTCGTCGTATCGGTCGTTGTGGGCGACGCTGACCGATGCCGAGACCTTCTCCGCACGCGAGGCGTGGCGCATCACCGAGCGCGTGCAGCAGCTGAACGACCTCGGCTTCGACATCGATGAGATGTCGATCCAGGCCACGCCCGACGGCGCGCGCGTCTCGATCCAGCCGAAGGTGGTGGATGCCGGTCACCACCAGCGGCGCCTCTTGCGGCTGACCGGCCTGGACGTCGAAGAGAACCAGGCCCGGCGCCTGCTGAACGACCTGGACGAGTATCGAGCACGCACAGGCCGCGGCGACGAGGACGAGGAGATGCTCGCCCATGAGTGGCTCACCCGCGTGTTCGAGCCCATCATTCGGGCGATTCCGTTCGAGCTGCGCAGCAAGCTCGAGCCCGCCGAGGTGTTCCACCAGGTGCTCGAGCACCGCTGGTACATGTCGCAGGCCCGCGGCGAGTCGATCCCGCTGGCCGAAGTGCTCTCCAGCTACATCGACGACGTCCTGCGCCACCGGCGCGACGAGGCCACGTTCATGGGCCCGACCACGACGACGCTGACCATGCCGATCCCGCAGGTGTCGGCATCCTCACCCGATGATCCGGACGACGAGGCTGTGGACTGGCGCGACCTGGTCTGAGCGCGGCCGCTCCCGGCCCATCCGCGCGCCGCCGGCAGGCGGCGAAGCCGCGCCTCCTCAGTAGCCGACGGTGAAGCGACCGCGTCGGTGGCGCGGGTTCTCGACCTCGTCGACGACGGCGATCGCGAAGTCGGCGCCTGAGATGTATGACTTTCCCTCGGCATCCTTGACGACGACCTCGCCGCCGCTGCGGTAGCTGCCGGTGCGCTCACCGGGCACCCATGCGCCGAAGTCCATCGGCGGGTGCACGAAGAACCAGTCGAGCCCGTCAGGCGATGCCTGCAGCAGGTCGAGCGAGTCGATGCCGACCTTCGCCTCGTGGGCGTACTCCTCGGGGACTCCGAGGTCATACAGTCGCGGGCCGCCGGGTGCCGACAGGCTGCCCATCGCGCCGCCCACGACGCCCAGACGCGTCTTGGTGCCGGCAAGCCGTGCGACGAGCTTGTCGAGCGCCCCGACGACCTCGTCGGTCATGTCGCCGCGCGGGGCGATCGCCGAGACGACGATGTCCGCGCCGTCGAGAGCGTCGGCGATGCCGTCCAGGTCGAGGATCGAACCCTGCACGTATGTCACTCCGTCACGGGGCGCTTCGGGCGCCGTCCGCGCCACCGACACCACATCATGTCCGCGTGAGACGGCCTCCGCGACGATGCTGCCCCCGGCGTAGCCGGTGCCTCCGATGACGACGATGCGTGCCATTGTGTTCCTTCTCTCCGCGCCGCGGGTGCGGCATCCAACAGTGCAACCGTTCAGCGCACGGCCCGTATTCCAGCCCGCGCGCCGAGCATCACTGCGCCGATGCTGCCCGCATGGTCGAGATCTGGTACAGCGCGACCGACGTGGCGATCCCCGCGTTCAGCGACTCGGTGGCCTGCGAGATCGGAATCGAGACGATCTGGTCGCAGGTCTCGGTGACCAGACGCGACAGGCCTTTGCCCTCCGAGCCGCACACGACGACGACAGGGCGATCGGCGAGCTCGAGCGACGGCAGCGACACGTCGCCGTCACCGTCCAGGCCCAGCACGAACACGCCCTGCTTCTTGAACTCCTTCAGCGTCGACGTCAGGTTCGGCGCGAGCGCCACCGGCACGCGGGCGGCGGCCCCGGCGCTCGTCTTCCAGGCAGCGGAGTTCACTCCCGCCGACCGACGCTGCGGCACGATCACTCCCTGCCCCCCGAACGCCGCGGTCGAGCGGATGATCGCGCCGAGGTTGCGCGGGTCGGTGACGCCGTCCAGGGCCACCAGCAGCGGCGTTCCCCCGTCGGCGAAGATCTCCTCGAGCAGGTCCTGCGGGTGCGCGTACTCGTACGGCGGCACCTTCAGCGCGACGCCCTGGTGCACGCCGTCGAACCCGGCCATGCGGTCCAGTTCGGGACGGGTGACCTCGAGCACCGGGATCTCGCGGTGCGTCGCGATGGAGAGCATCTCTTTGACGCGGTCGTCCATCTCCACGCGCTGTGCAATGTACAGCGCGATGGCGGGGATGCGGGTGCGCAGCGCCTCGAGCACGGAATTGCGGCCGGTTACCGTCTCGGTGTCGTCGTTCTGCTTCGAACGCCCCTGCCGGTTCACGTTCGTCTGCTTCGGCTTCGGCCTGCCGCCGGCGGCCGTGTAGCGTTCGGCGGCGGCTTTGCGCTTTCCGGCGACGTGCCAGCTGCGGTCTTCGGCCTTGGGCGTGGGACCTTTGCCCTCCAGTGCCTTGCGTCCGTGTCCGCCGGTGCCCTTCTGCGGGCCCTTCTTCTTGCTGTTGCCTCTGCTGGGGCCACCCGGCTTAGCCATTCTGCACGCTCCAATGGGTCCCGTCGGGACCGTCTTCGAGGGCGATGCCGGCCGCCGCGATCGCGTCGCGGATGCGGTCGGCTGCCGCCCAGTCCTTGTCTGCACGCGCGGTGGCGCGCTGGTCGATCATGGTCCGCACGAGGGCATCGAGGGCGGATGTCTCGGCCCCGCCGCCGCCGTTGGGCAGCCACCGCGGGTCGAGGGGATTGATCCCGAGGACCTGGGTCATGAGGATCACCTGATCGAACGCCGCACCCGCAGCATCCTGATCCCCCGCGTCCAACGCCGCATTGCCCGCGCGCACCGTGTCGTGCAGCACGGCGAGCGCCTGCGGCACGCCGAGATCGTCGTCCATGGCGGATTCGAACGCGGCCGGTGGCTTCGGCCCGTAGACGAACCAGCCCTTCTCGCCACGGGTGCGCTGCACCCGCTGCAGGAACGTGCGGATGCGCTCGAGCGCGGCTTCGGCCTCGTCGAGAGCCTTGTCGGACACGTCCAGGCTCGACCGGTAGTGGGCGGCGGCGAGCGCGTAGCGCACGACGAGCGGGTCGCGCGCGGCGAGCAGGTCGTCGGCCAGCACGAAGTTGCCGAGCGACTTCGACATCTTCTGCCCGTCGACGGTGACCAGGCCGTTGTGCACCCAGTACCGGGCGAATCCGTGGCCGGCCGCGGCCGACTGGGCGAGCTCGTTCTCGTGGTGGGGAAAGCGCAGGTCGAGCCCGCCGCCGTGGATGTCGAAATCACGGCCGAGGTACCGCTCCGCCATCGCCGAGCACTCGATGTGCCACCCCGGCCGTCCCACACCCCAGGGCGACTCCCAGACGGCCGACGACGGCTCGTCGGGCTTGGCGCCCTTCCACAGCGCGAAGTCGTGGGGGTCCCGCTTGCCGCGCGGGTCGGCGTCGGCCGCGGCCTCCATCGCGTCCAGGCGCTGGTGGGTCAGTTCCCCGTATTCGGGCCACGACCGCACATCGAAGTACACGTCGCCCGACCCGTCGGGAGCAGGATAGGCGTGTCCGCGCTCGATGAGCCGTCCGATCAGCTCGATCATCTGCGGCACGTGCCCGGTGGCGCGCGGCTCGTATGTGGGCGGGCGAATGCCGATCGTGGCGTACGCGTCGGAGAAGGCCCGCTCCATGCGATATGCGAGCGCCCACCACGGCTCCTGCTCGGTCGCGTTGACGAGCACCTTGTCGTCGATGTCGGTGACATTGCGCACGAGCGTCACGCGTGCGAAACGGTGCTCGAGCCACCGCGCGAGGATGTCGAAGCTCAGCGCCCCGCGCAGATGCCCGATGTGCGGCCCGGACTGCACGGTCGGTCCGCACACGTAGACGGTGACGTTCGCAGGATCGAGCGGCACGAAGTCGCGCACGGCTTGGGCGCGGGTGTCGAAGAGGCGCAGAGTCACCCGTCAAGCGTACCGGCGCGCACGCGTGGCCCGAGGATCCGCGTCAAGACAGCGCGAGCGGGACCGCGGAATCCACGTGCAGCAGTTTGAAGGGGTTGCGCACGTAATACAGACCGGTGACGCGGGATGCTTCGACCCGGGCGGTCAGGATGCCGTCGACTTCGCCCGCCACGCTCACCTCGAGCGCCGGCTGTCCGTTCACGACGGTGGCCCGCGCGGTCGGTTCGCCGTCGCGGTAGGCGACACCCGCGAGCCACCGCACGACATTGTCGGCGCCGACGATGGGATGCACCGACGCCCGCCGGATGCCGCCGCCGTCGGTGAGCAGGACCACGTCGGGGTCGAGCACGCCCACCAGCGACTCGATGTCGCCGGTGTCGATCGCGCGGTGGAACGACGCCATGATCGCGCGCGCCTCGGCCGCCGGCACCTCCTCGCGCGGGCGCCGCTCGGCGACGTGGGCGCGCGCGCGGTGCGCGACCTGACGCACCGCGGCCGGCTTCTTGTCGAGGATCTCGGCGAGTTCACCGAAGCCGACATCGAACACCTCGTGCAGGATGAACACGACCCGCTCGGTCGGCGAGAGCGTCTCGAGCACGACCATCATCGCCATCGACACGCTCTCGGCGAGCTCCGCGTGATCGGCGACGTCGGCTGTCGTGCGCAGCGGCTCGGGCAGCCAGGTGCCGACGTAGGTCTCTTTGCGCCGGCCGAGTGTGCGCAGCCGCGTGAGCGCGAGCCGCGAGGCGATCCGCACCAGGTAGGCCCGGCGGTCGCGCACCTGAGCGAGATCCACCTCGGACCACCGCAGCCAGGTCTCCTGCAGCACGTCCTCGGCATCGGCGGCCGAGCCGAGCATCTCGTACACGATCGTGAACAGCAGATTGCGGTGCGCGACGAAGGCGCGGGTCGCGGGGTCCGTGGTGGATGCGGTCATCGCTACTCCTATCGCACCGTCGCGATCGCGTCGGTGCTCGTGCGCCCGATGCGCTGGCGGCGGGTGCGGTCCGCGGTCGACCAGCGGGTCGAGCCGGGCCGGCGCGCCTCGCGCACGAGCGTCGTGACGGTGCCGCGGCAGATGGTCTCTTTGATTCTCGCGCCGGCCCAGCCGGTGGCCCGCAACGCACTGGCCGTGTCGTCGGCATGGGCGTACTGGAACACGCCGTCGCGCCGCCCGAGGCTCACGCACTGGGCCACGAAGCCCGGCGTCACCGGGGCCGGCGCCTCGCCGTGCACATGGGCCAGCACGGCCTCGGCGGCGTTCGCACCCAACGGCCCGGCGAGCTGGCAGCTCATCCGGCGGGGCGTGTCCGAGGCGACCATGGCGTCGCCGGCCGCCACGATCCGTTCGTCGTCGATGCTCGTGAGGGTCTCGTCGGTGCGCAGACGCCCCGCGGCATCGGTCGACAGCCCGCTGCGCGCCGCCAGCCGGGGAGCAGCGAACCCGACCGCCCAGACGACGACTTCGCCGGCCACCGTCCGCCCGTCGCGCAGCCGCACGCCGGCCGCGGTGACTTCGGTCACGCGTGCGTCGGCGCCGTCCCACACCGCCACGCCCATCTTCTGCAGGCGCCGCGCGATCGCACGGCGGGTTCGCGGGTGCAGGCTGGGTGCCAGCACACCGCCCGTGATCAGGCGCACGGCGCGCCCGGCCTCGGCCAGCTCCGCGGCGGTCTCGATGCCGCTGGACCCTCCGCCCACGACCACGACCCGTGCCTCGGGTGCATGCCGCAAGGCCTCGCGCAGGCGATCGGCCTGATCGAGGCTCGAGATCGCCAATGCGAACTCGGCCGCGCCCGGAACATCGGGCGCGCGGGTGCTGCTGCCGACGGCGTAGACCAGATGGTCGTAGTGCAGTTCGGTGCCGTCCTCGAGCACGACGCGGCGTCCGGGCGCATCGATCCGTTCGGCGCTGCCCACCACCAGACGCACGCCGGGCGCCAGCACGTCGCGGAAGTCCACGACCGCCTCGCCGGTGCCCGCCGCCCGCTGGTGCAGCCGGATCCGCTCCACGAAGACCGGGCGCGGATTGACCAGGGTCACGGCGACCCGGTCCTCTCGTGTCAGACGGTCGGCCGCCATGACCCCCGCATATCCGCCGCCGATCACGACGACATCCACTCGCTTGTCCACGGTGCCTCCTCAGCTCCTGTGCACATACGACGCCGCGCGGGCGTCTGGTGTGACAGGGCTACCGGAGAGAGGGCCGATGAGAGACCGGGCCGTGAGAGACAGCGCCTGAGAGACAGGGCCGATCAGGCGGGGACCACCAGAGCCACCGCGTACGCCGCGACGCCCTCCACACGCCCCGTGAAGCCGAGGCCGTCGGTCGTGGTGGCAGAGATCGTCACCGGCGCTCCCCCGAGCGCGGCCGACAGGGCCGCCTCGGCTTCGGCGCGGCGCGGCGCGAACCGCGGACGCTGCGCCTGCAGCTGCACGGCGACGTTGCCGACCGTGAAACCGGCGTCGCGCACGAGTTCATGGGTGCGCTGCAGGAACACGTCGGCGTGCGCACCCGCGTATTCGGGGTGCGTGGTGCCGAAATGCGTTCCGATGTCGCCGAGGCCGGATGCCGACAGCAAAGCGTCCACTATCGCATGGGCGGCGGCATCCCCGTCGGAATGCCCGACCAGACCCGGTTCACCCGGCCAGCGCAGGCCAGCCAACCACAGCTCGCCGTCACCGCCGAAGCGGTGCACGTCGGTTCCCACCCCGACGCGGGGCAGCGCGTCGCGGTTCAGGACGCGAGGACCTCATCGAGCAGACCGCTGGCCTGCTCCTCATCGGTCTTCTCGGCCAGAGCCAGCTCGGAGATCAGAATCTGCCGGGCCTTGGCCAGCATGCGCTTCTCGCCTGCCGACAGACCACGGTCCTGGTCGCGGCGCCACAGGTCACGCACGACCTCGCTCACCTTGATGACATCGCCCGATGCAAGCTTCTCGAGGTTCGCCTTGTACCGGCGCGACCAGTTCGTCGGCTCTTCGGTGAAGGGCGCACGCAGCACCTCGAACACGCGCTCCAGGCCCTCTTTGCCGATGACGTCGCGAACTCCGACCAGGTCGATGTTGTCTGCGGGCACCTCGATGACGAGGTCGCCTTGGGTGACGCGTAGCTTGAGATAGACCTTTTCTTCGCCCTTGATGACTCGGGTCTTGACTTCGGAGATCGTGGCCGCACCATGGTGCGGATAAACGACCGTTTCGCCAACCTCAAAAAGCATGCAGTTATATCCTTTCGGCAACCTCAAGGATACCACAGCCGGTATGTACTAAGGTTCGCCAAGCATGGCCGGCGCCGACGCCTGTCGCGCGAAGCGCGCCCGTGCACCGTAGAATGCAAAGGCACATCGTCTGCCCGTGGGAGGAACCGTGAAATCGCGCCTGTTCGCGTCCGTTGCCGTCAGCGTCGCCGTGATGCTCGGAGCCTCCGGCTGCGCCATGATCTCGCCGCAGGGAACGACCATTCCGTACTCGCCCGGTGACGGCATCAATGTCTCCGATGTGCAGGGTGCGCCGCTCGAGGTGCGCAACGCCCTGGTGGTGGCCACCCCCGACGGCGCTGTCGGCAACCTCATCGCCGGCGTCGTCAACATGACCTCCGAGGACCACACGCTGACCATCCAGGTCGGCGAGGGCAGCGCGAAGACCACCCTGCAGCTGCAGGTGCCGGCGAACTCGGTCTCAAGCCTCGGCGAGAACGTCGACCCGCTGCGCATCGACGATCTGGGCGTCAAGCCCGGCGCGACGGTGAAGATCTACTTCCAGTCCGGCAGCGTCAACGGGGCCATCGCCAACGTGCCGGTGCTCGGCGGCAACGACGAGTACCTGCGCAGCTACGTGCCCGAACCGACGCTGGCCCCCCAGATCTGATCTCGGCCTGATCGCCGTCCGGTCCCGATCGGTCCCCCGGCGGTCAGCCCTCGAAGCGGTAGCCGAGACCGCGGATGGTCACGAGCATCACCGGGTCCTTCGGGTGCATCTCGATGCGTGAGCGGATGCGCTTGATGTGGACGTCGAGGGTCTTGGTGTCGCCGAAGTAGTCGCTGCCCCAGACCCGGTCGATCAGCTGACCGCGGGTGAGGACGCGTCCCTCATTGCGCATCAGCACCTCGAGCAGTTCGAATTCCTTCAGCGGCATGCTGATCTCATCGCCGTCCACGGTCACGGTGTGTCGGTCGATGTCCAGCCTGACCCGCCCGCCGCTGAGGATCCGTTCGTCGAGGTCCTCATCAGCGGCCGCACTGCGTCGCAGAACCGCCCGTATGCGCGCGAGCAGCTCGCGGGTCGAGTAGGGCTTGGTGACGTAGTCGTCGGCACCGAGCTCGAGCCCCACGACGATGTCGACCTCGCTGTCTTTGGCCGTCAGCATGATCACGGGCACCGCACTGGTGGTGCGGATCTGCCGGCACACCTCCGTGCCGGGCATGCCGGGCAGCATGAGGTCCAGCAGGACGATGTCTGCCCCGGCCGCGTGGAACTTCTCCAGCGCGGTCGGTCCGTCTTCGGCGATGTCGACGTCGAACCCTTCACGACGCAGCAGGTACGCCAGCGGGTCGGCGAGGTCCGGCTCGTCCTCGACGATCAAGACACGGGTCATGCGGTGGTGTCCTTCCGTGCAGTCTTCTTCTTGCTCTTCTTCTTGGTCTTGCGGTCCTCAGCCTCGTCGTGGTCGGGACCGGGCACGGCCAGCGGGAGTCGGATCGTGAAGGTCGACCCCTGGCCGGGGCGCGACCACAGCCGTACCTCGCCGCCGTGACGTTGCACGGCGTGCTTGACGATCGCCAAGCCCAAGCCCGTGCCGCCGGTGCGGCGCGAGCGCGCCTGATCGGCGCGGTAGAAGCGTTCGAAGACACGCTCCTGATCGGCCTCGGCGATCCCGATGCCCTGATCGGCCACCGAGATCTCCACCACCCCGTCCTGGCTCTTGACCCCCAGGCCCACGTGCGACCCGCGTGGAGAGTAGGCCACCGCGTTGGCGACGAGGTTGTCGACGGCCTCACCGAGCGCCTGCGGGTCGCCGTGCACGTGCACACCGCGCTCTCCCCCGCGCCGCAGCTCGACGCCGGCGGCATCGGCCGACGTCGAGTGCGCCTCGATGGCGGCGACGATCAGCTCGTCCACGGCGATGTCGCGCATCGTGGCGGGCTCCTCGGACTGCAGGCGCGACAGGCTCATGATGCGGGTCGTGAGCGTGCCCAGGCGCACGGCTTCGGCGTGCAGCCGCTGTGCGAAGGCGCGCACCTGCGCGGGATCGTCGGCAGCCGACTCGACGGCTTCGGCGAGCAGCACCACCGCCCCCACGGGCGTCTTCAGCTCGTGGCTCGTGTTGGCCACGAAATCGCGGCGCATCTGCTCGACGCGCTCCTGCTCGGTCACGTCGCGCAGCACCATGAGGATGAGCCGGGACGTGATCGCCCGCACCCGCACCGAGACTGCGCGCTGATCGGACGGGCGCCGCTGCAGCCGCATCGTCACCGGTGCCGTCGCTGTGCCCGCGCGCGCCGCCCGGGCGAGCAGCGCGAGCTCTTCTGTGGGCAGAGTCCTCCCCTCGGCGAGCCCATATGCGCCGGCGGGAATGGATGCCGCGACCACGGTGCCCGACGGATCCACGATCACCGCCGGGTCATCCAGTCCGGCCAGCACGTCGCGCGCGCCGTCGGGCACGTCGTTCGACGCGTGCACCATCGCAAGATCCCGCGCCCGGTACGCCGCGCCCACCACGAGTGCGACCGATCCGCCCAGAAGCACTCCGATGAGCAGCGCGAGCAGCGCCAGCTGCGGAGTGTCCATGCACCCAGCGTAGGGCGCGCGCGCCGCCCGCCCCGGACGAAATCCACCGCGACCGTCGTCTCGGCGCGCAGAGTTCACCCGGGCGGCACCATCCGTTAACCTTCGATGGCGAAGATCGCCTGGTCGCCGGCGCTCTCTCGCCCGACCTGAGTCATCCCGATCCGAAGAAACGGTGCCATCGCATGCGCGAAGTGTTCCATCAGTCTCTGGAAGAAGTCCAGACACGCCTGGTCGAGATCTCCGACCTCGTCGCCGTCGCCATCGAGAAGGCCACCACCGCGTTCGGCACGAGCGATGTCACGCTGGCCGAAGAGGTGATCGACGCCGACAGCATCATCGATGACAAGGCCGTCGCGCTCGACGAGCTGGCCATCGAGATCCTGGCCCGCCAGCAGCCGGTCGCCCGCGACCTGCGCATCGTCGTGATGAGCCTGCGCGTGAGCGCATCTCTTGAACGCATGGGCGATATCGCCGAGCACATCGCGCAGCTGACGCGCATGCGCTTTCCGGAACGGGCGATCCCGAAGGGTCTGAAGTCCACGTTCACGAAGATGGGCGCCCTCGATGTCGAGATGGCGCAGGCGCTGACCGAACTGCTGCGCACCGAAGACCTGCAGCTGGCAGAGCAGATCCGCAACGCGGACGATGCGATCGACGATCTGCACGTCGCGGTGTTCGAGAAGGTGCTCAGCGACGGCTGGAAGGGCGAGGCCGGCGCCACCGTCGATGCGACGCTGGCCAGCCGCTACCACGAACGGTTCGCCGACCACGCCGTGTCGGTCGCCGGCAAGGTGCTCTACCTCGCGACCGGCGACTGGGCGGCCGACGTCGACGACGTCGAGTGATAGCGCCGCGGCGCTACTTGCCCTGGTTGGCCACGGCTGCAGCCCCCGCGGCGGCGGCGGCCGGGTCGAGATACTCCCCCGGACCCAGCGGAGCGAGGTTCTCACCCAGGCGGTACACGAGCGGGATGCCGGTGGGGATGTTCAGCGCCGCGATGTCGTCGTCGCTGATGCCGTCCAGGTGCTTGACCAGGGCACGCAGCGAGTTGCCGTGCGCGGTGACCAGCACGGTCTTGCCGGCCTGAAGGTCGGGCACGATCGCCCCGTGCCAGTACGGCAGCAGCCGGTCGATCACGAGCTTGAGCGACTCCGTGCGGGGGATCTGACCGTCGATGCCGACGTAGCGGGGGTCGTGCGCCTGGCTGTACGGGTCGTCGTCGGCCAGCTCGGGCGGCGGCACGTCGAACGAGCGGCGCCAGAGCATGAACTGCTCCTCGCCGAACTCGGCGAGGGTCTGCGCCTTGTCTTTGCCCTGCAGAGCGCCGTAGTGGCGCTCGTTCAGCCGCCACGAGCGCGTGACGGGAATCCACAGCCGGTCGGCGGCATCCAGAGCGATGTTCGCGGTCTGGATCGCGCGGCTGAGCACGGACGTGTGCACGATGTCGGGCAGCAGTCCCGCCTCGGTCAGCAGCTCGCCGCCGCGCTGGGCTTCGGCCTTGCCCTGGTCGGTCAGGCGCACATCGACCCAGCCGGTGAACTGGTTGGACTTGTTCCACTCGCTCTGGCCATGGCGCAGCAGGATCAGCGTGTACGGGGCGGTCATGCATGCCAGTTTACCGAGATGGGATGATGGACCCCGTGCATGTGTCTGTGGTCGGTCGCCCCACCCGCGGCACCACCGGCACGAACCGCCTGCGGCGCGTCGATCGCTGGATCGCCCGCAGTGCGGTGCTGCGCCGCGCCGTCGACCCACTCGTGGTCGACCTCGGCTACGGTGCGAGCGGCGTGACCGCCTTCGAGCTCGAAGCGCGGCTGCGACGCACGCGGCCCGACGTCGAGGTGCGAGGTCTCGAGCTCGATCCGTCGCGCGTCGCGCGGGCGCGCGAACAGCTGGTCGAAGTGCAGGCGGGGCGCACCACGTTCTCCCCCGACACCCGCGTCACGTTCGGGCGCGGCGGATTCGAGGTGCCGATGGCAGGCGGTCGCCGCCCGGCCGTCATCCGCGCATTCAACGTGCTGCGCCAGTACGACGAGCAGGACGTGCGGGATGCCTGGACCCGCATGGCCACGCGGCTGGCCGACGACGGACGTGTCGTGGAAGGCACGTGCGACGAGCTGGGCCGCATCTGCACGTGGGTCGCGTTCGGCTCCGACGCCGTGCCGATCTCGCTGACCGTCTCGCTCAGAGTGAAAGGGCTCGAGCATCCCTCGATCGCCGCGGAGCGGCTGCCCAAGGCCCTGATCCACCGCAATGTGCCCGGCGAGCGCGTGCACGCGTTCTTCGTGGCGCTCGACCGCGCGTGGGACCATGCGGCCCCCGTCGCCGCGTTCGGCCCCCACCAGCGCTGGCGCGCGGCGATGCAGGGCATGGTCGACACCGGCTGGCCGCTGCGGCAGCGCTCGCGCTGGCGCCTGGGCGAGGTCACCGTCCCGTGGGACGCCGTGGCACCGCTCGGCTGACGCGCAGGCGGTCAGCGACCCGGCTGCCCTCGGCGATTCACGATTCGGCGGTGCGGCGGCGTCCGAGCCTCGGCAGACGCGGGACGGATGCCACAGATCCGGCCTCGGGCGGCACGATGACCTCTTGCGCAGCGGCGACCGGGCCGTGAGCGGTGTCGACAACGAGTTCGACCTCGAGCGGCGTGCTGCGGCGCACGAGCGCCAAGGCGATCGGCCCCTGCTCGTAGTGCATCACTGCGGCCACGATCGTGCCGACCTCCTTCTCGCCGTCGCGCACGACATCGCCACGCACAGGCAGGGCGGAGTCGCTGCCGTCCAACTGCAGGGCCACGATCCGCCGCGGCGGATGGCCGAGGTTGTGCACCTTGGCGACGGTCTCCTGGCCGCGGTAGCACCCCTTGTCCAGGTGCACGGCGCTGCGCAGCCAGTCCGCCTCGTGCGGCAGCAGGCGGTCATCGGCGTCGGAGATGCGCGGGCGCCAGGCGGCCACGCGCAGCGCCTCCACGGCGAGCACACCCCCCAGTCGCAGAGAACCGGATGCCACGGCCCGGGCAAGACGCTCGGCCTCACCGGCGTCGATCAGAGCTTCGGCCCAGTCGCGTTCGCTGCCCGGGTGCGGGTCTGCGGTGCTGTACGCCCAGCCTCCGACCGTGACGCCGGGCCAGGGGTCGTGCCAGACCAGCGGCACGCCGCCGGGCGCGGCGGCGTGCACGGCCTGCAGCGCGCCGCTCGTGCCGCCCACGACGCCGTATTCGTCGCCGGCATCGCGCGGGGCGACGCGCAGCCGGAAGCGCATCTTGACCAGGAAGTCCAGCAGTCCCGCAGCATCCGTTCTGTCGACGATGAGCCATGCGGTCGCACCATCGTCGACGATGGATGCCGCGTGCTCGACTCGTCCGGAGGGATCAAGGATGAGCAGCTCGGCGCTCTCGCCGGGCGCGAGTACGCTCACCCGCTGCGTGGAGAACGACTCGAGCCAGGTCAGCCGATCCTCGCCGGGCACGGCCAGCACCGTCCGGTCGCCGAGCGGGGCGATCGCCTTGCCCAGCGCCAGTGCGCGCTGCTCGGACAGCGGATTGCCGGTGTGCTCCAGCACACCCTCGGCGACGATCGCAGCCGGGGCTGCGTGCGCGAGCGAGGCGAAACCGTCACCGATGCCGGCCATCACTGCCATCACTGCACCTTGGCCAGGCGCGCCGAGGCGTGCGCGGCCCGCTCGGTGCCCAGTGCGGCGATGTCCCACGCCCAGAGCAGGTGGCCTTCGACCAGGCCGTACATGCGCGACGCCGCCTGGTAGGGCTTGGCCGTCGCGGGACGCACGACGGCATCGGTCTCGATGTCGATGCGCGGCCCGCGGATCTGACCCAGGTACAGCTCGCTCATGCCGTCGGCGTGCACGAGGGCGACTTCGATGTCGAACCCTCCTGCGTCATTGCGCAGCAGTTCGACCTCGTCGGCGGTGCGAGCCGGCGCACTCGTACGGGCCGGCAGCAGACCCGGACCGGGGTCGGCGTCGGTCTGAGGCCTCGCGAGGCGCCAATAGCCGAGCTCAGCCACCAGCGCCGTGCGGTCATCGCCCTCGCCCATCCAGGCGTCGGCGGAGTAGTTCAGATACGGCCCGCCGTCGTGGCTGAAGCTCACGCGGTGCCCGAACTCACCCGAATAATGGTGGTCGGCCGTGGCGTAGTCGATGACGCCTGTGCCCTCCCACACCCCGATCAGCCACGACAGCGGTGCGAGCTCGGCGGGCAGATCGGTCGGGATCTCGATCACGTCGAGTCCGTCAGCGCTGGCCGCGGTACAGGTTCTTGATCACCACGACCGAGACGAACAGGATCGCCAGCGAGGCGAGGCCGAGCAGGCCCACGAAGAACAGTTCCAGCGCCATCAGGTCCATAACGACCACTCTAGACCGCTACGCGGCGTTGATCGCGATCAGGCCGAACACACCGCCGATGACGCCGAGGATCACGAAGGAGCCGAGCATCGACGAAGCGACGCGCTCGATGAAGCCCTCCGGTCGCGCAATGCCCAACTGCACGGCGAAGGAGAGGATGAGGCATCCCCCCAGCGCCAGCGACAGCCACCCCGCGCGCTGCCCGATCGGAGCGAACAGCCCGACGACAAGACCCATGAGCACCGCGGCGACCCACACGATCACCACACCCGTCCACCTCGCCCGCCCGGACAGCTCAGTGCTCGACATGTCGTCATTCTCGCACGCAGGCGGCCGCAGCCTCCAGAATCCGTCCGTTGTCATCACAGCGGCGACCCGATGTCATCACACCGGCGGCCCGCCTAAACTGAACTGTCGGCGTCCGGCTCCTGCCACGACGCCGGGGAGGGCCTCGTGGCGCAGCTTCTCGTTCTCAGTTCGGCAGACGATCCAGCTCTGCCCTCCCTCGAGTTGCTCGCGCACCGCATCCAGACGATCCCGGCCGACCCGGCCCATCTGGTCTCCGCCGGCCCCGCCGATGCCATCCTGCTCGACGCGCGCACCGACCTCGTCGCCGCCAAGTCGCTGTGCCGGATCCTGACGGCGACCGGGTTGGACGCGCCTCTGCTGGTCGTGGTGACTGAGGGCGGCATGGCCGCCCTCAGCGACGAATGGGGCATCGACGACGTCGTTCTGACCACGGCCGGTCCCGCCGAAGTGGACGCGCGCATCCGCCTTGCCGTGGCCCGCGACCAGCGCGAGCACGACACGCCCGTGCGGGTCCAGGCATCCGGTCTGACCATCGACGAGGCCTCCTATTCGGCGAAGCTGCACGGCCGGCCGTTGGATCTGACCTACAAGGAGTTCCAGCTCCTGCATTTCCTGGCCATGCACCCCTCGCGCGTGTTCACCCGAGAGCAGCTGCTGAGCGAGGTGTGGGGCTACGACTATTTCGGCGGCACGCGCACCGTCGACGTGCACGTGCGGCGACTGCGGGCCAAGCTCGGTGAATTCGAGCAGCTGATCGGCACCGTGCGCAACGTCGGATACCGCTTCATCCTGGCCGACGACGCCGCGGACGACGCCGACGCCACGCATCCCGCCCCCGCCTGAGCGCGACGTCGTGTTACCCCGTCGATGCACCGCCCTGCAATGATGAAGAGATGATCGAACACGAGGTGCTGGACACCGGTCTGGACGACGGCGAGGACGACGACTTCGAGCTGAACGAGGTCTTCGACTCCGAGCTGCCCGAAGGACGGTACCTGGATCGCGAGCTGAGCTGGCTCGCCTTCAACCAGCGCGTCCTCGAGCTCGCCGAGGACCCCGGGCTGCCGGTCCTGGAGCGCGCGAACTTCCTCGCGATCTTCGCGAGCAACCTCGACGAGTTCTTCATGGTGCGCGTCGCGGGCCTGCGCCGCCGCATCCTCACGGGCCTGGCGGTGCCCACCAACGTCGGCCGAGCGCCGCAGGAGGTACTCGCTGACATCTCCGGCGAGGCGCACCGTCTGCAGCTGCGGCACGCGCACGTGTGGACTGCGGAGGTCAAGCCCGCTCTGGCCGACGCCGGCATCGACTTCCTCGGCTGGGACGATGTGAGCGAGGAGGAACGGGCCGACCTGTACCGGTACTTCCAGGAGCAGGTGTTCCCGGTGCTCACCCCGCTGGCGGTCGACCCCGCACACCCCTTCCCTTACATTTCGGGCCTCTCGCTAAACCTCGCGATCCGCATCCGCAACGCCCGCACCGGCCGGCAGGAGTTCGCACGCATCAAGGTGCCGCCGATGCTGCCGCGGTTCGTGCGCGTCGGCGCCGAGTCCGACCGCTTCCGGTTCCTGCCGCTGGAAGACCTGATCGCCAACAACCTCGCCGATCTGTTCCCGGGAATGGAGATCCTCGACCATCACACGTTCCGGCTGACCCGGAACGAAGACGTCGAGGTCGAAGAGGATGAGACCGAGAACCTCATCCAGGCACTGGAGGCCGAGCTGCTGCGGCGCCGCTTCGGGCCGCCGATCCGTCTGGAGGTCACCGACGACATGGACGAGCTGACGCTCGACCTGCTCATCGACGAACTCGACATCACCGAGCAGCAGGTGCATCGCCTGCCCGGCCCGCTTGATCTGCGCGGCCTGTTCGACCTCGGCCGCATCGATCGTCCCGACCTGCGCTACCCGCTGCATGTGCCGGTCACGGCGCTGGCGTTCCAGCCGGCCGAGCAGAACGGGCGCGCAGACCTGTTCGCCGCGATCCGCAAGGGCGACGTGCTCGTGCACCACCCGTACGAGCCGTTCGCCACCAGCGTGCAGGCGTTCTTGGAGCAGGCGGCGAAGGATCCGCACGTGCTGGCCATCAAGCAGACGCTGTATCGCACATCGGGCGACAGCCCCATTGTGCAGGCGCTGATCGACGCGGCAGAAGCCGGCAAGCAGGTGCTGGCCCTGGTCGAAGTCAAGGCGCGGTTCGACGAATCCAACAACATCGCCTGGGCGCGCAAGCTCGAGAAGGCGGGAGTGCACGTGGTCTACGGCCTGGTGGGGCTGAAGACGCACGCGAAGCTGGCCCTGGTGATCCGTGAAGAAGATGGCACGCTGCGCAGCTACGCGCACATCGGCACCGGCAACTACAACCCCAAGACGAGCCGCATCTACGAGGACTTCGGTCTGTTCACGATCAACGAGCAGGTCGGCCGCGACCTCATCCGTCTGTTCAACGAGCTGTCCGGCTACGCGATCGAGAAGAAGTTCAAGCGTCTGCTGGTGGCCCCGCGCCACCTGCGCAAGGGGCTGCTGCGACTCATCGATCGCGAGCGCCGCAACGCCCTGGACGGCAAGCCCGCGCGCATCCGCATCAAGGTGAATTCGATGGTCGACGAGCAGATCATCGACGCGCTGTACCGGGCGAGCCAGGCCGGCGTGCCGGTGGAGATCTGGGTGCGCGGCATCTGCAGTCTCAAGCCGGGCGTCGCGGGCATGAGCGAGATGATCACGGTGCGCAGCATCCTCGGCCGCTACCTCGAGCACTCGCGCATCTTCTCGTTCGCCTCGGGCGGCGATCCGCAGGTGTTCATCGGCAGCGCCGACATGATGCACCGCAACCTGGACCGCCGCATCGAAGCGCTCGTTCGGGTGGACGCCCCGGCACACATCAAGGCGCTCGAGGACCTGTTCACCCTGGCCATGAGCGACGGGACCAGCTCGTGGCATCTGCAGGGCGACGGTGAGTGGATGCGCCACAGCGTGAGCGATTCGGGCAAACGCCTCGTGGACCTGCAGGATCGCACGATGACCATCGTGACACGTCGCCGGCGGGCCCGGGTGGTGCGATGAGCGAGACGGCCGTCTACGCCGCCGGCGGCGTCGTCTGGCGCCTGGTCGACGGACGCGTGAACATCCTGGTGATCCACCGCACCGCCTACGCCGACGTCACCCTTCCCAAGGGCAAGGTGGACCCGGGCGAGACGCTCGCCGAGACGGCCGTGCGCGAGATCTTCGAAGAGACCGGCATCCACGTGCACCTGGGCGTGCCGGTGGGCGTCTCCCGGTACACGCTGCCCAGCAAGCGCACGAAGATCGTGCACTACTGGGCGGCCCACGCGACCGACGATGCGATCCGTGCATCGCAGTTCGTGCCGAACAAAGAGATCGCCGCGATCGAGTGGCTGACGCCGAAGAAGGCGCGATCGCGCATGAGCTATCCGGTGGATGTCGAGATCCTGGACAATTTCACCCGCCTGATCGACGACGGCGTGCTGCACACGTTTCCGATCGTCGTGCTGCGTCACGCGAAGGCCGTGGCGCGCGAGGACTGGAGCGGCGAGGACGCCCTGCGCCCGCTGACCACCCGTGGCACCAAACAGGCCAAAGCCGCCGCGGGACCGCTGAGCGCGTTCGGCGTGCGCAAGATCGTGAGCTCGGACGCGGTTCGATGCGTGACCACCGTGATGCCGCTGGCGGCCGCTCTCGGACACAAGATCCGCCGGACGCCCGAGATCAGCCAGGACGCGTGGGAAGAGGGAACCGCCGACGTGCGGGCCGTCATCGGCCACCGGGTGCGGGCGCGCAAACCCGCCGTCGTGTGCAGCCACGGGCCCGTCCTGCCCGACATCCTCCGCGAACTGGCACTGGCCACCGGCACGCTGCACGGCTCATATCTGGACGAGGCCGCCGCGCTTCCGGTCGGCGCGTTCTCAGTCGCCCATGTGTCAGCCGACAACCCCGGCTCGGGCATCATCGCCATCGAGACGCACGAGCCGAAGGTCTGACGCCCGCCACAGCTGCGGCATCCTTCACCTCTCCACCCGCTGCGCCGTTCACCTTCCGTTCACCCGCACAGCGCACTCTGGTCACCAACGCGATCTACGGTGCATGCCGAGCCCGCTCCCGCGAGCCGACGTCCCCGACACGTGAAGGATCCACACAGTGAAGCTCACCCGCATCGCCCCTCTGGGCGTCATGGCCCTCGCCGGTGCCCTCGCCCTGGCCGGCTGCGCCGCGAACGAAGCAGGCGCGACCGACACATCGACATCCAACGGAACCGCCACCGGCTCGGCGCTGAAGGGCACGCTCAACGGCATCGGCTCCTCGGCGCAGGGCACCGCCCAGCAGGTCTGGATCGCCGGCATCCAGACGGCCAACCCCGACCTGACCGTGAACTACGACCCGCAGGGCTCGGGCGCGGGACGCAAGTCCTTCATCTCGGGCGCGGCCGACTTCGCCGGCTCCGACGCTGCGCTGAAGGACGCAGAGCTCGCCGGAACCTTCGCGCTGTGCGCACCCGGCACCAAGGCCATCGACCTGCCCGTCTACATCTCGCCGATCGCGATCGCCTACAACGTCGCCGGGGTCACAGATCTGAAGCTGGATGCTCCGACCATCGCCGGGATCTTCTCGGGCAAGATCACCAGATGGAACGACCCGAAGATCGCGGCCCTGAACAGCGGCGCGTCGCTGCCGGACGCCGCGATCGTCGTCGTGCACCGCTCGGATGACTCGGGCACCACGCAGAACTTCACCGAGTACCTGGCCGCGAACGCGAAGGACGTCTGGACCGCTCCCGCGTCTCAGACCTATCCGTTCCCGGTCGGTGACGCGGCCAAGGGCACGTCGGGCGTCGCCGAGGCCACCAAGAACGCGAAGAACTCGATCACCTACATCGACGAGTCGGGCGCGGCGGGCCTGTCGATCGCCGAGCTGAAGGTCGGCGACACCTTCACGAAGATCTCGGCCGAAGGCGCCGCCAAGGTCGTCGCCGATTCACCTCAGGTGTCCGGCCGCGAGGCGAACGACCTTGCGATCGCCATCGACCACACCGACACGCAGGCCGGCGCGTGGCCGCTCGTGCTGGTCTCGTACGTGATCGCATGCCAGCAGTACCAAGATGCCGCCACGGCCTCTCTGGTCAGCAACTACGTGCAGTACGTCGCCGGCGACGCCGCACAGCAGGCCGCCGCACAGCAGGCGGGCTCCGCTCCGCTGTCGAGCGAACTGTCAACGAAGGTGATCGCCGCCGCTCAGTCGATCAAGTGAGGTCCGTGCCGGTCCGGCCGCATCACCGGCGCGGCCGGACCCGCATCGCCTGGCCCGAAGCCTCCACCCGGACCTCCACCCGAACGGAAGAAGAAAGAGCAGGATGACCGCTCCCACCGCAGCTCCGCCCGAGCGCGTCTCGGCCGTCCGGCCCGCCCGGCCCGGCGCGAAGGTCCGCGTCGGGGACCGCGTGTTCTCCACCACGACGATCGTCGCGGGCTCCCTGATCCTGGCCATCCTCGCCGCCGTCGCGATCTTCCTCGTCATCCAGAGCATCCCCGCGCTGGTGGCCGGCCCCGGCGAACTGCCCAACGACTCCACCAACTTCTGGCAGTACGTGTGGCCGCTGACCTTCGGCACGGTCTGGGCTGCGTTCCTGGCGATGCTGATGGCCACTCCGCTCTCGATCGGCATCGCGCTGTTCATCACGCACTATGCACCGCGCCGGGTCTCGCAGACGCTCGGCTACATCATCGATCTGCTCGCCGCGATCCCCTCGGTCGTTTTCGGCCTGTGGGGCATCGTGACCATCGCCCCGTTCGTCCAACCCTTCTACCAGTGGCTCGGTGCGAACGTGGGCTGGTTCCCGCTGTTCGCCCCGCCGGTCTCGGGCACCGGTCGCACGATCCTCACCGCCGCGGTCGTGCTGGCCGTGATGGTGATCCCGATCATGACCGCCATCTGCCGCGAGGTGTTTCTGCAGACGCCGCGGCTGCACGAAGAGGCGGCCCTCGCCCTGGGCGCCACCCGCTGGGAGATGATCCGGATGTCGGTGCTGCCGTTCGCACGCAGCGGCATCATCTCGTCGATCATGCTGGGACTGGGGCGAGCGCTGGGTGAGACCTTCGCGATCGCGATGGTGCTCTCGCCCGCCTTCATCGTCAAGTTCGCGGTGCTGCAGGCGCAGAACCCGAACACGATCGCCGCGAACATCGCACTGCAGTTCCCCGAAGCCACCGGAGTCGCCGTGAACGCCCTCGTCGCCTCGGGTCTGGTCCTGTTCGCGGTGACTCTGCTGGTCAACGTGCTCGCACGATGGATCATCAGCCGCCGCGCCGCATTCTCGGGAGCCAACTGATGTCCACCGCAACAGCCACGCGCGCCGCGAGCCCCGGCATCCGGTCTCACAACACCCTCACCTCGGGCCGTCTGCCCCGCGGCACCGCCTGGATGGTGCTGGCCGGAGCGTGGGTGCTCAGCGCCGCATTCTTCGGCCTGCTGACGGCCGCACACATCACCGCCGGTTTCAACATCGTCGGGACCATCTTCTTCGGCACGGTCCTGTTCGACATCGTGCTGTACGTGATCGCCCGGATCGTCGAGGGTGCGCGGCGCGCCAAGGACCGCCTCCTCACGTCACTGGTCTCCACGGCGTTCATCATCGCGCTGCTGCCGCTGATCTCGCTGGTGTGGACGGTGCTGACCAACGGCCTGGCGCGCCTGGACATAGCGTTCTTCACCGAATCGATGCGCAATGTCATCGGCGACGGCGGCGGCGCACTGCACGCGATCATGGGCACGCTGCTGATCACGCTCATGGCCGGACTGATCTCCGTGCCGATCGGCCTGCTCACCTCGATCTATCTCGTCGAGTACGGTCGCGGTGCACTCGCCCGGTCCATCACGTTCCTGGTCGACGTGATGACCGGCATCCCCTCGATCGTCGCCGGCCTGTTCACCTTCGCACTGTTCTCGCTGCTGCTCGGCCCCGCCGTGCGCAACGGCTTCATGGGGGCAGTCGCACTGTCGGTGCTGATGATCCCGGTGGTCGTACGCTCGAGCGAAGAGATCCTGCGCCTCGTGCCCAACGAACTGCGCGAGGCCTCGTATGCGCTGGGCGTGCCCAAGTGGCTGACGATCCTGCGCATCGTGCTGCCGACGTCGCTGGCGGGGATCGTCACCGGCATCATGCTCGCGATCGCACGCGTCATCGGCGAGACCGCACCGCTGCTGCTGGTGACCGGGTTCACATTCAGCATGAACTACAACCTGTTCGCCGACCGGATGATGACGCTGCCGGTGTTCGTGTACACGCAGTACATGCAGGCGGCAGGAGTGAGCGCCCCCGCCTCGATCGACCGCGCGTGGACGGCGGCACTGACGCTGATCATCATCGTGATGGCCCTGAACCTCATCGGGCGCCTCATCGCAAAGATCTTCGCGCCCACGCGCAGCTTCTAGAATCGACTCCGAAGGAAACGAATTGTCCAAGAGCATCGACGTCACCGACCTCAACGTCTACTACGGCGACTTCCGCGCCGTAGAGGGCGTCTCGTTGCACATCGAGCCGCGCAGCGTCACCGCGTTCATCGGCCCGTCCGGCTGCGGCAAGTCCACATTCCTGCGGACGCTGAACCGCATGCACGAGGTCATCCCCGGCGCGCGCGTCGAAGGCCGCGTGCTGCTGGACGGCGACGACCTCTACGCCCCGGGCGTGGACCCGGTGGCCGTGCGCCGCAACGTCGGCATGGTCTTCCAGCGTCCGAACCCGTTCCCCACGATGTCGATCAAGGAGAACGTGCTGGCGGGCGTACGCCTGAACAACAGGCGCATCTCGAAGCAGGATGCCGATGACCTGACGGAACGGTCGCTGCGCGGCGCGAACCTCTGGAACGAGGTCAAGGACCGGCTCGACAAGCCCGGCTCGGGGCTCTCAGGCGGCCAGCAGCAGCGTCTGTGCATCGCCCGCGCGATCGCCGTGGAACCCGAGGTGCTGCTGATGGACGAGCCGTGCTCGGCCCTCGATCCGATCTCGACATATGCGATCGAAGAGCTGATCGCCAAGCTGAAGACCGAGTACACGATCGTGATCGTCACGCACAACATGCAGCAGGCGTCGCGGGTGAGCGAGCGCACCGCGTTCTTCAACATCGCCGGCACCGGCGAGCCCGGCAAGCTGATCGAGTACAACGACACCGCGACGCTGTTCACCACCCCGAGCGAGCAGGCCACCGAGGACTACGTCTCCGGCCGCTTCGGGTGAGTCCGGCCCGGCCGATCCGTCGGCCCCCACCCACCGACCGGCCCACCCATCGACCGGCCCACGGCACGTCGGTCCCGCCCTCCCTCCACCCATCGACCGGCACACGAGCGGGGATCGTCACCGACACGCCGCGGTCGCGGCATCCCACCCCGGCGTGTCGCGAAAATCCCCGCTCGTGTGCACGGGCCCGCTGTCGCCGCCTCCTGCACAGGCGATGATCGGACCTGAGTCATCCACAGATCTTCCATGACGCCCCACGAGCGGTGATCGGCGGGCCAGCATGGCGATGTGTGTGAGACGACGGCGCGGGTCACGACCTACGCGCAGCTGCGAGCCGACGGGCACGACCGCCGCTGGATCGAGGCGTCGCTGGGTGACGGCACCCTGGAACGTGTGCGCCGCGGCGTCTACGCATACGAGCAGCCGTGCGCAGCCGCGCGGGCGGCCGCCGCGCACGGCGGGGCTCTGGCGTGTCTCAGCGCCGCGCGACACCACGGACTGTGGGTTCTTGACGACGAGGACGACCAGACGCCACACGTCTGGCTGAACGGCAGCGGACACCGGCGTGCTCACGAACCGTGCACGTGTGTCGAACACTGGGATGAGGCGAAGGCCGTCGACGCGTTCGGGCTTCCCTCCGTGCCTCGCGTGCTGCGTCAGATACTCGCGTGCCGCGGACTCGACGCCTTCTTCGTCAGCCTGGAATCGGCGCTTCACCTGGGCAAGATCTCGAAGGCTGAGGTCGCCTGGCTGAAGACGCACACCAACGACGCCGCGCGCGAGGCCATCCTGATCGCCCGGAACGACGCCGACAGCGGCCTGGAGTCGCTGTTTCGCTGGCGCCTGCGCCGCTTCGGCCTGCGGATCAGACCGCAGATCACGATCGTCGGCGTCGGACGCGTCGACTTCCTGATCGGCGACCGACTCATCGTCGAGATCGACGGCAAGGCGAACCACGACGATGAGTCGCACCGTCACAAGGATCTCGTCCGCGATGCGAATGCCGCCGCTTGGGACTACGTGACACTGCGGTTCGACTACGCGCTCGTGGTCCACGATTGGGAGCTCGTCGAAGACGCGATCCTCGGGCAGGTGCGCGCCGGCGCCCACCTCCACCGCCGCTGAACGTGCGCCGCGGTGCCGTCGGCACGCGCGCTCGGGCACAGCTGCGGGGATCTTCACCGACGCGCCGCAGCCGCGGCATCCCACCCCGGCGTGTCGAGAAGATCCCCGCTCGTGTGCACGGGATGACGGGGCGAGACGGCGGGTGGCGGCGCGCGGCTCAGTCGCGGGGGCTGAGCAGGTAGCGGTTGAACGACGCCGTCTCGTCGGCGTCGGCCGGAATCTCGACACCGTCCACGGCCGTGACCGGTGCCGCCAGGCGGACGCTCGAGACCAGCCATGCGGCATCCGCCTCGGTCAGCGCCGCAACCGGCACCGACTCATACGCGGCCGCGCGCCCCGTCGCGTGCAGATGGTCGAACAGGCTCATCTGCGTCGTGCCGTGCAGGATGCCGGTGCCCGTCGCCGGCGTCACGTAGCGGTCGCCGAACCGCAGCACGACCGACGAGGTGGGGCCTTCGAGCACGAGCCCGTCGCTCGTCACGAAGATCGCATCGTCGGCGCCTCTGCGATGCGCTTCGCGCAGCGCGGCCATGTTCATCGCATATGAGAGCGTCTTCGCGCCCAGCAGCAGCCACGGCGCCCGTTCAGCGGCGCCGGCGTCGATGCCGCGATCCAGGGTCACGACGCGGATGCCGCGGGTGCGTGCGGCCGCATGATCGGGAGAGAGGGATGCCGTGACCCACGCGGTGGGTGCCGGCCCCTGCTCCACTCCGCGGCTGAGGATCAGCTTGATCGCCCCCTCGCCCGGGCCGCATTCGGCGGCAGCACGGGTGACGGCCTGTCGCCACTGGCGCAGGTTCGGTGCGGGCAGATCGCACAGCCGGGCGGAATGGGCCAGACGCTCGAGGTGCGCGGTTGCCTCCTGCGGGTGACCGCCGACGACGCCGATCGTCTCGAAGATGCCGTCGCCGCGCTGCGTGCTCAGCTCGCCGACGCTCAGCGCCGGAGCGGACGAATCCACTGCTTGGAACGTGGCGGCGAAGTCCTCGCGGTCATCCTGGACGGGTGCCGGATCGATCAGCAGGGCGAAGTGTGCGGCCATGCGTCGAGCCTATTGCGTACGAACCTGCCGGCCGTTGCGGGCGGTCCGGGGAATAGCCGATCCGATACGTCGGTTACACTGGATCGGCCGGGCCGCAGTAACCCCGGGCTCCATCTTCTGCCGCTTCGAGCGGCCTCGCGCCGAGAGGCGTTCTGCGGCCCGGCGCTTCTGTGCCCGGGCGCATGCCCGGCAGCGCGCCGGTCACGCCCAGCCGGGCGCCCCGGTTGCCGTATTCCTCGTCAGGTCAGCGACTCGCGGCGCCACAAGCCGGCGCTGGCCGACAAGTCGCCGGCATAGGTCGACAGCCGCAGCGCACGGGTCGTCAGCGCGCTCGCCCGCTCGGGCTCGGTCGGCTCGTAATCGTCGGCGACGTGGGTGGCACCGGATGCCTCGACCCGACAGAACGCGGCCGCACGCTCGAGCGCCACGGCGAAGTCGCCTGCGAACGCCCCACGCATGATGCGGTCCACCAGCGCGACCAGCTCGTCGGGGGCCGCGGGCACCGGCGCGCCGGCGACGACGGGGTCGACAGAGGCGATCTCGACGCGCCCGCGCTCGTACAGCAGCGCCGCGGTGTGCGGGTCGTCGTGGATCATCAGCTGCAGCAGGTACAGCCGCCACAGCGCGCCCGGCAGCGATCGCGCCGGTGCCTGCGACCACAGCTCGGCGATGTCGTCGATGCCGTGCGTGCTCGTGAACGTCACCAGCCGCTCGACCGTCTCGCTGTCGGGGTCGGCCCGCACCCGCGACAGCAGCGCCGCCGCGGTCGAATGGGCGGCCCTCGTCTTGTCTGCGGGGTCGTGCGCACCGAACAGCCGATCGAGCTCGCCGGTCGCCCGGCGCACCGGCTTATGGAAGTCTCGTCCTGCGTCCGTCACCCGACAAGGCTACCTGGGACCCTGGGCCCGCGCCCGGCACCCGGGGCCCGCGCCCCGCGAGCCGCCCGAACCTACGCGCGGCGGTCACGCCGTCCCGTTGATGCGCACGAGGTTGCCCGCCGGGTCACGGAACGCGCAGTCGCGCGGACCCCACGGCTGGTCCATGGGCTCCTGCAGCACCTCGGCGCCCGTGGCGCGGATGCGCTCGAAGGCGGCGTCGAGGTCGCTGGTGGCGAACACGACCGGGCCCGGGCCTGCACCTTTGGCGATCAGTCGCGCCAGAGCGTCGGCGTCGTCGGGAGAGCGTCCGGCGCCGGGAGCCGAGAGCACGAGGACGACGCCGGGCTGGTCGGGGATCCCCATGCTCAGCCAGCGCCACCCGTTGCCCGACACGTCGTTGAGCACGACCAGCCCCAGCGCGTCGCGATAGAACGCGAGGGCGGCGTCGACGTCGTCGACGGTCAGCGGGAAGTATCCGAACCTGATGTCTGTCATGACCTCGACGCTAAGCCGTGGCATCCCGCCGCGCTTCTCGAATCCTGCTCGCTTGATCCCGGCAGCGGCTCTCACACGTAGCGGGTGGGGCGCGTGAGCACACGGGCGAAGCACTCCGGCAGTGCCTCGGCATCGTCGTGCGGACGGTTGCGATAGGCGCTCGGACTCTCGCCGACGATCTCGCTGAACGTCGAGCTGAAGGATCCGAGCGAGGTCGCCCCCACGGCGGTGCACGCATCCGTGACCGACACACCCGAGCGCAGCAGCGCCATGGCCCGCTCGATGCGCCGGGTCATCAGATAGGCGTACGGAGTCTCGCCGTAGGCCGTCTTGAACTCGCGGGAGAAGTGCGCAGGCGACATGAACGCGTGGGCGGCCATGGTGGGCACGTCCAGCGGTTCGGCATACGCACGATCCATCAGGTCTCGCGCGCGCCGCAAGTGCGCGAGGGTCTCTGGCGTCTGAGGGGTGGATGCCACGGCCCGACCCTACTCGAACGCATCGCACTACGCTCGGACCATGGCTGAGAGCAGACCACAGCGCAGACCACAGCGCACACCACAGCGCATCGCGATCGCCGGGGGCACCGGCACCGTCGGACGCTTCGTCACCGAACTCGTGCGCGCGCACGGACACGAACCGGTCGTGCTGTCGCGTTCGACCGGCGTCGACCTCGTCGCGGGCGACGGCCTGCAGGCCGTGCTGCGCGGTGTGGACACCCTGATCGATGTCAGCGGACCGGCGACGATGTCGGCTGCGGCATCCATCCGTGGCTTCCAGGCGATCACCGGCAATCTGCTGCGCGCCGAGCAGGCGGCGGGCGTGCGCCATCACATCGCCCTGTCGATCGTCGGCATCGACACCGTCGAGAAGGGATACGGCTACTACCAGGGCAAGCAGGCGCAGGAACGACTGGTGACAGCCGGTCCGGTGCCGTGGACCATCCTGCGAGCGACGCAGTTCCACGAGTTCGCGCGGCAGATGTTCACGCGCGCCAAGCTCGGCCCGTTCGTTCTCGTTCCGACCATGCGCTCGCAGCCAATCGCCGCGAGCGAGGTGGCTGCGCGCCTGGTCGAGCTGGCCGAGGGCGCACCACAGGGCAGAGTCGGGGATCTCGCCGGTCCCCGCGTGGAACGCATGGCCGATCTCGCGCGCCGTTACGGGCGCGCTGCGGGAGTACCAGGCCGTGTGGTCGAGCTGTCGATGCCCGGTCGGGGCGGCACGCAGATGCGAAACGGGAGCCTGCTGGCACCCGTCGATGCACAGATCGCGGGGCCGGACTTCACGACCTGGCTCATCGAGCAGACCGGCTCGGACGGCATCGTCCAGGCATCGCAGGCGCATCGGATCGCCGGCATCTCGATCGTCCGCGAGCCGCTTCCCACGCCGCCCGAGCCGAGCCTGACGAACGCACGTGAGCTGATCGCCGGCCTGCAGCGCGCGGGCATGCCCATCTCACTGACGATCGAGGGAGAGCCTCGCCCGCTCGCACCGACGATCGATGCCGCCGCCTTCGAGGCCCTGCAGGAGGGCGCCGCACTCGTGCTGACCCGCACACGCGGGGTGGATGCCACGGCCTGCGTGCGCTACCTTTCGGGCGCCGTCGAAGTCGAGGTCACGCACGGGCCCGCTCGGCTGACCGCCCCGGGGCGGGTCGTGGCGGGCCTGGACCGCAGCCGCTCCGAGGTGCGGCGGCTGGGAGGGGCGACCAGTGTCGATGCGCGCGATGACGGCGCGTTCCGCGTGACGGCGACGATCCCGACGCCGCAGTGAGCGCAGCAGTGGGGCCGACCGTGCCCCGGTGTCGTCGATGACGGCGTGAGCAAAGTAGGCTGTATCCCACGGGCCTGTAGCTCAGTTGGCAGAGCATCGGACTTTTAATCCGCGGGTCGAGGGTTCGAGCCCCTCCGGGCCCACCCCATCGCTTCAGCTCGAGAGCGAACGTGCGGCCACGCCGTCGCGACGCGGCATCGTCTGACTCGGCGTGACCGTGCGGATCATCGTCAACGGCGCAGCACGTGCCGGCCTGACGGGGCGAAGACTCAGTCGACGTGCCCGAGCACACGCAAGTGGCATCCGCATCCAGCCGACCGTCAAGGCCAACGCGTGACGGAGAATCGACCAGTCATCCAGGCACGATTACCTGGCGGCCATACCTGTGGCCGGGCTGCTACCGGGGACATTCGCCCACGCGATATAGCTGCCGTCGAGTTCGGCGACGTCATACCCGGCACGGCGCAGCGCACTCGCAGTGACGCTGTTGCGCACCCCGCTGCGACAGTATGTGACGATCGTGCCCGCATTCGGCGCAGGCAGCTCGTCAAGATTCCACATTATGCGGCCCGCGGAGAGCCGTTCAGCGCCCGGCAGATGACCGGCAGAGTACTCGGTCGAGTTGCGAACGTCGAGCAACAGTGCACGCTCGTATGCGGATAGCTCCTCCGGGTGGACCAGCTTCGGCTCGACGAGGTCAAGGTCATCGAGCGAGCTGATATAGCCGCTTACCGTGTCGATGCCGACGCGGATCAGGTGATCACGAATGTCCTCCGCCGCTGCGCGCGACGCGGCGAGCAGCACAAGAGGGCGCTCCTCAACCTCGGGATCGATGACCCACGCGCCGTAGCTTGCGGCCTTGCCGGGACCGGGGATGTTCAGCGACGACGGCACGGTGCCGGCGTGCACCTGGCTGTGATGACGGGTGTCGACGACGATGAGCGTGTCGTGCTCGACGCCGGAACGCACCTCATCTGCCGTGTACTCGACCAGGGCAGCAGGCGGGCCGGCCACGGCAGGCCCGACCTGATTCTGCCGCTTCATGCGGGCGAAGTACGCGTGGGCATCGGGTTGGCCGTCCAGCAGTTCCTCGATGAATCCCTCTTCGTCGCCGTCCTGCAGATGTCTGCTCCACCAGGAGAAGTGCCGCTCATAGCCGACCGTCGATGACGGCACCGCCCCCAGCGCTTTGCCGCATGCGGAACCCGAGCCGTGCGCCGGAAGCACCTGCACGTAGTCAGGGAGGGTGAGGAAACGATCGCGCAGGCTGGCGAACAGGTCTTTGGCGCTGGCGAATCGGGTGTCGACGGAGCCGACGACCTCATCGAGCAGGTCCGGGCGGCCGAGGTCGCCGACGAAGACGAAGTCGCCTGTCAAGATGAACCCCGGCTGCGTCGACTGCGCCCCGTCGGTCACCAGGAATGACAGGTGCTCGGGGGTGTGACCCGGGGTGTG
Organism: Microbacterium terrisoli; assembly: GCF_030866805.1. Taxonomy (NCBI): domain Bacteria; kingdom Bacillati; phylum Actinomycetota; class Actinomycetes; order Micrococcales; family Microbacteriaceae; genus Microbacterium; species Microbacterium terrisoli. The sequence goes on from NZ_CP133019.1 coordinate 2,585,774, forward strand.
CACCGCCTCGACCGCGATGTTGCCGATCGCGATCCGGTGACCATGCTTCATTCGCACGGCCGCGTCGAAGCCGCTGCCGTAGAGCCAGTCCGGCCCGCCCTCGTCGGACACATACATCTGCGCCCGGGTCCTGGCGGCCAGCTCCCGCGTGCCAGAGAGGAAGTCGGCATGGATGTGCGTCTCCGTGACGGCGACGATTCGCATCCCGTTCTTCTCTGCGATCTCGAGATAGACGTCTGTGTCGCGACGGGGATCGACGACGATTGCGTCGCCAGTGGCTTGGCAGCCGATGATGTAGCTCGCCTGTGCGAGATCCTCATCGTAGATGCGGTCCAGAAGCATGATCAGGTTCTTTCTTGTAGTGCGGCGGCTTCCAGAAGCTCCAAGCCGCTGCCCGTCGTCATCAGCATTTCCTGGGATCTCGGTTCTCTAGCGCCCGAACTAGCGAGCGAAGAGCCCGGGGCGCGCAGCGTCGGCTGCGTCGACCTCCGACTGGGAGTGTTTCCCGTTGCACCACTGCGCAGCGGGAACGCTCTGCCTAACCGACGCGACGTGTTGTCCGCACCCTGCCCAGGTCGTCTTGCCGCACGTGCGACAGGTCACTGCTCGACACACACCGGCCTCCTTCTCTCACAACATCAGATCGTTCTCAGAAATACCCCTAGGAGTATTGTGTTCTGTCTGGTCAGCATACTCCCTGGGGTATCATGAGTGTCAAATCGACCTGTTGGAGGAATCCAGTCATGACTCTCGAACCGCCTCGCGAGCACAACAGCAGTGAGCCTGACGCCGAGCACAGCGCCGAGGCCAAACGGAAAATCGTCAATCGGCTACGCCGCGCTCATGGGCAACTCGCCGCAGTCATCTCGGCGGTCGAACATGATCACCACTGTCGCGATGTCGTCCAACAGCTGGCCGCAGTGTCAAAAGCGATCGATCGCGCGGGTTACCTGGTGATATCCACCGCACTGCAGGAGTGCCTGAGCGATCCCGACGCGCCAGACGCTGCAACCCCTCGAGAACTGGAAAGGCTCTTCCTCAGCCTCGCTTGACCGGACCCCGTGAGAACGCGGACGTGTCCGGATTGCAGGGCGCGAGATCGATGCCACCGCCTTCCAGGCGCTGCAAGAGGGCGCAGCGCTCGTGCTCACCCGCACACGCGGAGTGGATGCCACGGTATTGGGTTTAGACCGCCGACAGGTACCGCACAGCTTGGACGGCTCCTGCGTGAGCCCCCGTAGCTCAGTAGCTCAAAGGAAGAGCAAGCGGCATTTGACCGGTGGGTCGAGATATCGCAATCGTCCGGGGGCACCATACATATGTTCTCGATGTGACCCTCGACATCGATCACGCAGTCCGTGCCGCGGTGCCGACAACCGTCGTATAGCGCATGGTGAAGGTGCCGCCGACCTCGTCGATCGCGGCGCCGACGGCGGCGAGGATGCCGGCCAGTTCGTCGTGCGGCGTTCATGTGAGGGTGCCCGACGTCGCAGCTGGTCGAGCCACTCGTCGCGCGTATACGTGTGGTCCCACTCGAACCGCCACAGCTCGAACGTGCTGAATCCCCCGACCTCGACGAATCCGCTCGCGGCCTTGTCGACCATCATCGCGTAGGCGTCCGCCAACGCCGCCGGCAGCTCGGGCGCATTCCAGAACACCGCGACGCGCCCGGCCGGCCTCAGCACCGCCCTCGCCTTGGCCGCACCGCCGGCCGGGTCGATCCAGTGCCAGGCCTGTCCCGCGATCACGAGGTCGAACGCGCGACCCGCGGCATCCCACTCCTCGAACTTCGCAACCTCGATGTCCGCACCGCGCTCACACGCGAAGGCGGCCATCCGGGCATCGACCTCGACGCCGAGCACGGCGCATCCCGCGTCTGCGAACTGCCGAGCAGCCACACCTGTTCCCGCACCGACGTCGAGCACGTCGCGGCCCGGTGAGGCCGCGACGATCCGGTCGATCATCTCCTGCGGGTACCGCGGCCGCGTGCGGTCGTAGCGCGCAGGATCGACGCCGAACGACTCAGCCATCTGGCGTGCCAGATGCGACCGCGCGATCTGCTCGTTCGGCTCGGTGTTCGGCTCTGTGTGTTGGGCCACCCTCGGCTCCCCGTCAGGACCGCACCGATGATACTCTCCCGGCCCGGGTTATCCGGGCACACCGTGCAGGCGCCGGTGCAGTTCGCGCACCTCGGCCGACAGCTCGAGGTCAGGGCCGGCGACCTCGATACCCGGAGCGATCACGGTGATCGGCAAGGGCGCGACCGGGCCGGGCTCGAGGCACCATTCGGCGCGCCAGGCGACCAGCTGCGCCGTGCTGGACGCATACACGATGCGCCCGAGGCCCACCCAGGCATGTGCGGCGCTGCACATCGGGCAATGCTCGCCCGACGTGTAGACCACCGCCGTGCCCCGTGCCGCTGCATCCATGTTCTGCGCCGCCCACCGGGCGATCTCGAACTCGGGGTGGCGGGTGGCGTCGCCGCCCGCGACGCGGTTGCGGTCCTCGAACAGCACCGTGCCGGACGCATCTGCGATCAGTGAGCCGAACGGCTCATCGCCGACCTCGAGCGCCTCGCGCGCAAGGTCGACGCAGCGGCGCAGGTGCACATGGTCTTGGGCCGTCAGGAGCGATCCAGAGGTCATGCTGCCAGGTTCCCCCGCGCCGACGCGCCTGTCAACGTCGCGGACTGACCGGGGCTCGGGATCGACAGCGCCCCCGGCGTGCCGACGCCGCCCTAGGCTGGTAATCGCGCGCCCACCGGCTGCGCCGAGGGGAGGTCACCATGTTCGCCATCGCCGATGACGCCTGCATCATCATTCGCGCCGTCGCAGCAAAGACACCGGGTGGACGTGAATTCGGCGGCGTCCGCATCAGCGACGGGGCCGACCGCGGGACGGATTACGCGCTCGAGCCGGTCGGCGGGCCCGAACCGGGTGACATGGTGGTCGACCAGGCCGGAGCCCGCGTCTTTCTCGCACCGGATGTCGTCGAGGCGCTGGCGGACACAGTGCTCGAAGCAAGCGTGAACCATGAGGGCATCGTCGACTTCCAGTTCGGCACCGGCGGCGGGCCCGAAGGTATGACCGAAGTGCGCTCGACCGGCCATTCACACGTCACATGAGAGGTCAACGAGCGTCGTCGGCCGGCACACGCCCCGCGACGAAGTACGCGATGGGGCCCACGTAGTTGATCAGGCTGATCAGGCGCCACATGCGCTTGGGGCCGCGGACCTGCGCGTCGGCGCGCCGTGACAGATCGGCGTGCGCCGCGCCGATCAGGCCGATCTGCACCACCCCGGCGATCACGATCACCGCCCGCAGGCCAGGGGACAGTTCGTTCCAGCGAGGCTTGGCCATGCGCTGAGTGTACGACCCGTCGCTTGCCCGATCGTATGAGTCTGCTCAATCGCGACTGGCGTCTGAGAGCCGCCGCACGACGTCGGCAGTGGTCAGACGAGCTCGGCACCCGCGTGCGCCAGCTCGGCCAGAGCCGCCTCGCTGGTCTCGGCAGCGACGCCGGCGACGAGCTGCGTGAGCACGCGCACGTGCCGGCCGTGTGCGATCGCGTCCAGCGCAGAGGCCCGCACGCAATAGTCGGTGGCGATGCCCGTGACATCCACGTCGACGATGCCGTGCGCGTTCAACAGCTGTTCCACGGTCTCACCGTCGTCGGTGACGCCTTCGAACAGCGAATAGGCGGGCTTGCCCTGCCCCTTCTTCACGTGATGTGTGATGGATGCCGTCACCAGGCCCGGATCGTATTCGGCGCCCTCTGTCCCGGCGACGCAGTGCACGGGCCAGGTCGTCACGAAGTCGGGCTCCGTCTCCACCGCGAAATGCCCGCCATTGTCCCCCGTCGCGTCATGCCAATCGCGCGACGCCACGATGAGGGCATAGTCGCCGCCGTGGTCGGCGAGGTGGCGCGACACCGCGGCGGCAACGGCATCCCCGCCTTCGACGCCGAGGGCACCGCCCTCGGTGAAGTCGTTCTGCACGTCGACGATGAACAGCGCTTTGCCCATACCTCGAGGGTACGCACTCACCGGCGATCGCGGGCCGGCGGTTTCCGGCCGGCATCCACTCCCGCCCGCCACAGTTTCGACGGCCACCAGACCGCCCGACCGATGTCGTACGACGCGGCCGGCACCAACAGCGAGCGCACGACGAACGTGTCCACCAGCACGCCGAACGCGACGATGAATGCGATCTGGGCGAGGAAGAGGATCGGGATCACCCCGAGCGCGGCGAAGGTCGCCGCCAGCACGAGCCCGGCCGAGGTGATCACCCCGCCCGTGGCCACCAGGCCCCGGAGAATGCCCGGTCTGGTGCCGTGCCCGCGGGACTCTTCGCGCACGCGTGTCATCAGGAAGATGTTGTAGTCCACACCCAGCGCCACGAGGAAGACGAACCCGTACAACGGCACGGCGGGATCCGCCCCGGGGAAGTGGAAGATGTGGTTGAACACGAGCGCCGAGACGCCGAGGGCGGTGGCGAACGACACGATCACCGAGCCGATCAGCAGCAGCGGCGCAACGATGGCGCGCAACAGCAGCATGAGGATCACGAAGATCACGACCAGCACGATCGGGATGATCAGTGTCCGGTCCCGGATCGACGTGTCGTTCGCGTCGACGTCGGTGGCCGTGACTCCGCCCACGGCCGCATCGGGCACGGTATCGGCGAGATCGGTGCGCAGTGCGCGCACGGTGTCTTCGGCGGCGGCGGAGTCCGCCGAGTCGGTCAGCGTGCCGATCAGCAGAACGTCGCCGTGAGACACGGTCGGCGACGGTGCAGGGCCCCCCGGGGGGCCAGGCGCGGTGTATGTGACCTGGTCGCCGTCGACGGCCACGCTGACCTGCCCCGACACGGAGTCGGTGGATGCCGCCGCCAGCGATTCGATGCCGCCGGTCTTGTCCATGACGCCGCCCGCCGAGGCGACCTGCGCCTCGGGCACGAGCACATACACGGGCGATCCCGAACCGGCGTCGAAGTGGTCGCCGAGCACCTGCTGGCCGTCACGCGCTTCGGAGTGCCCCAGCACCAGGTCGCTGGAGGGCACCCCGTCGGCCTTCAACTGCAGGATGCCGGTGCCGGCCGCCAGCAGCACGACCAGGCAGACGATCCACACCGGACGCGCGCGGCGGGCGACCAGGCGTGCCTGACGCGGCCAGAAGCCCTTCACCGGCTGCGAGAGGTCGTCGGGGATCATCGCGATCGGGTGCCGTGGGATGAACGGCCAGAACGCCGCGCGCCCCAGCAGCGCCAGCAGCGCCGGCAGGAAGGTGAGCGCCGCCAGCATCGCGAACGCGATGCCGATCCCGGCGATCGGTCCCAGTGCCCGGTTGGTGGCGAGGTCGCTCAGCAGCAGGCACAGCAGCCCCGCGATCACGGTGCCACCCGAGGCGAGGATCGGTTCGAACGCTCCGCGCCATGCCCGGGTCGTGGCATCCCATCGTCTGCGTCCGTCGCCGATCGCCTCGCGGAATCGTGCGACGTACAGCAGCGCATAGTCGGTGGCCGCGCCGATCACGAGGATGAACAGGATCCCCTGCACCTGCCCGTTCAGCAGCACCACCCCGGTCTTGGCGAGCCACCAGACCACCAGCAGCGCCACGCACAGGGCGAAGGATGCAGTGGCCAGCACCACGATCGGCAGCAGCGGTGACCGATAGACGACGACGAGGATGAGGAAGACCGCGATCAGCGCGACGCCCAGCAGCAGTCCGTCGATGCCGAGGAAGCCCTGCACGAGATCTGCGGTGAACCCGGCAGGGCCGGTGATCCACGCCGTCGTGCCGTCGGGCAGATCGGCATCCAGCGCGGTGCGCACGGCCGCCGCCGCATCGGTGACCTCGCCGCTGTTCATCGGCACGAACAGCTGCGCGGCCTCACCGTCGTCCGAGACGATCGGCGGCGAGACGGAGCCGTTGACGCCGGTGACGTCGCCGAGGCTCGTGGCGAGGTCGCGCAGGTCGGAGATCTGCGCGTCGGTCAGCTTCGCCCCGTCGTCGGCGGCGACCACCACGACAGCGGGGATACTGTCACTGCCGAGGAAATCGGCGAGGCGGTTCTGCACAGTCGTGGACTCTGCGGAGCCGGGCAGATACGCCGACTGCTCGTTGGTGGACACCTCGCCGACCTTGCCGAAGTACGGTCCGCCCACCGCTCCCCCGATGAGCCAGACCACCACGAGCAGCACCGGGATGCCGACGCGCAGCCAGCGACTCGGTGTCGACCCTGCGGCGGAACGGGAGCGTGTGGCGGCCGACGGCATGCTCCCACCCTAACGCGGGCCGCAGACGCCACTGTGTCGATGCCCCTGTCGGCATACCTGCCGCGCGGAGCTCAGCCCGCGGCGCGGAAGACGACGACCGGACCCACCGCCCAGTCGCGTCTGCGGATGTAGCGCAGAAGCTCCAGGCTCGCTTTGCGCTCAGCGCGCGCACGCCCGAACCGGTACCAACTGCCGGCAGGCGGACCCGCAGCCGCACTCCGCACGCTGATGCGGTAATCGAAGCGCCCCACCTGCTGGACTTCTGCACGCACCTCGCCGAGGTCGATCACGGTCTCCATGACCGGATCATATTCTCCGGCAGAAGGGGCGGGACCGTTCTCACAGATCTGCGTGCGGAATGGACAGGCCGCAAGAATCGGTGAGGCTGAGGAAAGTGGAGCCACCTAAGGGAATCGAACCCTTGACCTATTCATTACGAGTGAATCGCTCTGCCGTCTGAGCTAAGGTGGCGCGTGCGCAGCGCACCGCGCACGATGATCGATCTTACATGGTCGCCCGAGCGCCCGCGAACCGAACGATCACCACGCGATCACCGCGCGCAGCGGATGTCGCCGTCGGGCACGGTCCCGTCGACGAAGTAGTCATTGACCGCGGCATCCACACAGCTGTTGCCCTTGTTGAAGCCCGTGTGCCCCTCGCCCACGCGCGTGATGAGGATGCCCGAATCCAGCTGCTGAGCCAGCGACTTCGCCCACGTGTACGGCGTGGCCGGGTCATTCGTCGTGCCGATCACGAGGATCGGGCCGGCCCCAGCGGCATGGATGGGTTCACGCACCCCGGTCGCCTTGACCGGCCACACGTCGCACGAGTCCAGATCGACACTCCAGTACGGTGCGATGGTCGGTGCCTTCTGCTTCAGCTCGGCCACCGCGGCCGCCTTCTGCGCAGCCGTCGCGTCGTCGGGGTAGTCCATGCAGTTGTAGGCATTGAACGCCTCGTACGAGTTGTCCTGGTATTTGCCGTCGACGCGGTTGTAGTAGAAGTCCGCGAGCTGGAACGCCGGCCCCGGGTCGCCCTTGGCCGTCGCCGCCAGCGCCTGCGTCAAGTACTGCCAACTGTCCTGCGAATACAGCGCCGCCACGATCGCAGTCATCAGCGAGTCGGCGCCGAGCTGCCGCCCGTCGCTGTTGGGCAGGGGACGCCGATCCACTCGGGCCAGCAGCGACCCGAGGTCTGCCATGCCGTCGTCCACGGTGCCGCTGAACGGGCACCCGCGCGATGTCAGGCACGATGCCATGTAGGCCTTCAACGCCGATTCGAACCCGATGGCCTGGGTGAGGCTCACCTCCAGCCCCGACACCGACGGGTCGATCGCGCCGTCCAGCACGAAGCGCCCGACCTTCTGCGGGTAGAGCTTGGCGTAGGTGGCTCCCAGGAACGTGCCGTACGAATATCCCAGGTAGTTGAGCTTCTTGTCGCCGAGCACCGCACGCATGAGGTCCATGTCGCGCGCTGCGAAGACCGTGTTCACATCGGGGAGGATGCCGTTGCTGTTGCGCTCGCACGCCTGCGCGAACTTCGTGTACGACGCCATCATCTCGTCGCGCCACGCCGGGGTGTTGCGCGTGGCTGTGGGGATGTCGAAGAGGAACGCATCCATCTGCTTCGCGGTGAAGCACCTGACCGCCGTGGATTCACCGACCCCGCGCGGGTCGAAGCCGATCACGTCGTAGGACTTCGCGAGCCGGTCGCCCACCGCGAACTGCAGCGAGTCGCGCACGAGTTCGATGCCGCTGGCACCGGGGCCGCCCGGGTTGACCAGCAGGGACCCGAGGGCCTTGCCGTCGGTGGCCCGGTGGCGGATCACCGCCAGGTCTGCAGTGCCGGCGCCGGGATCGTTCCAGTCCAGCGGGGCGGTGATCGTCGCGCACTCGAACTGGCCGTTGCACGCCTGCCAGTGCACCTTCTGCCCGTAGAAGGGCATGAGGTCTGGCGCCACGCCTTCGGTGTCGGGCGCCGCGCTCGCGGTGGCGGCGGGCTTGGTCGAGCCCTGATCGGGGATGAACGAGAACAGACATCCGGTCAAGGCGAGGGATGCCGCGGCCAGTCCGGCGAGGACGGCGACCATGCGGGTCTTGACGTTCACAGGATCCTTCCGTGGGCGACGGTGATGAGCATGTTCTCCAGTGCCAGAACCGGCGACACGTTCTGTTCCATGCGCGTGCGGGTCTCGGAGATCTCGTCGAGGACGGTCAGCGTACGCGCCGGATCCCATGCATCGGCGACGCCGCGCAGCTCGCCGGCGAGCTCGAGGTTGATGAGGTCGTCGCCTCGGCCGAACTGCAGCATCAGCACGTCACGGTACAGCGACTGCAGGTCGGTGAGCACCCGGTCGATGCCGTCGCGCAGGCTGCGCGTGGCGCGACGCTTCTGCTCGTCTTCGAGCGCCTTCAGCTGTGACCGCACCGCCGGCGGCACCGCTGCGCCGGCCGCGATGCCGAGCGTGGTCAGCAGCTGTGCGCGTTCGGCCTGGTCGCGTTCGGCCGTCAGCGCCTTCGCGTCATCGGTCGCACCGGCGACGATCTCGGCAGCGGCATCGACCGCGCTGGACACGCCGCGCACGCGTAGCACGGCACGCAGCAGGTCATCACGCCGCGCGCGGGCCGCGGCATCCGTCGCCAGGCGCTGGGCCATGCCGATGTGCCGCTGCGCATGGCGGGCGGACTGTTCGGCGATCTGCGCGTCCACGCCGGTGCGCAGCTGGATCAGCCGCGCGACGTCGGCGACCTCGGGGTCGCGCAGGCGCAGCGTGCGCACCCGCGAGCGGATGGTGGGCAGCAGGTCTGCCTCGCTGGGCGCGCACAGCACCCACACTGTGCGTTCCGGCGGCTCTTCGAGCGCCTTCAGCAACACGTTCGAGGTGCGTTCGGCCATGCGATCGGCGTCTTCCATCACGATCACGCGGTACCGCCCGAGCGACGGAGAGAAGTATGAGCGCTCGACCAGCGCACGGGCGTCTTTGATCGAGATGATCACGCCCTCGGTGCGCAGAGCCGCGTAGTCGGGGTGGGTGCCGGCGAGCACCTGGCGCATGGCGTTCTCATCACCGGGTTCGGCGATCAGCGCCGCGGCGAACGCGCGCGCCAGCGTCGAACGGCCCGAACCGGGCGGGCCGGTGATCAGCCAGGCGTGGGTCAGGCCGGCGGGATCGGTCGCCGCCGTGCGCAGCGCGTGCACCGCAGCGTCTTGGCCCCAGACCTCGCCCCAGGGCAGTTCGGCCGCACCGTCGCCGTGCACCGGCGCGGACGAAGCCGTCGTCACGGGGAGCGAGTCGGCGGCCATGGGCTCCAGCCTAACCATCGCCACCGACGCCGCGTGCTCAGCCGAGCCGTTCGCGCACCCGGACCCTGACGAGGGCCGCGATCTCGTCGACCGGCAGCGCCGCATCCACCACGAGGAATCGCTCGGGTTCGGCCGCAGCCAGCGCCAGGAACGCCGCCCGCACGCGGGCGTGGAAGTCGTCCTTCTCAGCCTCGAGCCGATCGAACGGCTTCTCGTCGGCATCCCGCCGGCGGCGGGCGGATGCCTCGTCGAGGTCGAGCAGCACCGTCACCGCTGGCAGCAGCCTGTCGGTGGCCCACAGCGAGAGCTCGCGGATCTCGTCGGGGTTCAGCACGCGTCCGGCACCCTGGTAGGCCACCGACGAGTCCAGGTACCGGTCCTGGATCACCACGTCGCCTCGTTCCAGCGCCGGCCGCACGACGGTGGCGACATGGTGCGCACGGTCGGCGGCGTACAGCAGGGCCTCGGCCCGCGCGTCCACGTGCCCGTGGTGGTGCAGCACGAGGTCGCGAATGCGCCGTCCCACCTCGGTGCCGCCCGGTTCGCGCGTGCGCACGACCTCACGTCCCTGCTCGCGCAGCCAGTGTTCGAGCAGAGCGGCCTGGGTCGTCTTGCCGACGCCGTCGCCGCCTTCGAACGTGACGAACAGCCCGGTCACTTCTTCTTCGTCGCCGTCTTGCGGGTCGTGGTCGTCTTGCGCGCGGCGGGCTTGCGCTTGGGAGCCGGTCCCTTCGCGCGCTTGTCGGCCAGCAGCTGCACGGCACGGTCGAACTCGATGGCCATCGGGTCCTCGCCGCGCGGCACTGTCGCGTTGGTCTCGCCGTCGGTGACATACGGTCCGAATCGACCGTCGCGCAGCCTGATCGGCTTGCCGCTGACCGGGTCCGCCTCGAACTCCTTGAGCGCGCTCGAGGCCCGCCGCGCGCCGTACTTCGGCTGCTTGTAGCGTTCGAGCGCCTCCTCCAGCGTGATGTCGAACAGCTGCTGTTCGCTTTCCAGCGTGCGCGAGTCGGTGCCCTTCTTCAGGTACGGACCGTAACGGCCGTTCTGCGCGGTGATCTGCTCGCCCGATTCGGGATCGGCGCCCACCAGCCGCGGCAGCGACAGCAGCTGCAGCGCGGTGTCGAGGTCGATGGTGTCCACCGACATCGATTTGAACAGCGACGCGGTGCGCGGCTTGGGCTCGGCCGTCTTGGCGGCGGCCTTCTTCGTGCTCTTCTTCTTCGCCGCCGGGGCTTCGGTGACTTCGCCGGTCGCGGCATCCACCTGCTCTTGTGCGGCGGGCTCGACCTCCTGCACGTACGGGCCGTAGCGGCCGTCCTTGACGACGATCACCTTGCCGTTGTCGGGGTTCTCGCCGAGCACCCGGTCACCGGCGACAGGCGCCTCGATGAGCTCGGTCGCCTTGGCGGCGGTGAGCTCGTCGGGCGCGAGGTCCTCGGGGAGGTTCACCCGGCGCGGGTCGGCATCGGGATGCCCGGGGTCGGTGACTTCGAGATAGGGGCCGTAGCGCCCGATGCGCAGCACCGCGGTGTCGGTGATGCGGGTGGAGTTCAGCTCCCGCGCGTCGATCTCGCCGAGGTTGTCGACGATGTTGCGCAGACCGGGGTGGTCGTCGGCACCGAAGTAGAAGTCCTTCAGCCAGTCCACGCGCTTCTGCTCACCGCGCGCGATCGCGTCGAGGTCGTCTTCGAGTCCGGCGGTGAAGTCGTAGTCGACCAGCTCGGCGAAGTGCTGCTCGAGCAGACGCACGACGCTGAACGCCACCCAGCTGGGCACCAGTGCCTGGCCCCGCTTGGTCACGTAGCCGCGCGCGATGATCGTGTCGATGATGCTCGCGAACGTCGACGGGCGCCCGATGCCCTTCTCTTCCAGCGCCTTCACGAGCGAGGCCTCGGTGTAGCGCGGCTTGGGGGTCGTGGCGTGACCCTTGGGTTCGACGTCGTGCACCGACAGCACGTCGCCCACGGCCAGCTTCGGCAGGGACTGGTCGTCCTGCTTGTCGCGGTCGCTGCGCTTCTCGTCTTTGCCCTCTTCGTAGGCTTCGAGGAATCCTTTGAAGGTGTAGACGGTTCCGGATGCCGTGAACTCGACGGCGTCGGGCGCGGTGGCCACAGCCAGTGTCACGGTGGTCGTCTCGTAGGTCGCGTCGGACATCTGGCTGGCGACCGCACGCTTCCAGATCAGGTCGTACAGGCGCAGCTCGTCGCGGTCGAGGGAGCCCGCGACCTGCGACGGGGTGCGGAAGTGCTCGCCGGAGGGGCGGATGGCTTCGTGCGCCTCCTGCGCGTTCTTGCTCTTGCTCTTGTAGACGCGGGGGTTCAGCGGCACCGCCTTCGGCCCGTACAGCTGTACCGCCTGCTCGCGCGCCGCCTGGACCGCCTGCGTCGACAGCGCGGTCGAGTCGGTGCGCATATAGGTGATGAACCCCTTCTCATACAGGCGCTGGGCGACGCTCATCGCGTGCTTCGCGCTCATCGAGAGCTTGCGACCGGCCTCCTGCTGCATGGTCGATGTCGTGAACGGGGCGTAGGGGCGACGCGTGCCGGGCTTGGACTCGACCGAGGTCACCGACGCAGTGCCGACGCTCGTGATCTGCTCGGCGAGCGAGCGCGCACGCGCTTCGTCGATGATGACGACGACCTTCTTCAGCGTGCCGGCGTCGTCGAAGTCACCGCCGCGGGCGATCGGTGCACCGCCGACCCGCACGAGCTGGATGCCGAACGCGTCGGTGTGCTTCGCGTCCTCGCCCTGCGATGCGGCGGCCACGACATCCCAATACGACGCCGAGACGAAGGCGATGCGCTCGCGCTCGCGGTCGACCACCAGCCGCGTCGCGGCGGACTGCACGCGGCCCGCCGACAGGCCCTGCTGCACCTTCAGCCACAGCACCGGCGAGATGTCCCACCCGTACAGGCGGTCCAGGATGCGCCGGGTCTCCTGCGCATCGACGAGGTCGAGGTCGAGCTCACGCGTGTTGTGGACGGCGGCCTGGATCGCGTCCTTCGTGATCTCGTGGAACACCATGCGCTTGACCGGCACCTTGGGCTTGAGCGCCTCGAGCAGGTGCCACGCGATGGCTTCGCCCTCGCGGTCTTCATCGGTGGCAAGCAGCAGTTCGTCGCTGGTCTTCAGCGCCCGCTTGAGCTCGGTCACGGTCTTCTTGCCGCGTTCGGACTCCACATAATAAGGAGCGAAGCCGTTCTCGATGTCGACCGAGTAGCGCCCGACCGATGTCTTCTTCAGCTCGGCCGGAATCGACTTGCGGTCGGCGAGGTCGCGGATGTGACCCACCGAGCTGAGCACCTCGTAGCCGTCGCCCAGGTAGCCCTGGATCGACTTCATCTTCGTCGGAGACTCGACGATGACGAGCTTCTTGCCTTCTGCCAAGAGGGTGGTCCTTTCTTCGAAGCACACCATACACACACGCGCCTCTGCTCGGCATCGTTGCGAACCCCAGGTGGCTGCCCCAGACATCGACAGTACATCTCACCGGCCGGGCATCGGCCCGATGCCGGTGTCGGGACCGGCGCGCGCCGACGCGGTGGCCGCCAGCACGCCGAACGGAACGACGACCTCGATCGTGGCGATCAGGCCGACCAGAACGCATGATGTGACCCGTGCTCCGGTGGCGGCCGCCACGGCCCCGGCACGGTCGCAGGGGATGCCGCTGACAGCCCCCGACGCCGCGTCGGCCGCCGCGAGCGCGGCCGCGTCGGCCACCCCGGCTGCGCGCTGGGATTGCACGGCGGCCGCGCCCACCGTGGCGAGGCTGAGCGTGAGCGCCACGGACGCCGCCATCGCACCGACGGCCAGAACCGTGCCTGCCATCTGTGCTCTCCTGTTCTCTTCGGGTTCTCTCAGAGTCCGCCCGCCAGCGCGCACGAACGTGCACGCAGCGGCGGCACGGGGACAGGCAGGGCGGCGCGGGCCGTGGCGGTCACGCAGACCAGCTCACCCTCGGCGGCGATCGCACCGTGCGCGCCGCCGACCGCGGCGGCCAGCACCGCCTGCGCTCGGCCGGCAGGCTCGCCGCGCGCGACCAGCCGTGCGGCATCGGCCGCGGCATCCTGCAGTCGCACCTGCTGCCCGCACACGCCCAGGGTCGCCGCCCCGAGCGCGAGCACGAGCACGACCGCCGGCAGCACGACCGCGAACTCGGCCGTGACCGAGCCGCGGTCGCCTGCCCGCCGAACCAGGCCGGTGAGGGTCATGACACCGTCAAGGCGCGCCGCACGAGATCGGTGAGGATGCCGCGCACCTCGTCGCTGCGCATGATGACCACCAGCAGCCCCGCGAATGCGACCGCGGCCATCGTGGCGATCGCGTACTCGGCAGTGGCGGCCCCGGTGTCGTCGGGATCGGTCAGGAACAGTCGCGCGGCCCGACGACGGGTCAGCGCCGGCAACGGGTTCGGATGGGATGCGGAAGGGGACATGCTCGCTCCTTTATGTATAGGGATGGATGGGCACGGTCTAGAGGGTCAGCGGCGTCGCACTGAGCACGCTCAGCAGCATCGGGGCGACGCCCAGCAGCAGAAACGCGGGCAGGGTGCACACGCCCAGCGGCACGAGCAGCCGCGATGACAGGCGCGCGGCGCGCAATCGGCCATCGGTGCGCGCCCGGTGACGGGCCAGCGCAGCCCCCGCACGCAGCAGTTCGGCGGCAGGCACACCGGCAGAGCGCGAGAGGGCGAGGATGCCGCGGGTCTCGGCATCCGGCTCATCCGCTCCGGCCGCGTCCACGATGCGCTGCGCGCGTTCGATCGACACGCCGCCCGACAGCGCGATCGCCAGCAGATCGGCGCCGATTCCCGCCACGGCCCCGTCGGGGTCGGCGCGACGGACCAGGACAGCGCTCCACCGGTGGGCCAGGACGATCAGAGCGATACCCGCCAGCGCACAGACGATGCCGGCGGGGGTGGCCACGAGTGTGCGCAGCGTGTCGAACCCCAGCGCCGCGCCCAGCCCCACCGCCACCAGCGGCAGCCACGACATGAGCTTGGCGGTGCCCGCCGGTTCGGCCAGTGCGACGCGCACCTCGGCGCGCGAACGGTCGCTGTCATCCAGCGCCTCGGCTATGCCGCGCAGACTGTCTGCCAGCGGTGCGCCGACGCTTTCGGCGATGCGCCACGCCGCCGCGACGTCCTTCCAGCCGGTCCCCTGCGCTGCGACGGCCGATGCCGCATCGTCACCGGCGGTGATGCGCGCCGACACCGTCGCCGCCGCATCGTCGCCGGACACCGCCAGGTGATGCCAGGCCGCCGCCGGTGCGAGACCTGCCTGCAGCAGCACGGCCAACCGCAGCACCGTTCCCGCATCGGGGCCGGCCGGCGGGTGTGCGCGTCTTCTCAGCGCCATGGCTGCTCCTCGATCGCCAGTCGCCCGCCACGGACGACCGGCCGGCCCAGACCCGCGACCCTGCGCACCCTGTCGGGGCCGCGCTCGAGGTGGACGACCGCCCCGATCGCGCTGGCCGCCTGCCGCGCCAGTGCGGTCTCGCTCATCCCCGCCAGCGCCCCGAGGGCTTCCAACCGCGCGGGAACATCGGCCAGACCGTTCGCGTGCAGCGAGCCGGCACCGCCGTCGTGCCCGGTATTCAGGGCGCTGAGCAGCTCACGCACTTCTTCGCCGCGGCATTCGCCGACCACCAGCCGATCGGGCCGCATACGCAGCGCCTCGCGCACGAGCTGCGCGAGTCCGACACCGCCCACGCCCTCGAGATTCGCCTGCCGTGCTTCGAGGGCGACGTGATGCGGGTGCGCGATGCGCAGCTCGGCGACATCCTCAATCGTGACGATCCGCTCGGTGACCGGCACCTGCGACAGCAGGGCGCCCAGCAGCGTCGTCTTTCCGGTGCCCGCCGCCCCGGTGATCAGAAGGTTCTCACGGGCGGCGATGAGCGCTTCCAGCCCCGCCCGGCCCGTGGCATCCACCACGCCGCGGCGTTCGAGGGCCGCCAGATCGAACGCGACGGCGCGCGGCACCCGGATGGAGATCAGCGTGCCGTTGCGGGCGACCGGCGGCAGCACGGCATGCACACGCACACCGCCGTCCAAGCGAACATCCACGCAGGGGTGGGCGTCATCCACATGTCTGCCGCCCTGACCGATCAGCGCCACTGCGAGCTCACGCACCTCGGCCTCGCCGGCACGCCATCGTGTGATGCGCTCGGCACCCGCGCCGCGGTCGACGAACAGCCCGGCCTCGCCGTTGACGAAAATGTCGGTCACGTCGGGATCGTCGAAGAACTCTCCCAGGGGAGCGAGGGACGGATGCCGCGGCCCGGTCGTCCGTGGTGCGACGGGCACGCTCGGGCCAGCACCGTCTCCGCCACGCACGGGCTCCAAGGCAGCATGCCCGGGCCGGGGGCGGACGACGAACGGTTCGGGCATGCACCGAATCTAGGCAGCCGGGCTTGCACGGCTCGGCCGGTCCGTCACATCCGTGGAGAACTCCCGCGGGGCCGGCCGTTGTGCAGGAACCGGTAGACCGTGGTGGGCACCGGCGAGAAGAAGCGCCGATCGGAGAACAAAAGAGGGCGGCATCCCATGGGGGGAATGGGATGCCGCCACACGCAGCACCGCAGTCGGGGGGTGATCGGATGCTGCAACGCCAGAATCGAATGTTCGGCCGTTGTTGAGCATACGCACATTTGGCCAAGCGGCCAAACAGTTTCTGAGCGATTCGACCGATATATCGAGTGACGATTTCCTCATGGATGACGCGAATGTGAGCGGTCCCACAACATGACGCGTGTCACGAGCGCCACCCACTATCGGAGGTAGTGAGCTTCACTGGTCGGGAGTAGATTTGCCCCGGCCTCGGCGCTGAGCCGCACGACCTCTCGCCCATCGCAAAGGAGCGCACTATGAGCAGCCAGATCGACCATCTTCTGGAAGAGAACCGCGAGTTCACCCCGTCGCCCGAGTTCGCGGCGAACGCCAACGGCACCGCCGAGCTGTACGAGCGCGCGGCGGCCGATCGCGAAGGGTTCTGGGCCGAACAGGCCCGCGAGCTGCTGCACTGGCACAAGCCGTTCACGCAGACGCTGGACTGGTCGAACCCGCCGTTCGCCAAGTGGTTCGACGACGGCGAGATCTCGGTCGCCTACAACTGCCTGGACCGTCACGTCGAGGCCGGCAACGGCGACCGCACCGCGATCATCTTCGAGGGCGAGCCGGGCGACGAGCGCCGCATCTCGTATGCCGAGCTGACCGCCGAGGTCAAGAAGGCAGCCAACGCCCTCGAGTCGCTGGGCATCGGCCACGGCGACCGCGTGGCCATCTACATGCCGATGATCCCCGAAGCCGCCATCGCGATGCTGGCCTGTGCGCGCGTGGGCGCGATCCACTCGGTCGTGTTCGGCGGTTTCTCGGCCGACAGCCTGCGTTCGCGGGTGGATGACGCGGCCGCGCGTCTGGTGATCACGGCCGACGGCGGCTACCGCAAGGGCCGGGTCTCGGCCTTGAAACCGGCCGTCGACATGGCACTGGCCGACCGCGGCCACGGCCCGCAGGAGACCGTCGAGCACGTCCTGGTCGTCAAGCGCGGCGGCAACGACGTCGAGTGGACCGAAGGCCGCGACCTGTGGTGGCACGACGTGGTCGAGGCCGCGCCCGCCGAGCACGAGGCCAAGGCCTTCCCCGCCGAGAACCCGCTGTACATCCTGTACACGTCGGGCACGACCGGAAAGCCGAAGGGCGTGGTGCACAGCTCGGGCGGCTACCTCACGCAGGCGGTCTTCACGAACAAGTACACACTCGACATCCATCCCGAGACCGACATCTTCTGGTGCACGGCCGACATCGGCTGGGTCACCGGCCACACATACGTGGTCTACGGACCGCTCGCGCTGGGCGCGACGGTCATGATGTACGAGGGCACCCCCGACACCCCGCATCCCGGCCGCTTCTGGGAGCTCATCCAGAAGTACGGCATCACGATCCTGTACACCGCGCCCACGGCCATCCGCTCGTTCATGAAGAGCGGTCGCCAGATCCCCCAGCAGTTCGACCTGTCGAGCCTGCGACTGCTCGGCTCGGTGGGCGAGCCCATCAACCCCGAGGCGTGGATGTGGTACCGCGAGGTGATCGGCGCCGACAAGACGCCGATCGTGGACACCTGGTGGCAGACCGAGACCGGCGCCACCATGATCTCGCCGATGCCGGGAGTCACGGCCACCAAGCCCGGTGCCGCGCAGGTGCCGGTGCCCGGCATCACGGTCGACGTCGTCGACGAGAACGGCGAGCCCGTCGACAACGGCAACGGCGGACTGCTGGTGGTCACCTCGCCCTGGCCGTCGATGCTGCGCGGAGTGTGGGGTGACCCGGAGCGCTTCAAGGAGACGTACTGGGCGAAGTTCGCCGACAAGGGCTACTACTTCGCCGGCGACGGCGCCCGCAAGGACGAGGACGGCGAGATCTGGCTGCTCGGCCGCGTCGACGACGTCATGAACGTCGCCGGCCACCGCCTGTCGACGACCGAGATCGAGTCGGCGCTGGTCGCGCACGAGTCGGTCGCCGAGGCCGCTGTGGTCGGCGCCGTCGACGAGATGACCGGCAAGGCCGTGGTCGCCTTCGTGATCATCAAGGAGAGCTACCTGTCGCAGCACGCCCCCGAGGGACTGGCCGGCCAGCTGCGCCTGTGGGTCGGCGAGCAGATCGGGCCGATCGCGCGCCCGCGCGACATCTACATCGTCAGCGAGCTGCCCAAGACCCGCTCGGGCAAGATCATGCGGCGCCTGCTGCGCGATGTGGCCGACGGCCACGAGGTCGGCGACACGACGACGCTGGCCGACACCGCGGTGATGAGCATCATCTCGGCGCAGGTGAAGTAGGGCCGTCGGCGCCGTGGATGAGCGGCGGCGGGTTCCCGAGGGCTATCCCCACGGGCTCGCCGCCGCTCTCGCGTCGCACGCGGCGCTGGACGCGCTCGCGCTCGACTGGCCTCGCAACGACCCGCCCTCGCGTGAGGCGAGGGGATCTCATGAAACGAGGAGCGAAATCGCCGAATCGGCCCTCGCTTCGTGAGATCCCCTCGCTTCGAGCGAGGAGTGACCGAGCGGGGAGTGTCAGACCGTGAAGCTGAAGACGACCTCGACCTCGACGGGCGAGTCCAGGGGCAGCACGGGTGCGGCGACCGCGCTGCGCGCATGGCGCCCCGCGTCGCCGAAGACCTGCCCCAGCAGCTCGCTCGCGCCGTTGATCACGCCCGGCTGCCCGGTGAAGTCGGGGGTGGATGCCACGAACCCGACGACCTTGACGACGCCGGTCAGATGATCGACCCCGCCGACGGCTGCGGCGGCTGCGGCGATGGCGTTCAGGGCCGACTGCCGCGCGTACGCCTTGGCGTCGTCTGCGGATACCTCTCCCCCGACCTTGCCGGTGGCCGGCAGCGCGCCGCCGCTCATCGGCAGCTGCCCGGCCGTGTAGACCAGGTCGCCGTGCACCTTGGCGGGCACGTAGGCGGCCACAGGCGGGACGACCTCGGGCAGCGTGATCTGCAGGTCGGCGAGCGTCTGCGAAACGGTCATGTCAGTTCCCTTCGAACTTCACGGCCGCCTGGGCTGCGGCATCCAATCCGGCGTTCTGCGACCCGTCGCCGACCGGCCGCTTGAAGTACGCGACCAGGCCTCCTTCGGGGCCGGGCACGACCTGCACGAGCTCCCAGCCCTGCTTTCCCCAGTTGTTCAGGATGGCTGCGGTGTTGTGGATCACCAGCGGAGTGGTGAGGTATTCCCAGGTGGTCATCGGGGCGCAGCGCTCCTTCGCAGAGGTTCGGTCACGGGCTTCTCATGGGGATCGCCTGAAGACTTCGCCCAGCAATCTCCCTTACGATCTAGCCTATGCCCCACTCGAAACGCACGACCGCCGGTGTGGCCGGAGGCCTGTTGGGCCTCATCGGGCTGAGCACTGTAGCGGGCGTACTGATCACGGCCACGGTCACCCCTGCCGTCGCCGTCACCAGTGCCGCAGCCACGAGCGCCATCGACATGTTCAACAACCTGCCGAGCGTGCTGAACATCGGCAAGCAGATCCTGCCGTCGACGATCTACTACACCGACGGCAAGAAGTCGGTCAAGATGGCCACCTACTACGACCAGAACCGGTCGCCGGTCACGTTCAAGCAGATCGCGCCGGTGATGTACGACGCACTGCTGTCCAGTGAAGACCCGCGCTTCTACGAGCACGGCGGCATCGACATCATGGGAACGACCCGCGCGATCCTGTCGAACGTCAAGGGCGGCTCCGACACGCAGGGCGGGTCATCGATCAGCCAGCAGTACGTGAAGAACGTCAAGGTCCAGGAGTGCGACTGGGACGCGAAGAACGACGAAGAGCTCAACAAGTGCTGGCGCGAGGCGACCGATTCGAGCGGCGTCGAGGGCTACCAGCGCAAGCTGCAGGAGATGCGGTACGCGATCGCCCTGGAGCAGAAGTACTCGAAGAACGACATCCTGCTCGGGTACATGAACATCGCCAACTTCGGCGGCACGACCTACGGCATCGACGCCGCCGCGATGCGCTACTTCGGCGTGCACGCGAGCAAGCTGAACCTCGCCCAGGCGGCGACCCTTGCCGGCATGGTGCAGAACCCCAACACCTATCGCATCGACCTGCCGGGCGGCACGATAAAGGACCGCGCGGGAAAGCCGGTCAATACCGCCAAGGACGGCTACAAGCTGACCAAGCAGCGCCAGGAGTACGTCCTGGGGCGCATGCTCGAAGACGGCAAGATCACGCAGAAACAGCATGATGATGCGGTCAAGGCACCCATCGTGCCGAAGGTCACGGACCCCTCGATGGGGTGCGGCGAGAGCATCGCGCCGTACTTCTGCCAATACGTCACCCAGGTGATGCGCAACGACCCCGCCTTCGGTGACAAAGAACAGCGTCGGCAGCTGCTGTACAAGGGCGGCTTGAAGATCTACACGACGCTCGACCCGCGCATCCAGAAGGCGTCCGCGAAGGCGCAGAAGGACTACACGCCGACCACGGTGACCGTGCCGGCGTATCAGAAGACGAAGAAGAATCCCGACCCCACCTTCGGGTCGGCCTCCGTCAGCGTCGAGGTCGACACCGGCCGAGTGCTCGCGATCACACAGAACACGAAGTACACCGCCGGCACGTCGAAAGCGAAAGGCACGTCAGGCATCGTCTATGCCGGAGACTTGCAGTTCGGCGGCTCCGGCGGGTTCAACGCCGGATCGACTTTCAAGCTCTTCACGTTGCTCGACTGGCTCGACAAGGGCAAGTCCCTCAATCAGGTGCTCGACGGCCGCAAACACAACCGCACTCCGTGGACCGATCGCTGCGTGGCCGGTGGATCGCTGGGCAACAACGCCGATGTGCATAACTATCAACAGCGCGGCGGCTACTTCGGCACACCGATGCGGTTCACGAAGGAATCACTGAACACGGGATTCCTCGAGATGGCGCGACAACTGGACCTCTGCGACATCGGCAACGTGGCACAGAGCCTCGGCGTGATGCGCGGAGACGGCTCACCCATCCCGCTCACCACCGACGGCACCAGCAAGATCCAAGCCGACAACCCGGTGCCGTACGAGGTCATCGGCTCAGACAACGTGTCGCCGATGGCAATGGCAGGGGCCTACGCCGCCGTGGCGAACAAGGGCGTCTACTGCCAGCCGCGCGTGATCGACAAGATCGTCGACTCCGAGGGCAATGACGTCAAGCTGCCCGATCGCAGCTGCAAGCAGGTCATCGACCCGAAGGTCGCGGCTACCGCCGCGTACGCGCTGAAGGGGCCGCTCGAACGAGGCGGTTCCGGCGACGTGGGAAACCCCAACGACGGTACGCCGCTGATCGGCAAGACCGGCACGCACGAGGACTACCAGACGTGGCTCATGACGTCGAGCACGAAGGTCACGACGGCGAACTGGGTCGGCAGCTCGTTCGGCCAACTCGACCTCTACCACAACTACTTCCAGGGCGTCTCGCTGAACAACGCCCGCTTCAGCCTCGGCCGCAGCATTCAGGGTGCGATCGACAAGTACTACAAGGGCGGCGATTTCCCGCAGCCCGACAATAACCTGCTGCGCACAGTGAAGGTCAATCTGCCCAGCGTCATCGGCATGTCGCAGGACGATGCCGAGAAGACGCTCAAGAAGGCTGGATTCCAGGTGACGATCGGCAAGCCGGTCGACTCCGACCAGCCCAAGGGCCTTGTCGCTGAGCAGAGCCCCGGGGCAGGCCGTGTCGCGGCCGGTACGGCGGTGACGCTGCAGCTCAGCACGGGCCAAGGCAAGGCCATCCCCGACGTCACCGGGCGCGTGCCGGCCGAAGCGATCGCGATCCTCGGCGCCGCGGGCTTCACGAGGACCAGCCTGCAGTGCCAGACCAACCCCGGCGGCGACGGCACGGTCACCTCGACCGATCCCAGCGCGGGAACGATCGCCGGGCCCTCGAAGAAGATCACCGTGACTTATCAGTCGCCCGACTGCAAGGGCGGCGGAGGCGGCATCATCCCACCGCCGGGCAAGGGCCACGGCGGCAATGGCGGCAACTGACACCCGCGGGTCGTCCGCTCGCACTGCCCTCACCGCGCTCGGCGCGGTGGGGGCGGTCGGCGTCGGCGCCGCGGTCTGGGGCGTCGGCATCGAGAGATACCTGTTCACCGTGCGCCGCCACACGCTGCGCCTGCTGCCGCACGGCGCCGAACCGATCCGCATCCTGCATCTCTCAGACGCCCACATGGCGCCGTGGCAGCACCGCAAGCAGCGGTGGATCGCCTCTCTTGCCGGGCTGCGCCCCGACGTGATCGTCAACACCGGCGACAACCTCGGCCACGCCGACGGGCTCGACGGCGTCAAAGAAGCGTTCGCGCCGTTCCGCGGCATCCCGGGCTTCTATGTGCACGGGTCGAACGATCTGTTCGCACCCGCACCGCGCAACCCGCTCAAGTACTTCTCCGGCCCGTCGCAGAAGGCTGCTGATGCACCGTCGCTGGATGCCACGGCCCTCGACTCGTATCTGCAGAACGAGCTGGGCTGGACCGCGCTGGACAACGCCGCCGCATCGGTGACCGTCAACGGACTGCGCATCGATGCGTTCGGCGTCGGAGACGCGCACCGCGACGGGGATCGGCTGGATGTGCTGCCCGACGCGCTATCGCAGCTGGGCGAGGGCGCAGACCTCGTGTGGGGCCTCACCCATGCGCCGTACCGGCGCGTGCTCGACGCGTTCGTCGATCTCGGCGCCGACGCGGTGTTCGCCGGGCACACGCACGGCGGGCAGGTGCGCATCCCCTTCTCGCCGAAGGCGCTCGTGGCCAACTGCGACATCCCGCTCGACCAGGCCCGGGGGCTGAGCACCTGGACTCACGACTGCCACAAAGTACCGCTGAACATCAGCGCGGGCATCGGTCACTCGATCTACGCACCGGTGCGCTTCGCGTGCCGGCCCGAGGCGACCCTGATCACCCTGCTGCCTCGGTGACCTGCGTCAGTGGGACTGCGCGCCGGTGAGGAATCTCTTCGCGATGGGCCCGGCGGTGTCGGCCCCGCTGCTGCCGGTGTCGACGAAGACCGCCACCGCGAGGTCGTCTTGGGCGGCGACCATCCATGCGTGCACCATCGTCTTGCCGTCCCGCGTGAACTCGGCGGTGCCGGTCTTCGCGATGACGGGCGCGCCGGGCACACTCTTCAGACCGACCGCCGTGCCGTCAACGACCGGCTGCCGGAAGATGTCCTTCAGCTGCTTCGCCTCGTCGGCAGTCAGCGGCTTGACACTGTCGGGCAGCTTCGCCGGCTGCGATGGGAAGAGCACAGGCAGGACGGTGTGACCGGCTTGGATCGAGGCGATGCCTGCGGCCATGACCACCGGTGAGGCCAGCACCTTGCCCTGCCCGATCACGTCGGCGGCCGCCTCAGTCTCGGATGCAGCCTTCGGGATCTCTCCTGCGAAGCTGTCGGTTCCGGGGATGGTGCCGATGCCGAATCCCAGGCTCTGCGCAGCGGCTGCGACGTCTCCGATCGTGCTGCGAGCGTTGATCATCGCGGTGTTGCACGAGTGGCCGATCGCGGTCTTCAGCGAGATCTTGCCGATCGCGGATTTCGGGTACCAGGAGTCGTTCACGAAGCGGTAGCCGTCGACGACGGCCTCTGCCGTGCAGTCGACCTTCGAGTCGGCGGTCATACCGGCACGCAGGAGTGCGAGGGTGTCGAACATCTTGAACGTCGATCCGGGCGGCACCTGTCCGTTCAGGGCAGCATCGAACGAACCCGTACCAGGGCCGTTGGCCGCCGCCAGGATCGCGCCGTCACTGGGACGCAGAGCCACCAGCGCGCTGGCCGGGCCGATGTCGCGCAACGACGCCTCGGCAAGGGTCTGCAGACGCTGGTCGAGGGTCGTCTTCAGCGGCTCCCCCGGCTTGGGCTCTGCCGTGAACAGCTTCACGGGGTCGCCGCTCTTCGGCACCCGGCTGATCTGCACGCCTGCCACGCCGCGTAGGTCGCTGTCGTAGCGCTGCTCCAGACCGCTGAGCCCGACCGTGTCGGTTGCCCGGTAGGTGCCCGGGTTCTTCTCCATGATCTCTGCGGTGACTGGACCGACCGATCCGAGCACCGGCCCCGCGAAGCCGCGGTACGGGCCCAGTTGCATGGTGCTCGAGATCGCGAGCGCTCCCGGGATGTCGGCCAGCTCGGCAGTCGAGGGCGCTTCCTGCTTTCGGTACGTGATCGCCTCGACGAACTGCTTCGTCCCTCCGCCCGACACGCGTGCGGCGAAGTCTTTGGCGTCGACCTTGACGAGCCGCGCCAGCGCGGCGGCCGACGTCACCGCCTGCTCAGGCGTGACGTGGCTCTTGTCGATGCCGAAGATGACCACGGGTCGACTGGTGACCAGGGCCTGACCGTCACCGCCGAGGATGTCGGCGCGCGGCGGCGCCTTGGTCGTCCGTCGCAGCACGTCACCGGCGTCGAGGTCGGGCTGGATGACGGACGCAGACCAATCCACGTACCACGTGTCGGACTTCTTCGTGGCCTTGACGGTGGACGTGTACGTCCAGTCGCCGTTGCCCACCGGCCAACTCCAATGAACGCGCAACGAGGCCTTGTCGTCGTCGATCTTCGGGGCGTCGATCTTCACCGACGGCGTGATCTTGCCCAGGCCCGCCACGATGGCCGAGTACTCCGTGCCCACCTGTTCCGCTGACGCACCGTTCAGGCGCACTTTGCTGAAGTCACCCGACGTGAGCGCGCTGCGAAGCGCGGTCGTGTCGGGCTGATCGGTGGCGCTGCACGCCGCAAGTGACGACACGAGCGCACACGCCACCGCCGCCCCCATGAGAAGTCGTATCCAATGGGGGCGATGGTCGGAGCGCATACAGGCCATGCTGGCACCGGCCGTTCGGATGTCAAAGTCACCCGTCCGCGCCGCGACACACGAGGCCGCGACATCCAGAACATCCACCTGATGCACAGAGTGCGGGCATAGCGTCTTCCTGTGTCCAGAGACACGCCATCAGACATGAAACGAACGATCGCGGGGGTGATCGGCGGGGTCGTGGGCCTCGTCGCGCTCAGTGCTGTCGCGGGCCTGCTCATCTCAGCCGCTGTCACGCCCGCGGTGGCCATGGCCAGTGCCGCGGCGACGTCCGCGATCGACACGTTCGACAGCCTCCCCAGCGAACTGCAGATCAATCCGCTGCAACTGCCCACGACGCTCTACGCGAAGAACCCCACGACGGGCAAATACCAAGAGCTGACGGAGTTCTACGACCAGAACCGCGTGCCGGTGAAGTGGAACCAGGTCGCCCCGGTCATGTACGACGCGATCCTCTCCAGCGAGGACCCCCGCTTCTACGATGAGGGCGGCATCGACATCATGGGCACCACCCGCGCCATCCTGTCGAATCTGCGCGGTGGCGGCGCGACCCAGGGCGGTTCGTCGATCAGTCAGCAGTACGTCAAGAACGTGCTCGTGCAGGACTGCTACGCGCAGGTGGATGACCAGAACCTGACGCAGAAGAAGCGGGATGCCGCGCTGCAGAAGTGCTACAACGACGCGACCGACGCCAGCGGTCCCGACGGCTACGCGCGCAAGCTGCAGGAGATGCGCTACGCCATCGCCCTGGCGCAGCAGTACTCGAAGAACGACGTGCTGCTGGCCTACCTGAACATCGCCAACTTCGGCGGCGTGACGTACGGTATCGAAGCGGCGTCCGAGTACTACTTCGGCGTGCATGCCAGCAAGCTGAGCCTCTCGCAGGCGGCGACCCTGGCGGGGATGGTGCAGAACCCGAACACGTACCGCATCGACCAGTCGGCGAGCAAGACCAACGGCAAAGCGAACCACTACGCCGAGACCAAGCAGCGGCAGGAGTATGTGCTGGGGCGCATGCTCGACGGTGGAAAGATCTCGCAGGCGCAATACCAGGAGGCGATGAAGGCGCCGATCGTGCCGAAGATCACTCCACCGAAGACGGGGTGCGCGGCCACGACCGTGCAGTACTTCTGCGCGTATGTCACCTCGATCATCCAGAACGACCCGGCCTTCGGTGCGACGCCCGCCGATCGAGAGCAGACGCTGCGACAGGGCGGGTTGAAGGTCTACACGACACTTGACTGGCGGCTGCAGAAGGTCGCCCAGTCCACGGTGTCGAAGTACGCTCCCGCATCGCGGTCGGCCTTCGGTTACGGCTCGACGATCGTGAATGTGCAGCCGTCCACCGGCGACATCATGTCGATCGCGCAGAACACGCACTACAGCGCCGGCGGGTCATCGACCACATCAGCGCAGACGGGCATCGTCTATGCCGGCAACTACCTGCAGGGATCCACGGGCTTTGCGGCAGGATCCTCGTTCAAGCTGTTCACGCTGCTGGACTGGCTGCAGGAGGGTCACTCGGTCAACGAGGTCATCAACGGCTACCCGCGGGTGATCCATCACCTGAGCAACTCGTGCCAGGCCAACTGGACCAACTATGACAACACGTTCATCCCGAACTACAAGAACGAGCGCGGCTACTACGGCACACCGATGCAGTTCACCGCGCAGTCGTTGAACTCCGGCTATCTGGCGATGGCCACGAAACTCGACCTGTGCGGAGTGATGCAGGATGCCACGAAGCTCGGCGTGACACTGGCCAACGGCACAGGCCCGGTCGAGATGACCACGGGCAGTTCCGTGATCGGCTCGAACGCAGTGTCGCCGATCGCGATGGCCGGAGCATACGCCGGGATCGCGAACAACGGACTGTTCTGCCAGCCGCGGGCGATCGCACGCGTCACCGACAACGCCGGCAAAGACCTGCCGCTGCCCAAGCGCACCTGCACGCAGGCGATCGATCCGAAGATCGCCGCGACCGCGGCATACGCCCTGCAGGGAGTGCTGAAAGGCCCGATGGGCACCGCCGTCATGGCCAACCCGCACGACGGCACTCCCCTGTTCGCCAAGACCGGCACGAACAACGGCGACCAGACGTGGCTGATCACCTCGAGCACGGCGATGACATCGCTGGTGTGGTCGGGCGTCACCAACAACCGCGGTGACGAGAACATCGACCTGTTCCACCATTGGTACCGGGGCTTCGACCTGGGCGACATCCGCTACCCCATGTCCAAGGCCATCCAGACCGCCGCCGACATCTACTATCCAGGCTCGGCGCTGCCGCAGCCCGACCCGAAGCTGACCGTGCGCACGGGCTCGTACCCTGCCCCGCCCAGGCACGACACGTCGGCGAAGGACGGCAAAGGCAAGACTCCATCGCCGGCACCCACGCCGGGGACGAGCGTCGCACCCGCACCCGCGCCCACGGTGCCGACGAAGCCAAAGTCACACCGACACGGGTGAGCGCGAAGCCCGTGCGGTTCAAAGCACGCCCGCGCATCAGGTAGACTTGAACGGTTGCCACGGGGTGTGGCGCAGCTTGGTAGCGCGCTTCGTTCGGGACGAAGAGGCCGCAGGTTCAAATCCTGTCACCCCGACCAGTCAAAGGCTCCACTTCGGTGGGGCCTTTGCCATAGAGAGGACCTGCATGCCCGCGCCCCACCTGCTCGCTTTCGACCTTGACGACACGCTGGCCCCCTCGAAGTCGGCGATCGATCCACGCATCGGGGGCCTGCTGATCGCCCTCGCTGAGCGTGTCGAAGTGGCGATCATCTCCGGCGGTCAGCTCGCGCAGTTCACCGCCCAGGTCGTAGACAGGCTGCCGGATGCCGCAGCCGAGGTGCGCGAGCGCATCCATCTGCTGCCGACCTGCGGCACACAGTACTACCGGCTCACCGGCGACGGCGTGCGCACTGTGTATGCCCACGCGCTGACCGACGACGAGAAGTCACGGGCGCTGACCGCGGTCGAGCAAGAAGCGCGCCGGCTCGGGTACTGGGAGGCCGAGACCTGGGGGCCGATCCTCGAGGACCGCGGATCGCAGATCACGTTCTCGGCCCTCGGTCAGCAGGCGCCGCTGCAGGCCAAGTCCGCGTGGGACCCGACCGGCGCAAAGAAGAACGAACTGCGGGCGGCGGTGGCCGCGGCTCTGCCCGACCTCGAGGTGCGCAGCGGAGGATCGACCAGCGTCGACATCACCCACCGCGGCATCGACAAGGCGTACGGCATGCGACAGCTGGCCGCGCAGACCGGCATCTCGCTGGACGACATGCTTTTCGTCGGCGATCGGCTCGACCCTGACGGCAACGATTACCCGGTGCTGGCCATGGGCGTGCACTGCCAGGCGGTCACCGGATGGCAAGACACCGCGACCTTCCTCGACGGACTCATCCCGACCCTGCAGCTCCGCCGCCCGGTCAACGACCGGGGGTGATGACCGACGCGTCCTGTGCCACCGGCACCAGGCGCGTGAGCTGGGTGACGTGGCGCGGTTCGAGCTCTTCGAGTGACGAGACGCCGAGCAGCTTCATCGTGCGCTCGATCTCGCTGCGCAGGATCGCGATCGTGCGGTCCACGCCCTGTCGCCCCCCGGCCATCAACCCGTACAGGTAGGCGCGGCCCACGAGCGTGAACTTCGCACCGAGGGCGATGGATGCCACGACATCCGCGCCGTTCATGATCCCGGTGTCGACCATGACCGTGGCATCCTTGCCCACCTCGCGCACGACCTCCGGCAGCAGCCGGAACGGGATCGGCGCCCGGTCGAGCTGACGTCCGCCGTGGTTGGAGAGCACGATGCCGTCCACTCCCCGATCGATGAGCTTCTTGGAGTCCTCGAGGTTCTGCACACCCTTGATGACGATCTTGCCGGGCCACAGCTCGCGGATGATCTCGAGGTCGTCATACGAGATCGTGGGGTCCATCGCGGCATCCAGCAGTTCGCCCACGGTGCCGCCGGTCGTCGACAGCGACGCGAACTCGAGCTTGGGCGTGGTGAGGAAGTCGATCCACCACCACGGCCGCGGGATCGCGTTGATGACGGTGCCCAGCGTCAGCTGCGGCGGGATAGAGAACCCGTTGCGCTTGTCGCGCAGCCGCGCGCCGGCGACCGGGGTGTCGACCGTGAAGAACAGCGTGTCGAAACCGGCGGCGGCCGCGCGGCGGGTCAGGCCGTACGAGATCTCGCGGTCGCGCATGACATACAGCTGGAACCAGTTGCGGCCGTACGGATTGGCCTTCTTGACGTCTTCGATCGACGTCGTCCCGAGCGTTGACAGCGTGAACGGAATCCCTGCCGCGCCGGCCGCGCCGGCACCGGCGATCTCGCCTTCGGTCTGCATGAGCCGGGTGAACCCGGTCGGGGCGATGCCGAACGGCAGGGCCGAGCGTCCGCCGAGGATCTCGCACGACATGTCCACCGCGGGCGCGGGCTTGAGGATGCCGGGGTGGAACTCGACGTCTTCGAAAGCCTGCCGCGCACGGGCGAGCGACAGTTCACCCTCGGCGGCGCCGTCGGTGTAGTCGAACGCGGCCTTCGGCGTGCGGCGCTTGGCGATCGTGCGCAGGTCGTAGATCGTCAGCGCCGCATCCAGCCGACGCTTGCGCGCGTTCAGCTCGGGCTTCTTGAACTGCATGAGTTCGAGGAGCTCTTTCGGGTTCGGCAGCTGCCTGGTGACCATCGTCGGGTCCTTTCGCGGTCGGGGAGTCAGTGACGGGTGAGCCCTGTGTGGGCGTAATACCCCGTGATGTGGTCGGTGATGCCGGCGCGTGAGCCGGCAGCGTCGCCGCTCTGGATGGCGGCCACGATCTGGCGGTGCTGCGTGCGCAGACCGATGGCCGTGGCATCCCAGTCGGCGATGCGCTCGGCCCCCTGCAGCACGTACGACTCGATCGCGGTGCGCAGCCCGGCCATCGTGGCGGCCACGACGGCGTTGCCGGATGCCTCGGCCAGCGCGAGATGGAACTCGGCATCGAGCGCCAGGAACTCTGCGGGCGTGAGGGACGTGTCATCCATCGCATCCAGCATCGTGATCGCCTCGACCAGCGGTGCGCGCACGGTGGCCAGGGTCTCGACCACCGCGCTCTCGAGGATCACGCGGGTGCGCACGACATCGTCGATGGGAAAGCCCTGCGCGGCGACCTGCAGCCGCAGCAGCGCCGACATGCCGCCGCGAGGGGTGGCGATGACGATCGCGCCGGCGCTCGGGCCCGATCCGGTCGCGGTGCGGATCAGTCCCAGCACATCGAGCACGCGCAGCGCCTCGCGCACGCTCGAGCGGCCAACCCCCAGCTGCGCCGCCAGCTCACGCTCGGGAGGCAGGTGGTCGCCGGGCCCGAGACCGCCGTCGAGCAGATCGGTCTCGATCTTCTCGAGCACGATGCGCCATGCACGTGCGGGGCTCTGCGCCATCCGGGTTCCTCCTGTGGTCTGACCACTATACGTCTGTGTGGTCAGACCATGCAAGGCGGGATCCCGAGCCACAGTGACGGCGAGCACGGCTCAGCCCCCACCGCGAGGTCGAGCCCGTTCAGCTCAGGCGCCCGCCCGATTCGCGCAGGTAGCACTCCGCGCACATTGACTCGTACGTGACCCGTTCGGCCGACAGCTCATCGATCGCCACCTGGTCGCCGTCGAACACGAACCGGCCGCCGACCAGCCGTGCATTGAACAGCGCCTTGCGCCCGCAGCGGCAGATGGTCTTGAGCTCTTCGAGGCTGTGCGCCAGCTCCATGAGACGGCGGGAGCCGGGGAACGCCTGGGTCTGGAAGTCGGTGCGGATGCCGTAGGCCAGCGCCGGCACCCCGTCGAGCACGACGATCCGCAGCAGGTCGTCGACCTGCGCACGCGTCAGGAACTGCGCCTCGTCGATCAGCAGGCAGGCCACGTCGGCCGCTGCATCCCCCGCCGCCGGAATCAGTGCCTCGGCGTCGCGACGCACCCGCGCCCGATGCGCGGCGAACAGCGCCCGCAGATCATCGTCGGGTCGGATCAGAAAGTCGACGGGTCGCGTGACTCCGAGCCTGGACGAGATGCTGTCGGCGTCTTTCGTGTCGATCTCGGGCTTGGCCAGCAGAACCCGCTGGCCGCGCTCTTCGTAGTTGTACGCCGCCTGCAGCAGGGCCGTCGACTTGCCGGAGTTCATCGCTCCGTAACGAAAGTAGAGCTTGGCCACGACGGTGCCGCGTCAGCGGCTGATTTCGAGCGCCTGGGCGGTGGAGGTCAAGGTCTCGCGGGCAAGCTCGGGCTGACCGTTCAGACGCTGTCCGAAGGTCGGGATGAGTTCACGCAGCTTCGGCTCCCACGACGCGTACTGCTCAGGGAAGCACTGCTTGATCAGGTCGAGCATGATCGGCACCGCCGTCGACGCCCCCGGCGACGCGCCCAGCAGGCCTGCGATCGTGCCGTCCGAGGCGGCGACCACCTCGGTGCCGAACTGCAGCTTGCCCTCGTGCATGACCTGAGCGCGCTGACCGGCCTGGCGCAGCGTCCAGTCCTCGTCTTTGGCGCCGGGCATCAGCTCACGCAGGTCTTGCACTTTGCGGTGGTGGTTCTTCAGCAGTTCGCTGATCAGGTAGCGGATGAGGTCGACGTTCGTGGCGGCGACCTTGAGCATGCTGCCCAGGTTCGACGGACGCACCTGGGTGACGATGTCCCACATCGAGCCGTTCTTGAGGAACTTCGGACTGAAGGTGGCGAACGGACCGAACAGGACCGAGGTCTGCCCGTCGACCACCCGCGTGTCCAGGTGCGGCACCGACATCGGCGGTGCGCCGACGGTGGCCTTCGAGTACACCTTCGCGTGGTGCGCTGCGACGATTTCGGGCTTGCTGCTCATCAGCCACTGACCGCCGATAGGGAAGCAGCCATACCCCTTGATCTCGGGGATGCCGGACTTCTGCAGCAGCTTCAGTGCCCATCCGCCGGCGCCGACGAACACGAAGCGCGCCTTGATGCGTCCGGGTGCACGGCCGATCGAACGGCGGTATTTGACGAGCCACGTGCCGTCGCTCTGCCGCTTGAGGCTGCGCACCTCGGTGTTGGTGCGCACGTCCACGCCCGCGCGCCCGAGATGGGCGAACAGCTGACGGGTGAGCGAGCCGAAGTCCACGTCGGTGCCGGCGGTGACGCGCGTCGCGGCGAACGGCTCGTCCGATTTCAGGCGCTTCTGCATGAGCAGCGGCGCCCACTGGTTGATCACGCGAGAGTCCTCGCTGTACGCCATGTCGGCGAACAGCGTCTGCTGCGTGAGCGCCTTGTAGCGGGCCTTCAGGAACGAGACGTTCTTCTCACCGCGCACGAACGTCATGTGCGGCGTCGGGTTGATGAAGGTGTCGGGCTCGCTGAGGATACCGCGGTCCACCAGCGACGACCAGAACTGGCGGCTGAGCTGGAACTGCTCGTTGATCGAGACCGCCTTCGTGACGTCGACGGAGCCGTCGGGCGCCTGCGGCGTGTAGTTCAGCTCACACAGGGCCGAGTGGCCGGTACCGGCGTTGTTCCACGCGTTGGAGCTCTCTTCGGCCACCTCGCTGAGCCGCTCGATCGCCGTGATCTTCCAGTCGGGCTGGAGCTCGTGCAAG
This sequence comes from Microbacterium terrisoli, assembly GCF_030866805.1. NCBI lineage: Bacteria > Bacillati > Actinomycetota > Actinomycetes > Micrococcales > Microbacteriaceae > Microbacterium > Microbacterium terrisoli. Next base: position 2,618,289 of record NZ_CP133019.1, read on the forward strand.
AAGGTTCCCAGGGTGGCACTCATGATGCCCCCACCGATCAGGACGACGTCGACGGTTTCAGTCACAATCACCCAGTCTAGCCAACTGATCCGGGCCTCCCCGCCGCGCGGGACCGGACGCCTTCACGTCGGCGGGCGCGCCCCGCGGAAGGGCGGTGGATGCCGCGTCAGGCCGCCGCTGTCAGTCGCGCGGCGATCAGCTCGGCGATCTGCACCGCGTTCAGCGCAGCGCCCTTGCGCAGGTTGTCGTTGGCCACGAACAGCACCAGCCCCTTGCCTTCCGGTGCGGACTGGTCGGCGCGGATGCGCCCGACGAAGCTCGGGTCCTTGCCGGCCGCCTGCAGCGGGGTGGGAACCTCATCCAGCACGACTCCCGGGGCAGTGCTGAGCACCTCACGGGCGCGCTCAGGGGTGATGTCGTGGGCGAACTCGGCGTGGATCGACATCGAATGGCCGGTGAACACGGGCACGCGCACGCAGGTGCCGGCCACGCGCAGGTCGGGCAGCTCGAGGATCTTGCGGCTCTCGTTGCGCAGCTTCTTCTCCTCGTCGGTCTCATTGTCACCGTCGTCGACGAGGCTGCCCGCGTACGGAATCACGTCGAAGGCGATCGGCGCGATGTACTTCTCCGGCGCCGGGAAGTCAACCGCTCCCCCGTCGTGGACGAGCCCGATGGCGCCGTCCTGGGCGACGACGGCCTCGACCTGGCCGAGCAGCTCCTGCGCTCCGGCAAGGCCCGACCCCGACACAGCCTGGTAGGTGCTGATGATCAGGCGCTCGAGGCCGGCTGCGGCATCCAGCACCTTCATGACGGGCATCACGGCCATCGTCGTGCAATTGGGGTTGGCGATGATGCCCTTGGGTGCGTCGTCGATCGCGTGCGGGTTGACCTCACTGACCACGAGCGGCACGTCGGGGTCCATGCGCCACGCGCTCGAGTTGTCGATCACGACCGCACCGGCCTCGGCGAACCGCGGTGCGTGTGCGCGACTGCCGGTGGCACCGGCTGAGAAGAGCGCGATCTGGATGCCGGCAGGATCGGCGGTCGCGACGTCTTCGACGATCACGGTCTTGCCGGCGAACTCGACGGCGGTGCCGGCCGAGCGTGCCGTGGAGAACAGGCGCAGCTCGCGGATCGGGAACGAGCGCTCGGCGAGGATCTCGCGCATGACGCCGCCGACCTGTCCGGTGGCGCCGACCACGGCGACGTTCAGTCCTGAATCTGAGATGCGGGTCATGAAGGGTCCTCGATCGCTCTGCTCATCACGCTGATCACGTGTGCGGGCCGCTCAGCGGCCGGTTCCGGCATAGATGGTGGCATCGACCTCGCCGTCGAGTCCGAACGCGGTGTGCACGGTCTGCGCCGCCTCGGCGAGATCGTCGCCGCGCAGCACGACCGAGATGCGGATCTCGGAGGTCGAGATCATCTCGATGTTGATGCCGCCCTCGCTGAGCGCCTCGAACAGGGTCGACGAGACGCCCGAGTTCGAGCGCATGCCGGCGCCGACCACCGAGAGCTTGCCGATCTGGTCATCGTGCACCAGACTCTCGAACCCCACCTCGGACTGCTCGGCGGCAAGGGCACGCAACGCACCCGTGGCGTCGGCCTTCGGCAGCGTGAACGAGATGTCGGTGCGTCCGGTGGATGCCGCCGAGATGTTCTGCACGATCATGTCGACGTTCGCGCCGGACTTCGCGACGATCTTGAAGATCTCAGCGGCTTTGCCGGGCACGTCGGGAACCCCGACCACGGTGATCTTGGCCTGGCTGAGGTCGGTGGCCACCCCTGCCACAACGGGCTCTTCCATGTGATCTCCCTTGAGCTGCGGGAAGGCTGCGGCCAGGTCTCCGCGGCGCTTCTCGTCCACGACGAGGGTGCCCTCCGCCGAGCTGAACGTGGAACGCGCATGAATGAGAACACCGTGCCGGCGCGCGTATTCCACGGCACGGATGTAGAGGACCTTTGCGCCGTTGGCGGCGAGCTCGAGCATCTCTTCGCTGGAGATCACCTCGAGCTTGCGCGCGCGGGGCACGACCCGCGGGTCGGCGGTGAAGATGCCGTCGACATCGCTGTAGATCTCGCAGACGTCGGCCTCGAGCGCGGCGGCCAGCGCCACAGCCGTCGTGTCGGAGCCGCCCCGGCCGAGCGTCGTGATGTCGCGGGTGTCGCGGTTGAAGCCCTGGAAGCCGGCGACGATGACGATCGCTCCCTCGTCGAGCGCTTCGCGCAGTCGGACAGGCGTCACATCGACGATGCGGGCTTTGCCGTGATGCGAGTCGGTGATCATGCCCGCTTGGCTGCCGGTGAACGACCGCGCCTCGAATCCCATCGAGTGGATCGCCATGGCCAGCAGCGCCATCGAGATGCGCTCACCGCTGGACAGCAGCATGTCCAGCTCGCGCGGCGCGGGGATCGGCGCGACCTCGTGCGCCAGGTCGAGAAGCTCGTCGGTGGTGTCGCCCATCGCGCTGACGGCCACGACGACATCGTGGCCGGCACGGCGCGTGTCGACGATGCGCTTGGCGACCCGCTTGATGCTCGCGGCATCGGCAACGGACGACCCGCCGTATTTCTGGACGATCAGCGCCACGTTCGTACTCCTCGGGCCCCTGCAGGATCGGATGTCACGGCCCGCGTTCCATCTTACGGATCGCTGGATTCCGGACCGGCCATGTGACGGGGCCCGCTCGACGGTCGCTCGAGGGTTTCGGCCGCGTCCGGACCGGTCCTGATCGGACCGGTTTCGACCATGGCGCCCGGCACGGCTTCTGCGATCGGATCCGGCGCACCCGCAGTCTCGGCGGCTCGGCGCCGCCATCCCCCCGTGGCCGCCAGCCAGCAGCCCAGCAGCACGAGCGGGAATCCGATGAGCAGCCCCACCGTCAGAGGTTCGGCGAGCACGATCGCGCCCAGGGCGATCGCCACGACCGGGTTGACGTAGGTGAACAGCGGCGCCCGCACTGGCCCGACCTCGTCGATCAGCGCGAAGAACGCGATGAAGGCGATGGCCGTGCACAGCACGCCCAGCAGCACGAGCGAGACGATGCTGCGCACCGACGGCACCCCCTGCTGGGTCAGCAGCGCCGGCGGCAGGTACGCGAGCCCGACCACGATCAGGGCCATGGTCACCGAGCCCAGCGACGGCACGCCGCGCAGCTTGGTGGCGATGATGAACGGCACGATCGCGTACATGATGGCCGTCAGCAGAACCTTGCCCACGGCGATCAGCGCGGCGACGGGTTCGGCGACGGTCAGCCCCTGCCCGGCAACGATCACCGCGACGCCGGCGAAGCCCACCAGCAGGCCCGCGATGCGCACGGGGGTGAGCAGCTTGCGGTCGCCGACGATGAACCCGATGATCGCCGCCCACAGCGGCACGGTCGACACGAGCAGCCCGGTCAGCCCGGAAGGGATGGTCTGCTCGGCACTGGAGAGGAGGAAGAAGGGACCCGCCATCTCGAGCGCACCGAACACCAGCACCCAGGGCCACACACGCAGTGCGGGGCGCAGCGCCCTTCGACGGATCGCGATCGGCAGGAGCACGGCCGCGCCGATCAGCGTGCGCCCGCTGACGACGCCGGCGGGCGAGAACGCTGCGACCGCTTCGCTGATGAAGAGGTAGGTGATTCCCCACAGCACCGACATCGTGGCGAACAGCCACCAGCCCTTTGCACTCACGTGTGAATTGTCACACGGACCGCCGACCCTCGAACGCGCGGCCCAGGGTCACCTCGTCGGCGTATTCCAGATCGCCGCCCACCGGCAGGCCCGATGCGAGCCGGGTGACGGTGATCTGCAGCGTGTGCAGCAGCCGGCTGAGGTAGGTGGCCGTCGCCTCGCCCTCGAGGTTGGGGTTGGTCGCGAGGATCACCTCTTGCACGGTGCCGTCGGCCAGGCGCTGCATGAGCTGAGCGATGCGCAGATCGTCGGGGCCGATCCCCGCGATCGGGCTGATCGAGCCGCCGAGCACGTGGTAGAGCCCACGGAACTCGCGAGTGCGTTCGATGGCTGCGACATCCTTCGCGTCTTCCACGACGCAGATGAGCGTCTGGTTGCGCCGTGGATCGCGGCAGATCGTGCAGCGGTCCTGCTCTGAGACATTGCCGCAGACCTCGCAGAAGCGCACCTTCTCGCGCACCTCGCCCAGCAGCTCAGACAGCCGCGAGACGTCGAACCCGGGCGTCTGCAGAATGTGGAACGTGATGCGCTGCGCCGACTTCGGGCCGATGCCGGGAAGGCGTCCGAACTCGTCGATCAGGTCTTGGACGATGCCGTCATACATGGATCAGTGGAACCTCGTGGCCGTCTCGAAGGGCTCTTCGCGTAGGAACGTCGCCCGCAGCACCTGACGGACGACCGCCTCGCCCACGCGCTCGACACCATCGTCACGGACCGTCGACAGTCGCGGTGCGACGACCTGCACGGGGGCCTCGGGCGCTGTCATCTCTTCGTCTGCCTCGCGCTCGTCGTCGTCGGGCGGCAGCGACGTCTCGATCTCGCGCGCCGGCAGCACATCGCCTTCGCGCGCCGGCGCGAGCGTCGCGATGAGCACGGATGCCGCGTCTTCGGGCTCGTCGTCGACGGCGAGCTGGCCGGGAGTGACCGCCGTCGCCGCCCCGGATGGGTCGGAGGGGATGGGCGCGACCGCCCAATCGGTCACCGGGGCGGCCGCTTCGGGTGCGGCCTGAGCGCGCGCGGGGGCCGACCGCTGCGCCGGGGGCGGGGTGGCGGGGACACCCGCGGCCTGCGTGTGCGGCGGCACAGGACCCGACGGTCCGTCCGGGTGATCGGGGCCGCCGCCCTGGTCGCCGGGACCGCCGCCTGAGTCGCCCGAACCGCCGGGGCCGCCGCCCTGCTCGCCGGGACCGCCGTGGCCGCTGTGCCGGGCGATGTATTTCACGCGCACGCCGAGCTCGGCCTGGATCGCCTGCCGCAGGTCTTCGCTCGGGCCGCGACCGGCCTGCAGCTTCTTGAACTTCGCGACGTCCGAGGCGCTGACGAAGCCCAGGGTGAGCACGTCGTCGCGGAACGCCTGCACGGTCGCGGCCGCGGCCACCAGCCACGACCCGCGATCGACCGCTTCGAGACGCTGCAGAATCGTCGGCCACGCCTGCTCTATGCGAGACATCGTCACCGGCGACGGCACCGCCGGCTCCGGCTCCGGCTCCGGCCCCGGCTCCGGCTCGGGCTCAGGCTCGGGCTCTGACTCGGGCTCGGGCTCCGTGGAGGGCGCTTCGACTCGCTGCGCTCGCTCAGCAACCGGGGCAGGGGACGCGGACGGTGCTTCGACTCGCTGCGCCCGCTCAGCGACCGGAGCTTCGACCGGCGCGCCATGGGCGAGCACGCGCGCGACCATCAGCTCCAGCTGCAGGCGCGGCGAGGTTGCTCCGCTCATCTCGTCCAGAGCCGCCACGACGATGTCGGCGATGCGCGACAGCCGTGCGGCGCCGAAGCGGCCCGCCTGCGTCATCATGCGAGCGAGCTCTTCGGCCGGCACTCCGCGCAGGACCGCTGCCGCCCCGTCTCCGGTGGCCGCCACGACGATCAGATCGCGCAGGCGTTCCAGCAGGTCGTCGACGAACCGCCGCGGGTCTTGCCCGGTCTGCACGACGCGGTCGACCGCGCCGAACGCGGCCGCGGCATCCTGCCCCGCGAAGGCGTCGACCACCTCGTCGAGCAGCTCCGCCGGCGTGTAGCCGAGCAGCGCGACCGCGCGCGCGTATGTGACGGTCTCGTCATCGGACCCCGCGATCAGCTGATCGAGCACCGACAGCGTGTCACGTGGCGAGCCGCCGCCCGCGCGCACCACCAGCGGCAGGACGCCCGGCTCGACCGTCACTCCCTCTTGCCCGCACAGCTGCTCGACGTACTCGAGCATGGCGGCAGGGGCCACCAGCCGGAACGGGTAGTGATGGGTGCGCGAACGGATGGTGCCGATGACCTTCTCCGGCTCGGTGGTCGCGAAGATGAACTTGACGTGGTCGGGCGGCTCTTCGACGAGCTTGAGCAGCGCGTTGAACCCCTGCGGGGTCACCATGTGCGCCTCGTCGAGGATGAAGATCTTGAATCGGTCACGGGCGGGGGCGAACACGGCCCGCTCGCGCAGGTCACGCGCGTCGTCGACGCCGTTGTGGCTGGCCGCGTCGATCTCGACGACGTCGAGCGACCCGCTGCCGCCACGCCCGAGCTCGATGCAGCTGTCGCACTGCCCGCACGGGGTGTCGGTGGGTCCCTGCGCACAATTGAGGCAGCGCGCCAGGATGCGCGCCGAGGTCGTCTTGCCGCAGCCGCGCGGGCCCGAGAACAGATAGGCATGGCCGACGCGGTCGCTGCGCAGGGCCGTCATGAGCGGCTCAGTGACCTGCGCTTGCCCGATCATCTCCGCGAACGTCTCGGGCCGGTAGCGGCGGTACAGTGCGGTGGTCACGCGTCCAGCCTACGGTGTGCTCCCGACACGCTCATCGCATCATCGACGACGGGATGCCGCAGACAGCGTGTGCCGCGGCATCCCACCCTCCGACGACTCAGTCGTCGGCGGCGATCACGTCGATCGTCGTGGTCTCGGTGGTGGGAACGGATGCCGCGAGCAGCGTGCCGTCCTCGCGACGCTCGCCGATCAGCTCGCGCAGGGTCGGGCGGCCCGCGATGACCGGACCCTGATCGGCCAGCGGTGCGGTCACGGTGTCACCGGCGGCCACCGTGTATGCCACGCCGCGCACGGTGAACGTGACATCCTCTCCGCCGCCGGCGGCCACGATCATCTCGTCGGTGCGCAGCGCGATGTCCAACCGTGTGCCGTGCCAGTGCACGACGTAGGCCAGCTCGTCCCAGCCTGCCGGCAGACGTGGATCGAAGCTCAGCCCGTCGTCGTCGCGCAGCCCGCCGAACCCGGCGACCAGTGCCGTCCACACGCCGCCCGCCGATGCGACGTGCACGCCGTCGGCGGCGTTGTGGTGCAGATCGGCGAGATCGACGAACAGCGAGCGCTCGAAGTAGTCCTGTGCGAGCTCCTGATAGCCCACCTCGGCCGCCAGGATCGACTGCACCACCGTCGAAAGCGTCGAGTCGCCCGTGGTCAGCGGGTCGTAGTACTCGAAGTCGGCGAGCTTCTCTTCGGGCGTGAACTGGTTGCCCTGCAGGAACAGCGCCAGCACGACGTCGGCCTGCTTGAGCACCTGATAGCGGTAGATGACCAGCGGGTGGAAGTGCAGCAGCAGCGGACGCAGACCCGGCGGCGTGCGTTCGAGATCCCACACCTCCTTCTCGAGGAACACCTCGTCTTGCGGATGGATGCCCAGCTGCGGGCTGTACGGAATGTGCATCGCCTCGGCGGCCCGCTCCCACGCCTCCGGTTCGGCCGGGTCGAGATCCAGCCGGGCGACCATGCGCCGATAGACCTCACCGTCCAGCTCTTCCATCTCGCGCACGGTGCGGGCAGCGAAGCGCAGGTTGAACCGCGCCATGACGTTCGTGAACAGGTTGTCGTTGACGACCGTCGTGTACTCGTCGGGCCCGGTCACTCCGTGGATGTGGAACTCCTCGACGCCGTCGCGGCGGCGCCAGAAGCCCAGCGTCGACCACAGCCGCGCGGTCTCGACGGCGATGTCGACCCCGTCCCGATAGAGGAACTCGCGGTCGCCGGTGGCACGCACGTACTTGGCCAGCGCGAAGCACACGTCGGCGTTGATGTGGTACTGCGCGGTGCCGGCGGCGTAATAGGCGGATGCCTCTTCTCCGTTGATGGTGCGCCACGGGTACAGCGCACCGGCCTCGGTGAGCTGGTGCGCGCGCTTGCGCGCGGCCGGCAGCATGAGCACGCGCATGCGCAGGGCGTTCAGCGCCCACTGCGGCGTCGTGTACGCCAGGAACGGCAGCACGTAGATCTCGGTGTCCCAGAAATAGTGGCCGCTGTATCCCGATCCGGTGATGCCCTTGGCCGCGATGCCCTGCCCGTCGGCGCGGGCGGCGGCCTGCGCCAGCTGGAACAGGCACCAGCGAACGGCCTGCTGCAGGTCATCGCGCCCGCCGATGCGCACGTCCGAACGGTCCCAGAACGCGTCGAGCCACGCGCGCTGCGCCCGCAGGTGGGCGCAGTACCCCGACGCCATCGCCCGGTCGAGCGTGCGGCGGCAGCGATCCACGAGCTCACGCGCCGGCACACCCGTGCCGGACGTGTGATAGCTCACGAACTTCTCGACCCGGATCGGCACACCCGCCTTGGCCTGGAAGCGGAACACGTTCTTGGCGATGTCGGGCTCGACCAGCGTGCGCGACGAGTACGCGTTCTCGGTGGTCACGACGTGGTCGGCGGCGACGGCGATCGTCATGTGCGATTCGGCCACGCGATAGCTCAGCGCCGCGCGCAGCTTGTCTTGCCAGAAGTCCTGCGGCTCGAGAACGCGCTCGGCGAACCGCTCCGTCTTGCGCGGGTCCATCGGGTGCTTGCGGTGCGCCATCGGTGTGCCGCCGTACACGTCTTCGCCGTCCTGCCGGTTGACGATCTGGCAGCTGACGGTGACCGGGGCATCGGCATCCAGCACCGTCACCTCGACGCTCATGATGCTCAGATGCCGCTCTTCGAACGACACCATCCGGTCGAAGTCGACCCGCACATGCTTGCCGCTGGGGGTCACCCACTCCAAGCGGCGTCGCAGCACCCCGTCACGCAGATCGAGCACTCGCTCGTACTCGCGTACATCGGCCAGGTCGAACGTGAGCGGCTCGTCGTCGACGTAGATGCGCATCACCTTCGCGTCAGGCGCGTTGATGATGGTCTGACCTACCTCGGCGAAGCCGTACGCCTGCTCGGCGTGGCGGATCGGGAACGTCTCGTGGAAGCCGTTGATGAACGTGCCCTGCTCGTGCGCGTGACGGCCCTCGGGATGGTTGCCGCGCATGCCGAGGTAGCCGTTGCCAACGGTGAAGAGGGTTTCGGTGACGCCTGCATCGTCGAGATCGAAGCTCGTCTCGATCAGGCGCCAGGGGTCGACGGGAAATCGGTCGCGATCGATCATGACGCAGACAAGTCTAGGAAGACTGGCCGGTGCTCGCGACCACATCGGCCAAGTCGGCGACCACCACGTGCGCACCGGCATCGCGCAGGGCCTCGGCACCCACGCCGCGATCGACCCCGACCACGAGCGCGAACCCGCCGGCGGCGGCCGATCGCACCCCGCTGAGGGCGTCTTCGACCGCGGCCGCGCGTGCCGGCTCGACACCCAGCGAGCGGGCGGCGGCCAAGAACATGTCGGGTGCCGGCTTGGAGGCCAGGTCGTCGCGTTCGGCCACGACGCCGTCGACGACCACCTCGAACCTGTCACGGATGCCCGCGCTGGTCAGAACCTCTTCGGCGTTCTTCGAGCTGGAGACCACCGCCACCGGGGTTGCGGCATCCCGCAGCTGGTTCAGCAGGGCCAGCGAACCGGGGTACGCAGCGATGCCGTCGGCACGCAGCGTCTGGGCGAACACCGCATTCTTTCGGTTGCCGATGCCGCACACGGTGTCGGCCGTGGGCGGGTCGGCAGGGTCGCCCCACCGCACCTCGACCGAGCGACTGCGCAGCACGGCGGCCACCCCGTCGTAGCGCTTCTTGCCGTCGACGTACTCGTAATAGTCCTGATCGGTGTAGGGCGGAGTGACACCCCACGCGGCGAACAGCTCGTCGAACAGATGCTGCCAGGCATGCATGTGCACGCGCGCGGTGGGCGTGAGCACGCCGTCGAGGTCGAACAGGACGGCGTCGTACTGGCGCAGATCGGTCACGGTCTTCCCTTCGTCGCCGTTGTTCCAGCGTATCCAGCCCGGGCGCCGCCGCGGGCCGGCCGTCAACCGGCGGCGACCTGCAGGGTCTGGCGGGCGATCTCGAGCTCTTCGTTCGTCGGCACGACGAGCACCGTGACCGGTGAGTCGTCGGTCGAGATCACCCGGATGCCGTGGCTGCGCACGGCGTTGCGCTGCGGATCGATGCGCACCCCGGCGAAGCCGAGCGTGGCCATCGCCTCGGCGCGCACCGGTGCGGCGTTCTCTCCGACTCCGGCGGTGAACGAGATCACGTCGACACCGCCGAGCTGTGCCAAGTAGGCACCGGCGTAGGCACGCAGGCGGTGCACGTAGACATCGAACGCCAGCGTGCTGTCGTGTTCGCCCCGTTCACGGCCCGCGAGCACATCGCGCATGTCCGAGAACCCGCTCAGGCCCTTCAGCCCGCTCCGCTTGTTCAGCAGCTCGTCGAGCTCGTCGATGCTCAGGCCGGCGCGCCTTCCGAGCTGGAACAGGGCCGCCGGGTCCACATCACCCGATCGGGTGCCCATGACCAGCCCCTCCAGCGGGGTGAAGCCCATCGAGGTGTCCACCGACCGACCGCCGTCGATCGCGGTCACCGACGCCCCGTTGCCGAGGTGGAACACAATCTGCTTGAGCTCTTCCAGCGGCCGCCCCAAGAACTGCGCGGCGGCCTCGCTGACGAACTTGTGCGACGTGCCGTGGAAGCCGTAACGGCGGATCCGGTGACGCGCGGCCAGGTCCTTCTCGATCGCGTACGTGTAGGCAGGAGCGGCCAGGGTCTGGTGGAACGCCGTGTCGAACACGGCGACGTGGGGAACGTCGGGAAAGGCATGGCGCGCGGCCGCGATCGCGGCGAGGTTCGCCGGGTTGTGCAGCGGCGCGAGCACGGCCAGCTCTTCGATGTTGATCTCCACCAGCGGCGTGATGAGGGTGGGCTCGAAGAATCGTGCTCCCCCGTGCACGACGCGGTGACCGATCGCGACGGGCGCGCACTCGTCCAGGCTCGGACCGTGTTCGGCGAAGGCCTGCAGCATGACCCTGAACCCGGCGAAGTGGTCAGGGATCTCCAACTCGCGGTCATAGGTGGCGTCAAGCACCGTCGGCGCTGCCTCCCCCGGCGCGGCCGGCGGAAAGACCACGGTGTGGGTGCCTGCGCCCAGGGGCTGTCCGATCCGTTCGATCAGACCCGATGCGAGCACGGCCTGGCGGGTCATGTCCAGCAGCTGATACTTGAACGAGCTCGAGCCGCTGTTGACGACCAGGACAATGCTCATACGACTCCCTGTGCCTGGATCGCGGTGATGGCGATCGTGTTCACGATGTCTTCGACCAGCGCACCGCGCGACAGGTCGTTGATCGGCTTGTTCAGGCCCTGCAGCACCGGGCCGATCGCGACCGCGCCCGCCGAGCGCTGCACGGCCTTGTAGGTGTTGTTGCCCGTGTTCAGGTCGGGGAAGATGAACACGGTCGCCCGGCCCGCGACATCCGACTCCGGCATTTTGGCCGCCGCGACCGCAGCATCCGCCGCTGCGTCGTATTGGATCGGGCCTTCGACCGGCAGCTGCGGCGCGCGCTCGCGCACGAAGGCGGTGGCCGCGCGCACCTTCTCGACGTCTTCGCCGGATCCCGACTCGCCGGTCGAGTACGAGAGCATCGCCACCCGCGGCTCGATGCCGAACTGCGCGGCGGTGGCCGCCGACGAGATCGCGATGTCGGCCAGCTGCGTCGCGGTCGGATCGGGGATCACCGCGCAGTCGCCGTACACCAGCACGCGGTCGGCGAGCGCCATCAGGAAGACGCTGGAGACGACCGAGACACCCGGCGCGGTCTTGATCACCTCGAACGCCGGTCGGATCGTGTGCGCGGTCGTGTGCGCCGCCCCCGAGACCATGCCGTCGGCCAGTCCCAGGTGCACCATGAGCGTGCCGAAGTACGACACGTCGGTCACCGTGTCGGCGGCCCGCTCGTAGGTCATGCCCTTGTGCGCGCGCAGCCGCTCGTATTCGCGCGCGAACCGGTCGACCAGCACAGCGTCGAACGAGCTGACGATCTGCGCGGCCGCGATGTCCACACCCAGCTCGATGGCGCGGTGCCTCACCTCGAGCGGTTCACCGAGGATCGTCACATCGGCGATGCCGCGGGCCAGAACCGTCGCGGCCGCCTTCAGCACCCGGTCATCGCCGCCCTCGGGCAGCACGATGCGCTTGCGGTCGCTGCGTGCGCGCGAGATCAGCTCGTACCCGAACATGAGCGGCGTGACGATGCTCGCACGCACCAGTCCCAGCGCGTGCACCAGCGCGTCCACATCGACGTGCGTCTCGAACAGGGCCAGGGCGGTGTCGTAGCGCCGCCGCGAGTCGGCCGCCAGGCGCCCCCGGGTGCGCATGATGCGCAGCGCGGTCTCGTATGTGCCGTAGTCGGTGGTGATGATCGGCAGCGACGAGCCCAGTCCGTCGATGAGCCGTTCGATCGCGTCGGGCAGTGCGAACGGCCCGTTCAGCACGATGCCCGCCAGGGACGGGAAAGTGCCCGACGCGTTGGCCAGCAGGGTCGCCAGCAGCACGTCGGTGCGGTCGGCGGCGACCACCACGATCGCACTGGGCTCCAGCCGCGGCAGCACGTTGTCCATCGACATGCCGGCCACCACGACATCCAGCACCTCGCGGGTGAGCAGATCGGGGTCGCCGCGCAGCAGGGTGGCATCCAGCGAGCGCATCACGCCGCGCACCGACGGGGCGACCAGAAAGCGGTCCTCGGGCAGCGCCCAGACCGGAATGCGGCGGGCCGGCGAGGCGGGGGCGGATGCGGCATCCATCGCCTTCTCGACGGCGATGACAGTCTCGCCCAGGGCGTCCGGATCGGTGCGGTTCGCGACGATCGCGAACAGTTCGGCACGTGCGTGGCCGAGCTCGGCGAGCGCGAGCAAGGCCAGCTGCCCCATCTGCGCCGGCGTGCGTGCCTGCGTCTTGCCCAGCTGCTCGCCCAGGCCCTGCTGCGACCGGCCGCCCAGCACCAGCAGCACCGGGGCTCCGAGGTTCGCGGCGATGCGGGCGTTGTACCCGAGCTCGGCGGGCCCGCCGACGTCGGTGAAATCGCTGCCGAGGATGACGACCGCGTCGCACTGGGCCTCGACGGCCTTGTAGCGCTCGACGATGACCCCGAGCGCGCCTTCGGGGTCATCGTGCACGTCGTCGTAGGTGACCCCGATGCAGTCGTCGTAGTCGAGGTCGACGCCGTCGTGTTCGAGCAGCATCTCGAGCACATAGTCGCGCTCCACCGTCGACCGGGCGATCGAGCGGAACACCCCCACCCGGGGGGTGGCGTGGCTGAGCGCGTCCAGCACCCCCAGAGCGATCGTCGACTTGCCGGAATGGCCTTCGGCCGAGGTGATGAAGATGCTCTGCGCCACGGACTCAAGCCTAGGTGTCACATCTCGGGGATGGGCTCTTTCGGCAGCTTGCGCACGCGCTGCCGACGGCGGCGGCGTTCGGGGATCATGGAGCGCATCTCGTCGAGCTTGCCGAAGCACAGCAGCCGGTCCCCCGCCTCCAGGACGACGCCCTTGCGCGGGTTGGGGATGACCGTGGACGCCCGGTGCAGCGTCAGCACCGTGATGTCACGCTCCCAGAGTCCGGAATCGCCCAGACTCGTGCCGACCAGGCCCGCGTCTGCGTGCACGAGCAGCTCGGCCACGCCGTAGCCGGTCGAGACGGCCAGCCGCTGGCGCACATCGATCTCGGGGAAGCCCACCTGGTGGGCGATGTAGTCGATGATGGCGCCGGCCACGTCGAGCTTGGTGGCCGTCTCGATCCCCTGCAGGCCCGGTGAGGAGTTGACCTCCATCACCAGCGGACCGTCCTCGCCTTCGAGCATGTCGACCCCGGCCACGCGCAGGCCCATGATCTGTGCGCTGCGCACGGCCGTCTGTTCGAACGCCGCGTCCAGCTCGACGGGTTCGACGGTGCCGCCGCGGTGCACGTTCGAGCGGAACTCGTCTCCACTGGCCACGCGTCGCATCGCGGCAACGACGCGGTCGCCGACCACGAGGGCGCGGATGTCGCGGCCCCGGCTCTCGGCGATGAACTTCTGGATCAGCACGTTCTGCTTGGTCGAGTGCAGAGTCTCGATGATCGCTTCGGCGACCTTGACCTGCGGGGCGAGGATCACTCCGATCCCCTGGGTGCCCTCCAGCAGCTTGATGACCACCGGTGCACCGCCGACCCGTTCGATGGCCGGGCGCACGTCGGCGCGGTTGCGCACGAACGCCGTCGGCGGCAGGGCGATGTTGTGCCGAGACAGGATCTGGTTGGCGCGCAGTTTGTCTCGTGCGGTCGAGATTCCGTTGGCGGTGTTCGGGGTGTAGACGTCCATCTGCTCGAACTGGCGCACCACGGCCGTGCCGAAGTACGTGATCGAGTTGCCGATGCGTGGCAGGATCGCGTCGTAGTCGCTGAGCCGCCGCCCGCGGAACTGCAGGTCGGGTTCATCGCCGGACAGATCGATGCCGAAGCGCAGGGTGTTCAGCACCTTGACCTGGTGACCGCGCTGGGAGGCGGCCGCACGCAGCCGCTGGGTCGAGTACGCCTGCGGCGCACGGGAGAGAATCGCGAGTTTCATTCGAGTGTCCTGCCAAGATGGGGGCGTGGCTCAGAGTTCCCATCCAAGCACCATCGCCGGGTGGCGCGAATGGGTGAGCCTGCCCGATCTGGGCGTGGACTGGATCAAGGCCAAGCTCGACACCGGAGCGCGAACCTCGTCGCTGCACGCGTACGACATCCGGCTGGTGCCCGCATCCGCCGACGCGGGGCCCGACCGGGTGCGTTTCACGGTGCGTCCGTGGCAGAACTCGGACCAGGACGCCGTCGCGCACGAGTGCGATGTGCACGATCGACGGCGAGTGCGCAGCTCTTCGGGGCATGCCGACCAGCGCTACGTCGTGCTGCTGCCGATCGTGCTGCTGGGGCGGACGATCACCGCCGAGGTGACGCTGTCGAACCGCGACGAGATGGGCTTTCGCATGCTGATCGGGCGCCAGGTGCTGCGGCAGGGGTTCATCGTCGATTCGGCCCGTTCGTTCGCCGGCGGACGGGCCACCAAGCAGGTGCGCCACCGCAACCGCGGCCGCTGACGCCGGCGTCCGCCCGAACAGAACCGAAGGCGCCCGGGGAAAAGAAAGACTCTCCGCGAACCCGGCAGAGCCCGGTTACCCTTGCTACGTTTCCGTCCTGGGGGAGTTGGCCTGGATGCCGCCTCGCGGAGAGCTGACACCAGTCTAGCGGACCGGGTTACGATCGAAGGACAGGGGCGACGAAGCCCACCCCCGGATCCCGAAGGACTGCCGATGGAGCAGACGACGACATCCCCTTCACTGCGCGACGGATCAGGCGAGAGCATGACCATGAGCCCATCGCTGTTCGCCGAGAAGACCGAGGCGATCCTCGCAGAGATCTCGCGCGTGATCGACGGCAAACCCGATGCGGTGCGCAGCGCGCTGGTCACGCTGCTGGCCGAGGGCCACCTCTTGATCGAGGACGTGCCCGGCGTCGGCAAGACCATGCTCGCGCGGGCGCTGGCGGCCACGATCGACGCGACGGTGCACCGCATCCAGTTCACTCCCGACCTGCTGCCCGGAGATGTGACCGGAGTGAGCGTGTTCAACCCCGCCGAGCGCGAGTTCGAGTTCAAGCCGGGGGCGGTGTTCGCCAACATCGTGATCGCCGACGAGATCAACCGCTCCTCCCCCAAGACGCAGTCGGCGCTGCTGGAGGCGATGGAAGAGGGCCAGGTCACCGCCGACGGTCACACCTATGCGCTGCCCGACCCGTTCCTGGTGGTGGCCACCCAGAACCCGCTCGAGATGGAGGGCACCTACGCTCTGCCCGAAGCGCAGCGCGATCGTTTCATGATGCGCATCTCGATGGGGTATCCGGATGCCGCGGCCGAGGCGCAGATGCTGCGCGAGCGCGACATCGCCAACCCGCTGGCCGCGATCAGCCCGGTCGTCGACGAAGGCCAGGTGCGTGAGCTGATCGCCTGGTCGCGTCGCGTGCACGTCTCGCCGCCGATCGAGCAGTACGCGGTCTCGCTCGCCCAGGCGACCCGGGCCCACCCGGACCTGCGGCTGGGCGCCAGCCCCCGTGCGACCCTGCAGCTGGTGCGCGCCGCGAAGGTATGGGCAGCCCTGGACGGGCGCGCCTTCGTGATTCCCGACGACATCTCTGCGTTGCTGCTGCCCGTGTTCACCCATCGCCTCATCCCCACCCGCGTCACCAACGCACGCGGCCGCAGCGGCACCGACACCGTCGTATCGATCCTCGAGCGGCTGATCGGGACCGTTCCGGTGCCCCTGCCCAGGACCTGACATGCGACGCGCATGGCCGCTCACCGCCCGAGGCACCGCCGCGGCGATCCTCGCCCTGGCCCTGTTCATCGCGTCCGCGCAGCTGGGCTCGGTGCAGCTGCTCGGGTTCGGCGTGTTCCTCCTCGCCCTGGTCGCGGTCAGTCTGATCGCGCTGCACATCACGCGACGCGACGTGCGCGTGTCGCGCACGACCTCGCCCGGGGTCGCGGCCACCGGCTCGACGATGCGCGTGACAGTGCACGTCAGTGTGCGCACGGCTCTGCCGACCACACCGGGCACCTGGCAGGACAGCGTGCCGGAGGGCCTGGAGGGCCGCTCCGACGGCCGCTTCCCCGCGGTCGGGTCGGGTCTTCGCGGCGGCGATCGCGCCGTCGACCTGGTCTACGACCTGCAGGCGAACCGTCGCGGCGTGCACTGGCTGGGCCCGCTCGAGCTCACGATCCGCGACCCGTTCGGCATCGCACGCCACCCTGCCGAGATCGGCGAGACCACGCGGGTGATCGTCACCCCCGAATGCGTCGATCTGCCGCCGCTGACGGCGTTCGCCGGCGCGACCGGCGGCGTGCTGCAGGCCACGACCACGCGGCTCGGGCAGGGCACCGACAACCTCGTCGCACGCCCCTATGAGCCCGGCGATGCGATGCGCCGCATCCACTGGCGCGCCACTGCCCACCGCGACACCCTCATGGTGCGCCAGGAGGAGCAGGAGTCCACGCCCGAGGCGACGGTCGTCCTGGACCGCGCGACGGCGCGGTGGAGTCAGGATGCCGTGGCCGAGCCGGGCCGTGACGCTCAGTTCGAAGCGGCCGTCGACGCGTGTGTGTCAGCGGCGAACGCGTTGGTGCGCGACGGCTACACCGTCCAGGTGACCGACGTGGACGGCACGCCCCTGAGCGAGCCGCTGCCCGGCGGCGAGCAGGCGGCGGTGACCACGATGGTCGCCCGCTTCGCGACCCTCACCGCGCACGGCGCCGCCGACCTGGGCACGATCGCGCGGCTGTGGTCGGGGTCCACGACCGGTCCCCTGGTGCTGATCACCGGTGGCCTCACGCCCGCCGATGTCGACACGATGGCCGCTCTGCCCTCCCACAGCGTGCATCCGGTGCTGCTGGCCACGCACCCGCAGGGCGACGCGATCGAGCGGGCGACGGCAACCGGGTGGTTCGCGGCATCCATCGCCCCCGGTGCCGACCTGCGTGACGCGTGGATGCAGGTCTCGCGCGCCGACCTCTCCCCGGGAGCAGCCCGTGGCCTCTTCTGAACGCACTTCCCCTGCCCGGCGAGAACGGCAGCACGCGACGGCGCAGCTGTCGCTGTCGCTGGCTGCCTGGGTGGGGGTGCTCGCCGCGATGGTTCCGCTGGTGGGGGTGATCGTGCCCGGTGCGTGGATGGCCGGGGTGGCAGTGATCACCGGCGCCGTGTTCGCCGCCGGTTTCATCGCCCGCTGGTATCGGCTGCCGGCGGTGCTGGTTGCCGTCATCGAGCTCGCCCTGTGGATCGCGATGACCACGGCCATCTTCCTGCGCGACCTGGCGATCGTGTTCGTGATTCCGACATTGCACGCCTTTGCCGCCGTCCCCGACAAGATCACCGCGGCGCTGCATCAGATCCAGGTCGGATTCGCTCCGCTGGCGGCGAGCCCCGAGGTCGCATTCTGCCTGGTGACGGCTGCGGGGCTCGTGGCGATCGTGGTCGACCACGTCGCGGTCACCGCCCGGATGCCGCTGGCTGCGGCGGTCGCGCTGGTCGCGGTCTCACTGATCCCCTCTCTCGCCGTGCCGGCACCGTTCGATGTGCTCGCCTTCGTGCTGCTGGCGGTGGCGATCCTGTTCCTGCTGCGGGTCGAGACGCGCACGCGCTACCAACCTCCCCATGCCGCACCCGTCGCACCCAGCAGCACGTCGGCGATCGCCGTCTCGATCGGTCTGGTCGCCGTCCTGGTCGCCGTGGCCGCCACGCCGCTGCTGCCCGAACCCGTCGCACGGGCCGCGTTCGGCCCCGGCGGCAGCACGATCAACGCGTCACTCGACCTGGGCAGAGACCTGCGCCGCCCCGACCCGGTCACGGTGCTGACGCTGCGCACGTCGGCGTCGTCGGCGCCGTATCTGCGGGTGGCATCGCTCTCGTCGTTCGACGACGCGGTGTGGCAGCCCGACATCCGGCCGACCACGCCGATCTCCGACCCCGCCGGCTTCGGGCCCGAGACGGCCGAGCGCGGCATCGCCGTGGAGAAGGTGACCACGACCATTCGCATCGACAAGCTCCGTGCGCAGTACCTGCCCGTTCCGTTCCCCGCCGTATCGGTCACCGGCGCACCCGAAGGCTGGAACGTGATGGGCGCGAACCGCACGGTCATCAGCGACGGCACGCTGTCGACCGCCTCGGGCGAGGAGTACACCGTCACCACAGAGGTCCCCGACCCCACGCTTGAGCAGATCCGCGCATCGACCGCGCATGTGGGCGACGTCGACACGATCGGGCTGCCGGTGGTCGTGCCGCAGATCATCTCAGAAGACGCGCACGAGGTGACCAAGGGCACGACCAACGATTACGACGCGTTGACCGCCTTGCAGGCGTGGTTCCGCGGGCCCTCGTTCGAGTACTCGCTGTCGGCTCCCGCCAAGCAGGGATTCGACGCGTCGGGCGTGTCCAGCGTCGCGGACTTCCTGCGCGTTCGCGAAGGGTATTGCGTCCACTTCGCCTCGGCTTTCGCGATCATGGCCCGGGTGCTGGGAATGTCGTCGCGCGTCGTGGTCGGCTACCTGCCCGGCACCGCCGAGACGACGTCGATCCCCGAGGCATCCTCGCCCGTGTACACCGTGTCCAGCTCGCAGCTGCACTCCTGGCCCGAGGTGTACTTCGCGGGGATCGGATGGGTGCCCTTCGAACCGACCAAGAGCCTCGGAGACCCGACATCCTTCCTTCCCGAGGCGGCCGGCAGCGGGAACGACGTGACGCCGACCACGAAGCCGTCCAGCGAGCCCAGCGCGACACAGCAGGCGTCTCAGCGCCCCGACGCGGGTGCCGTGGGTGCCGACGACGGTCGCTCTGACGCGAACGCGGGCGTGAACCTGCTGCCGTGGGGCGTGGGCACCGGCGTGGTCGTCGTGCTGCTGCTGGTTCCGATGCTGCTGGGCATCGTGCGCCGTCGCCGGCAGGATGCCGCGGCCCGCGGCGGCGATGCACTTGCGGCGTGGTCCAGCGTGCGCGACGCCGCGATCGACGTGGGCATCGCCGTTCCGGTGACCGAGTCGCCGCGTGCGTTCGCTGCCCGGCTGGTGCACGAGCACGATGCGCCGTCGGCCGAGACCTCTGTGCTCGTCCACGCCGTCGAGGCGGCCGCCTACGCACCGGGCGGCGCACCGCCCGGTGACGAGTCGCTGGAACGCGCGGTCCGCGCGGTGCGCAACGGACTTTACCTGTCGGTGCCCGGCGGGCGCCGGGGACGCGCCCTGCTGTTCCCGCGCTCGCTGGTCGTGCGACCGGGCAGCGTCTATGCGCGGGACGGAGCATCAGCCGTGACCCGGTAGGATTGTCTGCGGCCCTCCGGGGCCACCCGGAGGATTCGCCTAGTGGCCTATGGCGCACGCTTGGAAAGCGTGTTGGGTGCAAGCCCTCGGGGGTTCGAATCCCCCATCCTCCGCCATTGTTCTCCATCGAAAACACCGGGATCGCGGGCCTTGCGAAGAGCCGGTGGCACACGTACTGGCACAGTTGGCGTCGAAACGGCGCTATGAGGCCAGACTCTTCGAGAGACCCGGCGTCGCTCAATTCCGATCGTCAACTGGCCGGTGACCAGTCGAGGCGACTGACCTTAGCGGGTTTCAGACAAGTGGTGGCCAGCCTTAGCCTCGGGCACACATGTCGAGCCCGATAGCGGCATGCCGCCGTGCGATCGCGCGACGCACCGGTAGCCTGCGGCCGATGGAACCAGCGCTCATCGCATTTGCCACTACCGCCGCGACGCTGACGGTCACACTCGTCTTGGCGTTGCTCGAGTTCCGACGCCGACGTCGGGAGACGGGTGAAGCTCGCCGCGCCCAGATTGTTGGACGAGTGCTTGACGCGCTCGAGAACGCGACTCGTGCAGCGGCGCGGGCACCGATCGTTGGATGGTGGGCTCCTAATGAACTGGAATATGCACTCCTACTCCCGAGGCTGACCGCCGAGCTCCCTTTCGCGGACCAAGCGGTCGGCGTGTGGGTTGCCCGCCGCCTACAACACCTTCGGGACGCCACCAGTCGGAAAGCCCAGGTTGAGATTGGCGCAGACATTGCCGTTCATGTCGTTCGGTGGGGTCATCACGAGATTGATACCTCGTGGTTCGCTGAGCAGCTCGCTGCCGATCCCTGGTCACCCGACTTCAGGCCGTCAACGCAGTCTCGCTGGATTAGGCAGCTGCGCGATGGGATGCAACTCGTCCCGGGAACTGTCGTAGCGATGGTTGGGGTGCTCGTCATCAGAGACATGTTGAGACGCGAGTGATGGAAGCCCACTAGAACAGCGCAAGATGGGGGCAGCAGACTGGCGGGCTGATGTTTACGGCGGCGACAGAACCTACTGGGCGGTTCGGGTTCACCCGGTTCCCGGGCCAGAGCCACACGCTGTACCTGCTCACCGCCGACGCGCGAGCCACCCTCGCCAGCCTGTGAGCTCACAGGCGCACACGCCAGGGGCGAGCTCTGCAGCGTGGACTTGCGCTCGGCTCCGCATCAGGACACAGTGGTGCGAACACCCGGAAACTGCGGTGCCGAGCAGCGTCAGCCACGCGAGCCAGAGGTAGTCGCCGCTGGACTCCGACCGCTCGAGGAACACAGGTGCGTCCTCGGCTGAGGGACTGCATCGACTGCGGGACATCTCCCGCCAACTCGAGAAGCTACACCGCCGAACATACCTTGCTCGGCGAGCGCGATTGCCTGATCACAGCGCTCGATCAAGCGACGTCTCGTGGAACATGCTGTCGACGTGGTCAGGCCTCAGTCGACAGGCACTGAGCAAGAGACAGGTGCTACGCGGAGACCACCCGTAAGAGCGACGTACGCGACGTGTGAACGCCGGTCACGCTCACAGTGTGGGCGCCCGCCGAGACCCGGATCCGCGACTCTGTCTTTCAGCCTCCTCGTGCGGACGGCCGGGCGGTACTATCGGCCACAGACTCGAAACACTTATCGCAGATATACGTCTGAGGTATATTTGCAATAAACGAAAGGGGCAGCGATGGCTGACGACATCGATATCGTCCGCGCGATCGCACGTGCCCCCCTGCACACCGTGCGCCTGCGCGACCTCAAGAACCTTGGGACCAATACCTGGCGAGCAGTCGGTCGGCTGACGGAGCAAGGTGCGCTCACGAAGATCGTTCACGGGGTATACGCCGCGCCTCCTGACGGTAGGGACGGGCGTACCTGGAAGCCTCCCCTCGAAGCCGCAGCGCTTGCCATCGCCACCGCACGATTCGGAGCACGCCAAGCCGCCCTGATGGGGGTGAGCGCTGCACGCCACTGGGCCGCGATTCCCCGCGCCATCGGCGTCGCTCAGGTCGCCGTGCCGCGAGGCGGATACGCGCCGGCGACGCTCGATCGGGGCGGGATCGTTCGGTTCATCCCACGAGACCTCGGCCGGCTGGACCTCGTCGTGGAGCGCACAGCACTGGGCGACGGGATGGTCACCACCCCGGCCCAGACGCTGTTCGACCTGCTTGTGCGACCCGACCACGATGGCCTGGCCGACGAAATCGCTGGAGCGGTCCGCAACCTCGTCCCACGGGTCCGGATCGCCGAGTTCGAGGGGATCGCTGGACGGCACACCAAACGGGGGGCCGCCGTCGAGAAGATGATCGACGAGCTGAGGGAGCGAGATGCCGAGGCGAGATGAGCGCTCTGTGCGCGAAGATGGCGGCGATCGGCGGGCGGAGTCCGCAGGCAGCCAACCAAACGCGTTCCTGAGCCCGCCGGTTCCTGGTCTCCTTTCTGAAGAGGACCTTCTGCGGGTCGTCGAGGCCGAACAGAGCTCCGCCGACGCACCTCCCGCGCGGCTGTGCGCGCGCACCCGCCCGGCGTTCGTCGCATCGCTGTGCTCGGACACTACCAGTGCCTGATCGCAGGTGGCCCCGCACGAGGCCGCAACGCTATGCGCCCGCTGGTGGGGCCGTCGGAGGCAAGATCAGGATGGGGCACGACGCGGCGTAGATCAGCCGATGCGCAAGCACCGGCGACCTCATGCTCTCGCGCGTACGCGGTGCGTCCAGCACCAGCAGCTCGGCACCCGCCGACTCGGCAAGCAGCACCGAGCTCGGCGCACCGCGCACCACCCGGCATGTCACAGCTGCGCCCGTGCCGAGAATGGCGGAAACGTGTGCCCGCAATGCGCGTTCGGCCGCGGCGAACTCCGCATCTGGGTCCCGCGACACGCTGGGCGGGCGACCGCGTGGCGCTGCCGGTGGCCGCGGGGGCCGCCACGCCTGCAGAGCGATCAGTTCCGCGCCTCGCGCCTGTGCCTCGGCTGCGGCGGCGATCAGTGCCTGTGGAGACCCGCTCGACGCGCTCACCGCGGCGATCACGTATGCCATGTTGACCCCTCCATTCTGCTCACCGCATGATCACCCATCGGCTTTGCCGCGACCCGTGCCGCTCGTCCCGTCTGCGCGCGCTTCGACCTTCGACAACGGATCGGTGATCGACTCCAACGATCGCCTTTCGGCGTCGACGCCGAAGATCAGCGCGATCACTCCGCCGACGATCATCACACCCGCCCCGAGGTAGTAGCCGAATGCCAGCGGTCCGCGCTGCGACCCGGCCGATCAGCGCACCGTACAGGGTGGGCGCGAGCGCGCCGGTGATCTGTCCAACGGCGAAGAAGAACGCCACGCACCAGAACGCCGTCTGCGTGATGGCGTTGAGCAGACCGGCCTGGAACAGCGCACCCGAGACACCGAGGACGATCCCGGCCAGAGCATACGTGCCGAAGATCATCTTCCGGCGCCCGACCGTGTCGAACAGCGGTCCCAGCACGAGCGGGCCGGCGAGGTTTCCCAGCGCGAACGGGAAGAAATAGAACGCGATGTTGGCCGCAGAGATGCCGTAGAACTGCTGCAGCACGATCGCGTACGTGAAGAAGATCGCGTTGTAGAGGAACGACTGGGTGATCATCATGCTCAGGCCGAGGAACGTCCGCCGCGGATACTTGCGCAGGAAGGTGTGCGCGACCTCTCGGAATGGAGTGTTCTCGTGCGCGACCACCTCCAGCGCGAGTTCCTCGTCGACCTCTGGGAGTTCGAAGCCGTCGGAGACGATGTCGTCCTCGATCTCGGACACCGTCGCCTCCGCTTCATCCTCACGTCCATGGGTCATCAGCCAGCGCGGACTCTCGGGGATGTGTCGGCGCAGATAGATGATGATCAGCCCCAGCACCGGTCCGATGAAGAATGCGATCCGCCAGCCCCACGCGTTGGCGAAACCCTCGTCGGCGAGCAGGAAGAGGTTCGCGAATGCGCCGAGCCCGCCGCCGAACCAATACGTACCGTTCACGGCGAGATCCACCCGCCCCCGGTACTTGGACGGGATCAGCTCGTCGATCGCGGAATTGATGGCGGTGTATTCGCCGCCGATACCCAGCCCCGCGATGAAGCGGAAGATCCACAGGAACCACATCGAGAACGACAACCCGGCAATGCCGCTGCCGACCAGGTAGATCGCGAGCGTCAGGATGAAGAGCCTTCTGCGCCCGAGCTTGTCGGAGAGTCGACCGAAGTACAGCGCGCCGACGACTTCGCCGATGAGGTAGACGGTTCCGGTGAAGCCGACCTGCACCGAGTTCATGTTCAGGTCGTGCGCATACCCGGCGGTCGCGACGATCTGGATCTCGAGGCCGTCCAGGATCCAGGCCGTCCCCAGACCGAAGATGACCGACCAGTGGAACGCAGACCATGGCAATCTGTCCAGGCGGGCCGCGACGAGGCTGCGCACCGGTCCCTTCGACTGTGTGCTCGAGCTGGTGCCCATGCCCCTGCCCCTCTCTGCCGGCCGCACCCGGGTGCGGCATCCCTTCAATTCACCCGCGCAGTTCGACACCGGCGAAGCACAGTGCGGTGCCGCCGTCGATGACGGCCGCTGCCCGGCGCCGACGACTGGCGACGGCGACGACGACCATGCTCGTCGCGTGGACGAGGTCGACCGCGCCGCCGAGACGATGCGCGAGGCGAGAGCCTGTGCGGCTGAGCACGATGCCCTGCACGATCTGACGAGCACCCAGGATTCGCAGGGCCCAGGTGGTGAGGGCGTCGGGCTCTCCGCCCAGCTCGGCGCGCGCAATCGGTGCGGCGGCACACAACTGCCACACGCCCCACACCACGCGGACGACCTCGCCTCGCAGCATCAGCGCCGCCCCGTCCGCCACAGGGTCAGAGCGCCGACGACCACAGCGGCGCCGACGCTGCCGAGCAGACCGTGATGCTGCGACGCCCACACTTGGCCGCTGCGGGTGACCGCCCGATCGTCGAAGCTGCCGTGCGCGCCGTAGTCGCGCCCGCCCGCACCGTCGGCAGGCTCCCACAGGTTCGTGGGCCGGTCCTCCGGCACCGGCCGGTCGACCTGCTGAGACGAGTATCCGGTCCGGGCAAGATAGCGATCCATCAGCCCCGGCGCGAACGCGTTGACCGCCAGCGTCATCGCGGTGCTCCCGCCGACCCAGTACTCGCGCCGACGTGGATGATCGGCGGCGTACAGCACCGCCCGCGCGGCCAGATCGGTCTGGTAGATCGGCGGCACCGGCTGAGCCGGCTTCGGCAGCCGATTGATCACCCAGTCGAACTGCGGCGTGTTCACCGCAGGCATCTGCGGCATCGTGACATGGACATGACTCTTGTTGTGCCGCAGCTCGCAGCGCAGCGATTCATGGAACCCCTGGATGGCATGCTTTGACCCACAGTATGCGGTCTGCAGCGGGATGCCCCGGTATGCGAGAGCGGAGCCGACCTGCACGATGGTGCCCCGATCACGCGGCAGCATCCGCTTCAGCGCGGCCATCGTGGCATACACGTACCCGAGATAGTTCACCTCGGTCACGCGCCGGTATTCAGCGGGCGTGATGTCGGTGAACTCCGCGAACACCGAGGTGAACGCCACGTTCACCCACACGTCGATCGGTCCGAACGTCTGCTCGGCCGCCGCGGCGGCCGCCTCGACCTGCTCGGGCGACGACATGTCGGTCGGGATGGCCAGCCCCGTCCCGCCGGCGGCTTCGACGTCACGCACAGCCGCCGAAAGTCCCGCGTCGCCTCGAGCCAGCAGCGCTACCTGCGCTCCCCGGGCACCGAACGCCTGCGCGGTGGCGCGTCCGATGCCGCCGCTCGCGCCCGTGACGACGACGACCTGGCCTGCGTGCGATGTGTCCATGATGACCTCCAGGCTGATGGGTGCAGAAGATGGATGCCGGTGTACACCCGGATCTGCGAATTGGCCACCCCCTTGTCGACCGATGCCCGAGTCGATCGGGAGCGTCGAGGGGTTACTTCGCGTCCCAGACGTTGAGCAAGCGCGCGTCAGATACCCCGGGCATGATGGGTGTATGCCTGCCGCCCATCGTCCCGGGGTACGAGTCATGCCCGGACTGACCATCCCTGAGTCCGAGTTGTCGTGGCGGTTCTCCCGGTCTTCCGGCCCCGGGGGCCAAGGTGTGAACACTGCTGACTCTCGCGTGGAACTCGCGTGGGATGCGGCAGGTTCGAACGTCCTCTCGCAGCTGCAGCGTGACCGAATCCTCGATCGACTGAGCGGTCGCCTCGTGGACGGGGTTCTGACGATCACAGCATCCGAGCACCGCGCACAGCTGCACAATCGAGACGCCGCTCGTGTCCGCCTCGCGTCGATGGTCGCCGATGCGTTGCGACCGCCTCCCCCGACGCGTCGCTCGACGACGACGACTCGAGGTGCCGAAGAACGTCGCCTGAAAGCGAAGAAACGTCGCACGGGGATCAAAGAGCTTCGCAAACGCCCCTTCGAGTAGCGTGCGCCGGACGCGAGCCCTAAGCCCAGCCGAGCTCATGCAGTCGGGCATCGTCAAGGCCGAAGAAATGGCCGATCTCGTGCACGAGCGTGATGCGCACCCGCGTGCGCAGCGCATCGAGGTCGGCGCTGCGCTCCTGCATGTTGTTCTTGTACAACGTGATGCGGTCGGGCAGCTCCCCGAATCCATAGACCCCGCGGTTCGTCAGCGGATGCCCTCGATACAGCCCGTAGAGCCGCGGCCGCTGCCCCGCGGGCTGGTTCTCGATGACGATCCCGACGTTCTCGAGTCCGCGGACCATGTCGTCGGGGAGAGCGTCGAACACCTCCGACACCATGCGCTCGAAGTCGTCGTCCGAGATCTCGACCATGGTCCCATCCTCCCCCGTGGCGCTCCGGTCGATCGCGCTGATCGTCGGCGCGGTCGTGCTGCTGGCGACGGCGAGCGCACTGATCGGCGCCGCGGTGGGTGTCCAGAGACGACGCGCGCGCTCAGCCGAATAAGCCCTACCCGTCGGCGGCGCTCAGCCCCGCACGGCCTCGGCGATCGGGGTGTGGCCGCTGTTGAAGGCGATCGTGCGGCCGATCGTCGTGTCATCGGAGAGCACGGCGGCGATCACTGCGGCCACGTCGGCGCGCGCGATGGATCCGGATGCCGCGGCCTGCGCGTCGATGCGTCCGGTGGGCTCATCGAGGGTCAGGCTGCTGGGCGCGACGATCGTGTACGCCAGCCCGCTCGCCCGCAGGTGGGCGTCGGCAGCCGCTTTGGCTTCGGCGTAGGCGAAGAACGGGTTGTCTTCACTGACGCCGTGGTCGAGGCGCGCACCAAAGTACGACACCATCACGTAGCGCGTCACCCCGGCTGCGGCCGCAGCATCCATCGACCGGATCGCGGCGTCGCGATCGACAGCGCGCGTGCGCGCAGGATCGCCCCCGCCGGCGCCGGCCGAGAAGACGACCGCGTCGTTGCCGGCGATGATGTTCTCCAGCTGATCGACCTCGAGCAGCTCGATGTCGGCGACGAGCACCTGTGCGCCGGTGGCGGCGACGTCGGCTTCGTGCTCGGGATTGCGGATCACGGCGGTCACCGTGTCTTCGCGGGCGACCAGCAGGGGCTCCAGGAGCCGAGCGACCTTGCCGTGACCGCCGAGGATGAGGATGCGCGCCATGGGTTCTCCTTCCGGCATCCCCTCGAGCCTACGCACCCTCGACGCGACTAGCGTGAGAACTCCGATCGAAGGAGCAACAGATGCCTGACCTCGAGACCGCCGCACGATTCCGTGCCCTGCACGACGGACCGGGCCCGCTGCTGCTGCCCAACCCGTGGGACGCCGGCTCTGCCCTCGTGTTCGAGCGCCTGGGATTTCAGGCGCTGGCCACCACGAGCAACGGCTTCGCCCTCTCGCACGGCCTGCCCGACGGGGCCATCACCCGTGACGGCGTCTTCGAGGGCATCGAGATGATCGTGCAGGCGACGAGTCTGCCGGTCACCGCCGATCTCGAGCACGGTTTCGAGGAGGATGCCGCCGCCCTCGCCGACGTATATCGTCAGGCGGTCGCTGCGGGCCTTGCCGGAGGATCCATCGAGGATGCGACCGGCGCCGACGAGAAGCCGCTGTTCGAGATCGCCGAAGCCGCCGACCGCGTGCGCATCGCCGCCGAGGCCGCCCACGAGGTGAACCCCGCATTCGTGCTCACGGGCCGCGCCGAGAACTACCTGCACGGACTGCGCGATCTCGGTGACGTGATCGCCCGGCTGCAGGCATATCAAGAGGCAGGCGCCGACGTGCTGTACGCCCCGGGACTGTCGGGAGCCGCCGACATCCGCTCCGTCATCGAAAGCGTGGACCGACCGATCAACGTGCTGTTCGGGCCCGCACACCTCACCGTGGCCGAACTCGCCGAACTCGGCGTCGCCCGCATCTCGATCGGCGGTTCGTTCGCCTTCGCCGCCTACGGCGCGGCGGCCGAGGTGGCGCGCGAGTTCCTCGAGAACGGCACGAACACGTATGCTGCGCTCTCCCGCGCGGGCCACGCGGCCACCGGGCTCTGAGCCGGACTGCTACTCGTGAGCGTCGGCCTTGCGGCCACCCGCTTCGAGCACGTCGCCGGCGGGAAGCTCTTTGTGTCCGCCGAACTGCAGACGCATCGCCGAGAGCAGCTGGTTGGCGTAATGGTCCTCGTCGCGTGAGGCGAAGCGCTCGAACAGCGCCGAAGCCAGCACCGGGACGGGAACACCCACGTCGACGGCGGCCTTCACCGTCCAGCGGCCCTCACCCGAGTCCGACACGCGCCCGGCCAGCCCGTGCAGATCGTGGTTCTCCTCGAGGGCCGCGGCGGTCAGGTCCAGCAGCCACGACGAGATGACCGATCCGCGCCGCCAGAGCTCGGCGACCTTGGGCGTGTCGACCGTGAACTTGTAGAACTCGGGCTCTTCGAGCGGCGCGATCTCGGCAGAGTGCTCGGCCTCGCGGGTTCCGGCATCCGCGTTGTCGAGGATGTTCAGCCCCTCGGCGAGGGCGGCCATGATGCCGTATTCGATGCCGTTGTGCACCATCTTCACGAAGTGGCCGGCGCCGCTGGGCCCGCAGTGGAGGTATCCGAGCTCCTCAGGCGCGTAGTCGCCGCTGCGCCCGGGGGTGCGGTCGATATCGCCCGCGCCCGGGGCGATCGTGCGGAAGATCGGCTCCAGGCGCTGCACCGCGGCATCCGGCCCCCCGATCATCAGGCAGTACCCGCGCTCCAGACCGAACACCCCGCCGCTCGTGCCGGCGTCGATGTAGTCGATTCCGCGCTTGTCGAGTGCCTCAGCCCGGCGCACGTCGTCGCGGTAGTTGGAGTTGCCGCCGTCGATGATCGCGTCGCCGGTCTCGAAGACGTCGGCCAGCTGGTCGACCACCTTTCCGGTGATGGATGCCGGAACCATGACCCAGACCGCACGCGGAGCCTGCAGCTTCGCGGCGAGATCGGACAGGCTGTCGGCACCCGTGGCGCCCTCGGCGACCAGTGCTGCCACGGCATCCTTGTTCGTGTCGAACACGACGCATTCGTGGCCGTCGCGCTGCAGTCGCCGCACGATGTTCGCACCCATCCGGCCGAGGCCGATCATTCCCAGTTGCATTGCCGTTCCTCTCCGGCCCGTGGTCACAGGCACTCGGAAGTCTAGGCCGGTCAGCGCTGCCCGGCCACGGGAACGCCCAGCCACTCGGCCAGATCATCCAGTTCGGCGCGCACCATGTCGTGCTCCTCCGGCTCGAACGGCAGCAGTTCATGGATCGCATTGACCTGCAGCACTTCTTCTTTCTTGTCGACCTGAGCGTCGAGCAGTCCGACGAAGCGGTCGCCCATCAGGATCGGGTGGGCGAAGTGGCCGTAGACGCGCTGCGCCTTGGGCTTGAACTGCTCGAGCACGTAGTCGAACTCGAACAGCTCGCGCAGGCGCGGGCGGTCGAACAGCATGCCGTCGTAAGGGTTCAGGATCGCCACACGACCGTCGATCTCGTCATCCACGCGTGACAGCGCCTCGGGATCGACCCGCCACTTCCACTTCGAGCCCTCGATGCGCGCCGGTTCGCCCGCCTCGCCCACCCGCGACCAGGGCGAGTTCTGCTTTGTGATGCCAGCTGCCTGCAGGCGCCGCTCGGCCAGCATCCGCTCAGCGTCGGCGTCGGCGTACTCGGGCAGGTCCTGCGGGAACACGCGCTCCGCGACGTCCCACACCCGACGCCGGCCCTGCCGGCCCGACACGGCCACCACTCCCTGGCGCGAGAGTGCTTCGAGCATGCGCGGCACCTGGTTCGGGCCGTACCAGCCGTCCGCCGACTCACGCACGACCCGCGCGGTGTCGGGGATGGCGTCGGCAGCCATCGGGCCCTCGGCCCGCAGCCGCGCGATCACGTCCTTGCGGAAGGCCCCATTGGCCTCGAGCCAGTCCTTCTCGCGCTGATATCGCGGGTATCGGCGCATCGCCGGGCGCATCAGCGGCAGCATGCTCATCGGGCGGTAGGTGCCGTCGAACTCGAACAGCAGCCGGTCCTGCTCGACGACCTTGCGCAGCTGCCCGGTCTCATACGACCACCCGATGCGCGCCCACAGCGTGGTGTGCTCGCACGGGGCGATCACCGCGGTCGGATCGATCTTGATCACGGCCAGCTGCTCGGCGACCTCGACGACGTCGCCCGGACGGTCGGCGTCCAGCAGCTGCGCGCGCACGACGATGCGTCTCGCCTGGTCACGGGTCAGCTCATACACCACCTGCACGACGCTAGCGGCTGGCCCCGACATCCAGAAGACGCCGCGGGCCGACGGCGCTAGCGCACGCGCGCGGCCAGGGCGCCCAGCGTCGCACCGTCCAGGCGCTGCGTCGTCCACTCGTCCATCGGCGCAGCGCCGATCGACCGGTAGAACGCGATCGACGGCGCGTTCCAATCCAGCACCGTCCACTCCAGCCGGGTGTAGCCGCGCTGCACACACAGTGCGGCGAGCTCGGAGATCAGCGCCGTGCCATACCCGCTGCCGCGCTCGGACTCGAACACGAACAGGTCCTCCAGCCAGATGCCGTGTCGCCCGGTCCACGTCGAATACGTCAGGAACCACAGCGCCAGCCCGACGATGCGCCCATCGCGCTCCACGACGTGCGCGAAGGCGTGCGGGTCATCGCCGAACAGCGTCTCGGCGATCATCTCGGCGGTGTTCTGCACGGCATCGGGCTCGCGCTCATAGACGGCGAGGGCCTGGATGCACGCCAGAATCCCCTGCTCGTCACCCGGGCGCGCCCCACGCACCACCGCCCCGGCGGCAAGCGTGCGCACCGCCACCGGCTCCGGCGCGGCGCTCATGCCGTGGTTGACGCGGATGT
Organism: Microbacterium terrisoli; assembly: GCF_030866805.1. Lineage (NCBI taxonomy): Bacteria > Bacillati > Actinomycetota > Actinomycetes > Micrococcales > Microbacteriaceae > Microbacterium > Microbacterium terrisoli. The sequence goes on from NZ_CP133019.1 coordinate 2,649,292, forward strand.
GGTCTCGCGGCGGGGCAGGACCCATCCTGCGCGGGGGAAGTGGCAGGTGTACCCGTTCGGGTAGCGCTCCAGGTAGTCCTGGTGCTCGGGCTCGGCCTCCCAGAACGGACCGGCCGGCTCGATCGTGGTGACCGCCTTGCCCGGCCACAGACCCGACGCGTCCACATCGGCGATCGTGTCCCGGGCGACCTGCTCCTGCTGTGGGCTCAGCGGGAAGATCGCCGACCGGTAGCTGGAGCCGATGTCGTTGCCCTGCCGGTTCAGGGTCGACGGGTCATGGATCTGGAAGAAGAACGCCAGCAGATCCCGGTAGGTGGTCTTCGCCGGGTCGAACACGATCTCCAACGACTCGGCGTGACCGGGATGGTTGCGGTACGTCGCATGGTCATTCACCCCGCCGGTGTACCCGACCCGCGTGTGCAGCACCCCGGGCTGACGGCGCACCAGATCCTCCATCCCCCAGAAACACCCCCCGGCCAGAACCGCCGTCTCCGTACCCGGAATGCGGGTGATGCTGCCGTCGTCGCTCATGATGCTCCTCGATCTGTTGACGCCACATCCATTGTCTCCCCGGCCGTGCGGCTTCAGACCCGCACGGTCTCCAGGGTCACATCCAGACGCTGCGGCAGCACGGTCGGGTGGGTGCCGGCCATCTGCTCGATGACCCGCACGACCTGGCAGCTGTAGCCGAACTCGTTGTCGTACCAGACGTAGACGACGACGTCCTCGCCGTCGGCGATCGTGGCCAGGCCGTCGACGATGCCGGCGCGGTGCGACCCGACGAAGTCGGTCGAGACGACCTCGGGCGACTCGATGTAGTCGATCTGCTGACGCAGCTTGGAGTGCAGCGACACCGCGCGCAGATAGCCGTTGAGCTCGTCGCGCTGCGCGGGGCGATCCAGCCTCAGGTTCAGGATCGCCAGCGACACGTCCGGGGTGGGCACACGGATCGCGCTGCCGGTGAGCTTGCCCGACAGCTGCGGCAGCGCCTTGGCCACGGCCTTGGCGGCTCCCGTCTCGGTGATCACCATGTTCAGCGCCGCCGAGCGGCCGCGGCGGCTGCCCTTGTGGAAGTTGTCGATCAGGTTCTGGTCGTTGGTGTACGAGTGCACGGTCTCGACGTGCCCGCGCACGATGCCGTACGCCTCGTCGAGCGCGGCGAGCACCGGGGTGATCGCGTTGGTGGTGCACGATGCCGCCGACAGCACGCGATCGGACGGCAGGATGTCGCCGTGGTTGATGCCGTGCACGATGTTCTTCACGTCGCCCTTGCCCGGCGCGGTCAGCAGCACGCGCGCGACGCCCTTCGCCGACAGGTGCTGCTCGAGACCCTCGCGGTCGCGCCAACGGCCGGTGTTGTCGACGACGATCGCATCGTGGATGCCGTATGCCTCGTAATCGACGGTGGCCGGGTCGTTCGAGTAGATGACCTGGATGAGCGTGCCGTTGGCCAGGATCGTGTTGCTCTCGTGGTCGACCGTGAGGGTGCCGGCGAACGGACCGTGCACCGAGTCGCGGCGCAGCAGGCTCGCACGCTTCTCGAGGTCGTCGTCGCTGCCCTGCCGTACGACGATCGCGCGCAGCCGCAGTCCCGCCTCGCTGCCGGCGTGCGAGATGAGCAGACGCGCCAGCAGTCGCCCGATCCGCCCGAAGCCGTAGAGCACGACGTCTTTCGGCGTTCCGGGAGCCGCGTCGTCGATGACCAGGATCTCGGCGAGCTCACCGCGCAGGTGGTCGACCAGCGTCATCCCGTCGCCGCGTTGGACGTACCCGTCGTGCAGACGGGCGATGTCCAGCGAGGCGGGGCCGGGCTGCAGCACCGTCAGCGCTTCGAGCACGGCGGTCGAGGCATCCAGGCTCAGCGCTTCAGCACCCGCTTGCCGGGCGAACTTGTGCGCCTTGATCAGGTCGATGGAGCTCAGCCCGATCAGGCGGCGCCCGTGGATGGATGTCACGACACCCCGGTTGCGGTACAGGCCGCCTACGAGCGGAATGAGCCTCTCGGCCTGCTCTTCACGGGCGATCCAGGCACGTCGTTCGTTCTCGACCGGACTGTTCACTGCGCTCCTTCGCGTGCGGGCTCGTGGCCCGCGGGTGACGGCTGTGCGCACGGACAGCGCACGAATTCGGGGGTCACCGGCGATTCTACCGATCCGCGGACGGCGCTTTCTGTACGACTGCCAAGATGGAACCAGCCGAAAGGACCTCCATGCACTCCCCCCGTCGCCTCGTGTGGTCGATCGTGTCAGACGTCGTCATCGTCATCGTCTTCGCCGTCGTCGGGCGCGCGAGCCACGGCGAAGCGCTGAGCCTGGCCGGCATCGCCACCACGGCATGGCCGTTCCTGGCGGCCCTGGTCATCGGTTGGGCGGTCGCACTGGCCTGGCGCGCCCCCACCCGCCCCGTGCGCACCGGCCTGCCGGTGTGGGCGGTGACACTGGTGGGCGGCATGCTGCTGCGCGTGGCCGGCGATCAGGGCACCGCGGTGCCGTTCATCATCGTCGCGGCGGCGTTCCTGCTGGTCACCCTCGTGGGCTGGCGCGTGATCGCCGCCCTCGTCTCACGGCGTCAGACGACGCGCAGCGCCTCGTAGGCGAGCAGGTAGGCCGGCACGTACACCAGCGCGATCAGTACGGCGTGGGTGAGCACGAAGCCGAACGCCTCCAGCGCCTTGCCCCTCAATGCGAAGTGCACCCGCAGCTTGCGCATCATGCCGAACGGGTGGCGCACGTCCCAGCTGTTGAACCGCAGATAGCGGCCGAAGTAGACGCCGATGGCGCCCAGCACGATGACCACGCCCGCGAACACCCAGCTGGAGACCGGGATGCCCCCGGTCGGGTCGAGGAAGACGGCTGTGAAGGCGAACTCGACCACCCCCATGCTCACCACTGCATTGCCGATGCCCGACAGTGTCAGAGTGAGCGTCTGGATGATGTCGAACCACAGTGGCACCGGGTCGTCTTCGCGTCGGTGGCTGAAGTTGAGCTCGGTGATCAGGTAGATCGCATTGGGAAAGAACAGCACCCACGCGATGGTCCCGATCACCACGTACGCCCACAGCACCACGCGCACCAGCGACGGGGCGTTCACGACAGTGCCGGCCTCGCCGATCAGCAGCAGGCCGAGGATGCCGGCCAGCGCGACCAGCACCGGTACGAACGACAGCACGATGTTCGCCAGCATCGGTCGGTACAGCGGCACCCGGTACACCACAGCGCGCAGCCAGATCAGTATCGCCGCGTACACGTTCAGCAGCAGGACGGCACAGAACGCGACAAGCAGCGGCATCGCTCCAGCGTAGCGACGACGCGGGACGCGGCATCCATTCACTGGAATGCACAGATCGCGAGTACCGTTGCATCCACCATGCAGCGTTTCGGAACTCTCTCGTTCGGTCACTACGGCCCGCTCGGCGCGGGACGCGAGCTGACCGCCCGCGACAACCTCCACCAGGCCATCGAACTGGCGGGAGCGATGGACGAGCTCGGCGTCAACGGCACGTACTTCCGCGTGCACCACTATGCCAAGCAGCACTCATCTCCGATGCCGCTGATGGCCGCGATCGCGGCGACGACCGAGCGCATCGAGGTCGGCACCGGCGTGATCGACATGCGCTACGAGAACCCGCTGTACATGGCCGAAGAAGCCGCGGCACTCGACCTCATCAGCGACGGCAGACTCGCCCTGGGCGTGAGCCGCGGGTCACCCGAATCGGTCGTGCGCGGCTACGAGGCGTTCGGCTACACCGGATCGGAAGACCCACGCGGCGCCGACATCGCCCGCAAGCACTTCGACCTGTTCCTGCGAGCGATCTCGGGTGAGGGCATGGCCGACGCCGACTCCTCGAGCCCGTTCGGCGGCGGCACCGGCCGGCAGCGCATCGAGCCGTACTCCGAGGGGCTTCGCTCCCGCATCTGGTGGGGCGCGGGCAGCCACGACACCGCGGTGTGGGCCGGTCAGATCGGGGTCAACCTGATGTCGTCGACGCTGCTGACCGAAGACCTCGGGATGCCGTTCGACGAGCTCCAGGCCTCGCAGCTGCAGGCGTTCCATGACGCGTGGCGCGAGGCCGGGCACCCCGGCACCCCGCGCACGTCGGTCAGTCGCTCGGTCTTTCCGATCACGACCAGCCAGGATCGCATGTACTTCGGTCACAGCCAAGAGGGCGGAGGCGTCGGCTACATCGACGGTCTGCGCTCGACGTTCGGCAAGACGTATGCGGCCGAGCCCGACGTGCTCATCGAGCAGTTGAAGGCGGATGCCGCGGTCCAGGCAGCCGACACCCTGATGCTGACGATCCCCTCGCAGATGGGCGTCGAGTTCAACCTGCACATCGTCGAGTCGTTCGCGACGCACGTGGCTCCCGCGCTCGGGTGGGTGCCCACCACCGCGCACTGACGCCACGCCGCCGGCTACTGACGCGATCCGATCTCGGCGATCGGTGCACGGCGCATCACCGCCCGCGTCGCCAGGGCCAGTGAGACCAGTCCGACCACGGCCAGCGCGACGATGATCGCTGCGCTCTCGGTCAGTGAGATGCTCGGCAGCAGCTGCCCGGAGATGCCGAAGCTGATGCCCACCAGCGGCGGGGCTGCCACCAGCACTCCGAGCACCGAGGCCAGCAGCACGATCATCACCGACTCGGTGCGCATCATGGCCCGCACCTGCCGGCGCGTGGAGCCGACCAGCTGCAGGAGGGCGAACTCGCGTCGCCGCTCCCCGGTCGCCAGGACCAGCGTGTTCACCACGGCGATGGCGATGTAGCCGAGGATGACGGCGAGCGCGATCAGGTTGACGAGCGAGTTCGCGTCGCGGGCGCCGTCGCCGGCAGCACGCAGCTCGCTGCGGTTGGCGACCGTGAATCCAGCGGCTTCAAGCGCATGCTGCACGTGTGCCGCTTGCCCCGGCTGCGCGCTGACCAGCACGTCGTCGCTCAGGCCCGTCGTCGTGTGGGCGAGCAGCGCATCTTCTGCCATCGTGACGTCGCCGAACCCCAAACCTCGGGTGTACAGCGCGACCACCGTGGAGGTGACCTCGGATCCGTCACCGAAGTGCCCGGTGACCGTGTCGCCGACCCGCACGCCGGCCGCCGAGGCGGCGTCGGAGCTGAGGGCGAGTGTGTTCTCGCCGTCCAGCGCCTTCAGCGTCCCGCCGACCACACCCAGATCCATCGTGGAAGCGGTCGCGTCGGGATCCAGTCCCTGCACGGCGTACTGGGCGGATGTCGGGTCGCCCAGCTGCACGAAGCTGAAGATCATCTCGCTGACGGCCACGGGATTGGCGGCGGCCACGCCGGGCGTACCGGCGATGGAGGCGACCGCAGGGTCGGACAGACCCGACACCCCGCCGGTCACCAGCACATCGGCGGTCACTCCGGCGTGGGACTGCGAGGTGGCCTCGGCCGCGATGATCGAGTGGGTGCCCACCTGCACGAGGCCGAGTCCGATGCCCAGGGCCAGCGGGATGATCGCGGCGGCGAGCCTGCGCGAGTTGCTGCGCGCGTTTGCTGCCGCCAGGAACGACGGCGCCGACCGCAGCGGCCACAGCAGCCCGCCGAAGATCGCGATGGCGACGCGCACCAGGCGCGGACCGAGCAGTCCCACCGCGATGATGAGCAACAGCGCCGCGACGGCGGGACCGGCCACCGCGATCGTGCCGGGGACCACCAGTGGAATCGCGCTGGCGAACAGGCCGAAGATCCCCAGGATCACTCCGGTGATCGTGCGCCCGAGGCCGATGGCGCCCGGTGTGGTCGAGGCCTCCTGCAGGGCCTCGACCGGACTGATGCGGGCAGATCGCCGGGCGGCGACGGCAGCAGCCAGCTGGGATGCCGCCACCATCGCCGCGACAGCGACCAGCGGTGGAATCGCACCGTAGGTGAGTGCGAAGTCGTGCGGGATCACCCCCGCCTGCGCGAAGCCGAACCGCATCACGGCGGCCAGAACGAATCCGGGGATCACTCCGGCCAGCGCGCCGGCGCCTGAGACCAGCAGCACCTCCTGCGCGACGATCCGATGGATCTGCAGCGGTGTCGAGCCGACGGCGCGCAGCAGGGCGAAGTCCCGCCTGCGCCGCTGGATCGACAGCGACAGCGTGCTGGCAACGACGAACAGGGCGATCAGGATGGCCGTGCCGGCGAACGACGAACCGATCGAGACGAGCGTGGCCCGGGCGGCCCCGGCATCGAGGAACTCCGCGGCACCGCGGTCATCGCCCGTGTACGTCACCACGTTCGGCACCCGGTCGCGAATCTGCCGGGCGAGGTCTCCGAGGGACACGCCGGGCCGCGCGAACACTCCGACGACGTCGGCGACCTCACCGCGCGGGGCCAGTGCCGCTGCCGCGGCATCCGTCACGAAGACGTGGGCGGTCCGCGTGGGCTGCCGGCCCGACGTGGATTCGACGGTCCCCACGACGCGGTACGTGCCGTCGATGCCGCCGTGGGCGAGGGTCACTGCGGCACCCACCTTCGTGCGCGCGGCCAGAGCCGCGTCGACGACGACGTCGTCGGCCGAGCTCGGCGCATGGCCGCTGCTGAGCCGGTAGGGCGTGAGCGCCGCCGAGCTCCACCCGTGTGCCTGGATGGGAGATCCTCCCCACACCATCGGAACCGTCGTGTCGGCGACGACCTTCGCCACCTCCGGAAGGGCGCGGATCGCGCCCAGCGCGTCGGCGGGAAGGGGTACGCGCTCAGCAAGCGCGTACGTCGCCTGCTCCGGGGTCACGAACGACTGCTCGCCGCCCACGATCACGTCGGCTGCGGTGTAGCGCTGCGGCTCGACGCCGCCACGCGTGCCGGACTCGATCAGGACGCCGAGGCCGGTGGCAAGCATGGTGGCCGTCAGCACCGCCACGAAGACGCCGAGGAGCGTTCCCCTCTGCTGGCGGATCCCCGCCCAGATGAACCCGTTCACCAGGTGCCCAACGCGCTCATGCGATCGACGATCTGCTGGGTCGTCGCGCCGACCTGCGACCCGACGAACGCGCCGTCGGCAAGGAAGACGACGCTGTCGGCCCGCGCGGCGACGGCGGGGTCGTGCGTGACCATGACAACGGTCTGGTTCAGCTCCCGCGTCATCTGCGCGAGCAGCTCCAGCACCTGCTGGCCGGTGCGCGAGTCCAGTGCCCCGGTCGGTTCGTCGGCGAAGACGGCATCCGGTCGCGTGACCAGTGCACGCGCGATCGCCACCCGCTGCTGCTGGCCGCCGGAGAGTTCCGCAGGGCGTCGCCGCCGAAGCTCGTCGAGCCCGACCGCGCGGATGATGCGGTCGAACCAGGTGCGATCCACCCGCTTGTGCGAAAGAAGCAGCGGCAGCGTCACGTTCTGCTCGACCGTCAGAGCCGGCAGCAGGTTGTAGGCCTGGAAGACGAACCCGACATGTGTGCGCCGGAACTTCGCGAGCGTGGTGGCCCGCATCCGGGAGATGGCGGTATCGCCGATCCAGACCGAGCCGCTGGTGGGGGTGTCCAGTCCTGCAGCGGTGTTCAGGAAGGTGCTCTTGCCCGAACCTGATGGCCCCATGATCGCGGTGAACGACCCTCGCTCCAGCGTCAGATCGATGCTGCGCAAGGCGACGACCGCCGAGGGGCCGGTGCCGTAGGTCTTCACGACCGACTCGAGTCGAACCGCCGGAGCCGTGCCCAGCGTCGCCGCGCCCGGCGTTCGGGATCTCGTGCTGATGCCGCGCATGTCTCGCTCCTCGTGGTCGCGCCGCCGGCCACCCGTCGAGCTGGCCGATGTCGGAGGAATTCCAAGATGAGGCATCCCTCCGGTTGTAGGAGAACAGGAGGAGTGCCTCATCCATTCCGCGCCGGCCGCCGACGTTCAGTTCAGCAGGCGCTCTGTGCGGTCCACACCCGCGGCCACCGCAGTTCGTGACTGCTGAAAGGACGGAAGGTCCGTCGGCGTGCGCTAGTGTCGTGACCATGACATCCCGTTGGTATGCGTATTTCGAGTCGGCTCTGGAGGGGCCGGCGCCGATCTAGCGCCCACCGACACCTTCAGAGCCGACAAGCCAGAGCATTCGCTCTGGCTTTCGCCGTTTCGGCGGGCTCTGCACAGGGTCCGCCCCGACCGAGGCAGGACCCATGCACACCACCCTCACCGCGACAGCGACCACAAGCGATCTGCACGTCGCCCACTTCACCGAGATGCCCTCGCCCGCCCGCATCCGCGACGAACTGCCCACCGGAGCCGAACGGCGCCGCCTCGTGCACCGCACGCGCGACGAGGTGCGCGCGGTGCTCGCCGGCGACGACCCCCGACTGCTCGTGGTCGTCGGACCGTGCTCGATCCACGACCCGGACGCCGGCCTCGACTACGCCGCTCACCTCGCGCGCGCCGCCCACGCGCACCGCGACGAATTGCTCATCGTGATGCGCACCTACTTCGAGAAGCCGCGCACCACGGTGGGCTGGAAGGGCCTCATCAACGATCCGCGCCTGGACGGCAGCCACGACATCGCCGCGGGCCTGCGCCTGGCGCGCGCCTTCCTGCGCGACGTGACCGCGCTCGGCCTGCCGTGTGCAACCGAGTTCCTCGAGCCGATCAGTCCGCAGTACATCGCCGACCTCATCAGCTTCGGCGCGATCGGCGCCCGCACGACCGAGAGCCAGATCCACCGGCAGCTGGCCAGTGGGCTGTCCATGCCGATCGGCTTCAAGAACGGCACCGACGGCGGCCTGCAGGTCGCGCTGGATGCGGCGGCCGCGGCATCCGTCCCGCAGTCCTTCCTCGGCATCGACGCAGACGGACGCGCGAGCCTGGTCGCCACGACCGGCAACCCCGATACGACGGTGATCCTGCGCGGGGGTGCAGACGGCCCCAACTTCGACGCCGCCCACGTGTCGCACGCGGCGCAGCGGCTGGCGGCATCCGGCCGCACACCCCGGCTCGTCGTCGACGCCAGCCACGCCAACAGCGGCAAGAACCACGTGCGCCAGGCCGAGGTCGCACGCGAGGTGGCCGCCCAACTCGTCGGCGGCGCGGGGCAGATCGCCGGCATCATGCTCGAGAGCAATCTCGTCGCAGGCGCCCAGAAGCTCGACGTCGCCCACGGTCCTGCGGGTCTGAGGTACGGGCAGAGCGTCACCGATGCCTGCATGGGATGGGAGGCCACGGCCGACGTGCTCGCAACGCTCGCTGCCGCCGTGCGCTCGAGTGGCGGTGCGGCGCGCAGCTGAACACACGGCAAGAGGAGAGAAAACTCATCGAGCGGACCCAGAGGGCTCTTTCGCTGGACACCGCACGGGTCTATCGTGGCGGACGGCTGTGACCCAGTCGTCCCGAACGAAAGCGAGTCGAAGATGATCCGTGCACGGCGCGTGGCCGCAGCATCCCTCACCGCAGTTCTGGCAGTGGCTCTGTCGGTCGCCGGCGCGACCGCGGCTCAGGCCCATTCCGTGGGCGGCAGTCCGGGCGACCTCAGCCCGCGCACGCACTTCACGATGGCCGCTGACGGCTCGAGCGGACTGACCCAGGGCGGCGAAGGCATCCCGAACATCGACATCGTGAAGAAGACCATCGCGACGTACTACGGCGACCCCGGCACGGGTCTGGCCGACATGACCTCCTCGCCCTACATCTCCGAGATGACGAAGATCACCTCGCGGGTCAAGGCGAAGCTGGCCTCGTACTACAAGGCGTCGGCGCGCACCGGAAAGACACCGGCGATCGTGGTCGACACCGACGACACGATGCTCATGACCTACGACATGGAAGTCGGCGACATGCACTTCGTGTTCACCCCACAGGAGCAGGACGTGTGGGTGAAGGGCAAGAAGTTCCCCGCGACTCCCGGCATGGTCGACCTGGTCGACACCGCCCGCCGGATCGGCTTCGACGTGATCGGCATCACCGGCCGCAGCGCCGACCAGAAGCCCGCCTCGATCGAGAACGTCACCGACGTCGGCTACCACGGCTTCACCGCCGCCAACTACTACACGAAGTGGGCGGATGGTCAGCAGCCGTCGTACATCACGTGCGCGACGGCGAAGTGCACGACGGTCGAGTTCAAGGCGCTCACCCGCAAGCACCTCGAGAACGACCTCGGGTATGACATCGCCGTCAACATCGGCGACCAGTGGTCAGACCTGCAGGGCGGCTTCGCCGACCACGACGTCAAGCTCCCCAACCCCACCTACTACCTGCCCTCGCCCGACCTGCCCGGCGTGAGCGAACCGCGCCTGGCCCCGCACACGCAGTTCCAGCTGAAGGCGGACGGCTCGAGCGGACTGACGCAGGGCGGCGAAGGCATCCCGAACATCGACGTGGTCAAGAAGACCATCGCCACGTACTACGGCGACCCCGGCACCGGCCTTGCCAGCACCGACGGCTCGCCCTACATGAGCGAGATGACCGCGCTGCTGAACCGGCGGGTGCCCGCCATCGCGGCCGAGTGCCGCACTCTGGCCGCCAAGGGCGAGAAGCCGGCGATCGTGCTCGACGCCGACGACACCACGCTGTGGACGTACGACATGGAGGTCGCCGACATGCACTTCGTGTTCAACCCGACCACGCAGAACGACGACTGGGTGCAGCCCGAGCGGTTCCCGGCGACCCCGGGCATGGTCGCGGCCACGAACACGATTCGGGATGCCGGGTGCACGATGATCGGGCTCACCGGACGCGGCGCCGACCAGAAGCAGGCGACGCTGGGCAACCTCGCGAAGTACTACACCGGCTTCACGTCCGAGAACTACTACACGAAGTGGGCCGCGGGCCAGCAACCGTCGTACATCACGTGCGCGACGGTGAAGTGCACGACGATCGAGTACAAGTCGCAGACCCGCGCGTACATCGAGACCCCCGCCGGCGGCGGCTACACGATCGTGGCGAACGTCGGCGACCAGTTCAGCGACCTGATCGGCACCCGCGCCGACCACACGGTGAAGCTGCCCAACCCGACGTACTACCTGCCGTAGGGCTCATGGACCGAGCACGCCCCCCGGCCCGACATAATGGACACATGGCCACGGGCTATAGCGCGATTTCGAGCTACTCGCGGGTGCAGATCCTCCATCTGCTGCTGACCAGACCAGGTCGCACGATCAGCGAGCTGAGCGAGGCGACCGGACTGCACGCGAACACGGTCCGCGAGCATCTGCAGCGACTGATCGAATCGGGGTACGTGGTGCCCGAGACCGAGCACCGTGCCACGCGGGGTCGCCCGCGCATGCTCTACAGCGCGGCATCCGGAGAGGGTGCGTCCTCAAGCCCGGTCGCGCAGCAGAAGGTGCGGGATGCTGCGGCCCGCGGAGACCTGATGCGCAAGGTCATGCCCTGGACCGGGTCGCAGCTGTCCGACGCCGCCCAGCACCAGCTCGACGCGCTGGTGGAAGATCTGCAGGATGCCGGATTCGATCCGGCCGTCGACGAAGCGGAGCTGACGGTCGACCTCACGCCGTGCAGCCACGCGCAGGCGCAGGCCGCGCACCGTGACGTGCTGTGCGCGGTGCACGTGGGTCTCATGCAGGGAGTGCTGGCAGAGGCCGGCGGCCCGCTTGCCGTCGAGGGACTGCTGCCCACGTGCGATCCGGCGCAGTGCCACGTGCAGCTGACGCTGTCGGCGTGATCGTCCTCTCGGGTACCGTCGAGGCATGACGGTGACGGTGCGGCGTGCGACCGCGGACGACGGTCGCGTGATCGCCGAGATCCGTGTGGCATCGTGGCGCGCGGCATACGACGGCTTGATTCCGCCCGTGCTGCTGGAGCGGCTGGACGTCGACCGCGAAGCGCAGCTGCGCACGACGCATTGGGACCAGCGTCACGCAGATCCACGCGTGTCGGATTTCGTCGCCCACGTGGACGGCGACGCGGTCGGCTGGGCGGCGGTCGGCCCGTGCCGCGACGACGACGGACCGCACCGCGGGGAGCTGTACGCGCTGTACGCGCTGCCCACCCACTGGTCGGCGGGCGTCGGACACGCGCTGATGGCCGCCGCCGAGCAGGCGCTGCGACGGGCCCGCTTCGCGCAGGCATCGCTGTGGGTGCTCGATGGCAACGCCCGCGCGGCGGAGTTCTACGAGCGGCACGGCTGGCGTGAAGACGGCTTCGTGAAAGACGACCGGCGGATCGTCGGCTCGACGGGCGCTGCTCCCCTGCGCGAGCGGCGGCGAGTGCGCGATCTGGCCGAGATCGTCAGCCGCTGACCAGGCGCAGGCCGAACGAGCGCCCGCCGTCGTCGGAGGCCAGAGGGTCGAATCCCACACGCGGGTAGAACGCGGCGGCGCCGTGGTTGTCGGCGGACGCGGTGAGCTGGATGCCGGTGACCCCGCGCCCGCGCAGGTGTTCGACGAGCGTTCCGATCAGTCGCCGGCCCCAGCCCTGTCCTTGCAGTTCGGGCAGCAGATCGATGTGCAGGTGCGCGGAGTACCCCTGAGCCTGCAGCCGATCGGGCGCGCTGCCGCGGGCGGCGGCGTAGCCGAGCAGGTCGGCGTCGCGCGCGGGGGTGGTCGCCGACAACGGCCAGCGGCTCGCATACGGCGGCCACCACCGGGTGCGGAACCATTGGCCGAACGCATCGGTGTCCACGGTTGCGACGATGTACCCGACGACACGACCGTCGTCGGCCTCGACCACGAACGCGGTGTCGGGGTCGTGCGCGACGTAGGGCCACACGAAGATCGCCGGCCAGATCGCATCGTCGGCGAGCAGGCCGCTCGCATCATCGCCGGCGTCGGCGGTGCGCACGCAGATCTCACCGAGGGCAGGCTCGTCTCCGGGACGGAATGGGCGGACGAAGCTCATCGTGCGAGCCTATCGAGGCGGCGCCGGATGCGCCGGCTCAGCCGCCGATGTACGACATCTCGATGCGCTCGCGCGGACCTGCCTGCGACGCGGTGGCCTGCGAGCGCAGCTCGGAATAGTGATCGTCGCGCACGGCCCACAGCCCCGCCAGTGCATCGCGCACGACGGCATCCTGGCCGCCGTCATCGGCGTGGGAGCGCAGGAGGGTGCGCAGATCGTGCCCGCGCGAGGCGAACAGGCACGTGAACAGCTTGCCGTCGGCGGAGATGCGCGCGCGCGTGCACGAGCCGCAGAACGGCGAGGTCACGCTCGAGATGGCGCCGATCTCGCCGGCCCCGTCGAGATACCTCCACCGCGTCGCGGTCTCACCCGGGTAGGCCGGGGGCACCGGCTCGAGCGGATAGACCGCCGAGATCTGCTCAACCACTTCGGCAGAGGGGACGACCTCGGCGAGATTCCATCCGTTCGTGGTACCGACATCCATGAACTCGATGAAGCGCACCGTCACACCCGTCCCGCGGAAGTGCTCGGCGATCGGAATGATGTCGTGGTCGTTCAGGCCGCGCTTGAGCACGGTGTTGACCTTGACGGGGAAGCCGACCTCGCGCGCGACACGGATGCCCTCCAGCACCCGGTCGACGGGGAAGTCCACGTCGTTCATCGCGCGGAACGTGGCGTCATCGAAGGAATCCAGCGAGACGGTGACCCGGTTCAGGCCCGCCTCGCGCAGCGCCGCCGCCTTGTGCGCGAGCGCCGAGCCGTTGGTGGTCACCGCGATGTCCAACGGTGAGCCGTCGGGGGTGGGCAGGGCAGCCAGCATGCGCACGAGGTCTTCGAGGTCCCGGCGCAGCAGCGGTTCACCGCCGGTGAGGCGCAGCTTGCGCACCCCCAGGGAGATGCCGGCCCGCGCCACCCGCGCGATCTCTTCGAATGAGAGCAGCAGGTTTTTGGGCAGGAACGCATAGTCGCGGCCGAAGATCTCTTTCGGCATGCAGTACACGCATCGGAAGTTGCATCGATCGGTCACCGAGATTCGCAGATCGTGCAGTGCGCGTCCGCGCGTATCACGAATCGTGGGAAGAAGTTCCGCCGCCATACCCCCCACGGTAGCCAACGTGCGGGGTCGTGGGGTCATTTCCGGGCGCGAGCATCGCGCAACATGCCCGCCACCACCAGGGCGACGGCCCCCACGATCACCAGCAGCCACAGTCCGAGCCAATACGAGTTGGTCTCGGTGTGGTACGTGAGACCCATCACCAGCGGCGGGAAATAGCCGCCGAGGCCTCCCGCCGCCGCCACCACGCCGGTGACCGCCCCGACCTTGTCGGGGGGCGTGGACGGGCCGACCCACGCGAACACCCCGCCCATTCCCAGACCCATCGCGGCGGCCATGAACAGGAACACGGCACCGGTGACGATCCCCTCGGGCGGCTGCTGCCCGACGATGTAGGCCGTCGCGACGATGCCTGCGAGCGAGACCAGCGAGACCAGCTTCGGTCCGAGCTTGTCGGCGAGCACACCACCGATGGGGCGGGCGATGACCGCGGCCACGGCGAACATGGCAGTGCGTGTGCCCGCACCCACCGGGTCGACCTCGCTCGGATAGATCGTCATCAGATACTTCGGAAGATAGGTCGAGAACGCCACGAACCCGCCGAACACGATCGCATACAAGAACGCCATCTGCCACGTGACCGGGAGCTTGAGCGCTCCGAGCACCTTCGGGATGAGCGGCTGACGGCTGGGCGTCCACACCGGCGAATCGCGCATGACCACCCAGACCAGCACCGCCATGGCCACCATCAGGACCGCCACCAGCAGGTGTGTCGGCCAGTAGCCGATCCAGCGCAGCAGGCGGGGGGTGAAGAATGCGGCCACGGCGGTGCCGATCATGCCCATACCGAACACGCCGTTGGCGAAGCCGCGGCGGGCGGGGGCGAACCAGGCGCTGGCGAACGGGATGCCGGCGGCGAAGATGGTGCCCGGGATGCCGAGCAGGAACGCCGCCACCAGCAGCAGCGGGTAGCTGTGGATGGACCCGGCCAGCGCGACCAGCAGCAGCGGCGGCACCCCCGCCAGCAGCACGAAGGCGAACACCTTGCGCCCACCCAGGCGGTCGGTCAGCGCCCCGACGACGATGCGGCCGAGCGCCCCGACCAGCACGGGCATGGCCAGCAGAAGCGAGACCTCACCCTGGTTCAGCCCCATCTGCTGGCTGTACAGATTCTGCAGCGGTGCGATGATCATCCACGCCCAGAAGCCCACTGTCGAGGCGAGTGTGGCCAGGACCACCTGTCCGAAACCGCCGTTGAGCTGGGCTGTGTTCGCGGTGGTCTGCGTGGATACCTGCGTGGGGGCCATGGCGACTCCTGTCGTATTGCGCCCACAGTAGCCACGCGCCCGTGCCTTGTCATCGACCCGCACCGTTTTTATTCGGATGCCGCTGCCTGTCGCTTTCGACGCCGGGGGGAATTACCACGGGAATAAACACGGCCGCAGTGCTGGCATCCCCCGCGCAGGCGTCCCATACTGAGGGGTATCCGTGAGGTGGAGGAGAAGGTATGACCCCCGACATCCGCACGGCGACACCCGCCACCGACGGGCCGCTCGCCGACACACTGCTGGAGCTGAGCAAGTTCATCCGGCCGGGCGAGGTCTCGTCCGACCTGCGCACCCTGTTCCTCGAGGGCGGGCGCGACGGCGACGTGTTCTACCGCGATCGCTGGTCGCACGACAAGGTGGTGCGCTCCACGCACGGCGTGAACTGCACGGGATCGTGCTCGTGGAAGGTGTACGTCAAAGACGGCATCATCACGTGGGAGACCCAGCAGACCGACTACCCGTCGGTAGGCCCCGACTCCCCCGAGTACGAGCCGCGAGGCTGTCCCCGCGGCGCCGCGTTCAGCTGGTACACCTACTCGCCCACGCGTGTGCGCTATCCGTATATCCGCGACACGCTCCTGCAGCTCTACCGCCAGGCCAAGCAGCAGTTCCCCGACCCGGTCGAGGCATGGACGGCCATCGCCGAGAACCCCGAGGCATCCGAGGCCTACAAGAGCTCGCGCGGCAAGGGCGGGCTCGTGCGCGCCACCTGGGACGAGGCGATGGAGATCACCGCCGCCGCGCACGTGTACACGGTGAAGAAGTACGGGCCCGACCGCGTGGCCGGCTTCTCGCCCATCCCGGCGATGTCGATGATCTCGCACGGGTCGGGGTCGCGGTTCATGAACCTGCTGGGCGGGACGATGCTCTCGTTCTACGACTGGTACGCCGACCTGCCGGTGGCCAGCCCCCAGGTCTTCGGCGATCAGACCGACGTGCCCGAGTCTGCCGACTGGTGGAACGCCGGCTACCTCATCATGTGGGGTTCGAACGTGCCGGTCACCCGCACACCCGACGCGCATTTCATGACCGAAGCCCGCTACCGCGGCCAGAAGGTCATCGTGGTCTCGCCCGACTACACCGACAACACCAAGTTCGCCGACGAGTGGGCCTCGCCGCACCCGGGCACCGACGCTGCCCTGGCGATCGCGATGGGCCACGTCATCCTCACCGAGCACTTCGTGCACAAGCGCACCGCGCGCTTCGAGGATTACATGCGCCGCTACACCGATTCGCCCTACCTGGTCACCCTCGAACGCAACGGCGACCGGCTCGTGCCGGGCAAGTTCGTCACCGCCTCCGACCTCGACCTCCCCGCGCAGACTCCCACAGTGCACGGGGAGTTCAAACCGGTCGTCCTGGACGCCGACGGGAGTGTCGTGGTGCCCAACGGGTCGCTCGGGCACCGCTTCTCACCCGAAGACGAAGGCAGGTGGAACCTCGACCTCGGAGACGTCGTTCCTCCGCTGTCGATCGCCGACCTCGCCGACTGGGACGGCGCGAGCGCCGAGATCATGCTCCCGCGCTTCGACGTCGCCCCCGAAGCGGGCCACGAGCACGCCGGCGGTGCGGGAGCAGTCGCCCGCGGGGTGCCCGTGCGGGAAGTCGCCGGCCGCACCGTGACCACCGTGTTCGACCTGATGCTCGCTCGCTACGGCGTCGGCCGCGCAGGTCTGCCCGGTGAATGGCCCACCGGCTACGAGGATGCCTCGACGCCGGGCACACCCGCATGGCAGGAGGAGATCACCTCGGTCCCGGCCGAGCAGGCCACGCGCCTCGGCCGCGAGTTCGCCGACAACGCCGACCGCAGCGGCGGACGATCGATGATCCTGATGGGTGCCGGCACGAACCACTGGTTCCACTCCGACACGATCTACCGCACCTTCCTGGCGCTGACGATGATGACCGGCTGCCAGGGGGTGAACGGCGGTGGCTGGGCGCACTACGTCGGGCAGGAGAAGGTGCGCCCGCTGACCGGATACAACCAGTACGCCGGCGCCGCCGACTGGGTGCGCCCGCCCCGGCAGGCCATCGGCACGGCGTTCTGGTACCTGGCCACCGACCAGTGGCGCTACGACGGGCTGCCGGCCAACCAGCTGTCCTCGGCGCTGTCACGCGGCACGTTCGACGGGCGCACCACCGCTGACTGCCTGGTCGAATCCGTCAAGCGCGGATGGATGCCGAGCTACCCGACCTTCTCGCGCAACCCGCTGGACCTGTGCGACGAAGCAGAGGCACTGGGCAAGGAGCCCGCGCAGCACATCGTCGACAGTCTCAACGACGGCTCGCTGCACTACGCGTGCGAAGACCCCGACGCTCCCGAGAACTTCCCGCGCGTGATCACGATGTGGCGCGCGAACGTGCTCGGCTCATCGGGCAAGGGCAACGAGTACTTCCTCAAGCATCTACTGGGCACTGATTCCTCGATCCGCGTGGGCGAGGCCGGCGAGGGGTCGCGGCCCCGCGACATCCGCTGGCGCGAGGATGCCCCGATCGGCAAGCTCGATCTGCTGGTCACGAGCGATTTCCGCATGACCTCGACGACGCTGTTCAGCGACATCGTGCTGCCCACGGCCACGTGGTACGAGAAGTACGATCTGTCTTCGACCGACATGCATCCCTTCGTGCATTCCTTCACCCCGGCGATCGACCCGCCGTGGCAGACACGCACGGACTTCGAGACGTTCAAGGTGCTCGCCGAGCGCTTCAGCGAGATGGCCCGCACGCACCTGGGTGTGCGGCGCGACATCGTGGCCGCCCCGCTGCAGCACGACACGCCCGACGCCCTGGCCACCCCTCACGGCGCGGTGAAGGACCTGCCGCTCAAGCCCGGAGTGACGATGCCCAAGCTCATCGTCGTCGAGCGCGACTATCCGGCTCTGGCCGAGCAGTGGAAGTCGCTCGGCCCGCTGACCGAGAAGCTCGGCATGACCACGAAGGGCATCACCTACCGACCCGACCGCGAGATCGAGACCCTCAAACAGCTCAACGGGGTCGTGGAGGCCGGGCCGACGGCCGGACGCGTGCGTCTGGACTCCGACAAGCGCGCATGCGAGATGGTGCTGGCGTTCTCGGGAACCACGAACGGGCGCCTGGCCGTGCAGGGCTTCCAGCAGCTCGAGGTCAAGACCGGGCAGAAGATGGCGTTCCTGGCCGAGGAGCACGCGGGCTCGCACATCACGTTCAGCGACGTGCAGATCCAGCCGCGCAGCGTCATCACCTCTCCGGAGTGGTCGGGGTCCGAGCACGGCGGGCGGCGCTACACCGCCTTCGCCGTCAACGTCGAGCAGCTCAAGCCGTGGCACACCCTCACCGGGCGGCAGCACTTCTTCCTCGACCACGACTGGATGGAAGAGCTCGGCGAGAACATGCCCGTCTACCGACCGCCGCTGGACATGCATCGGCTGTTCGGCGACGCAAAGATCGGCACCGTGGACCGCATCGCCGGCCCGGGCGCCGACGGTCAGACCGAGGTGTCGGTGCGCTACCTGACCCCGCACTCGAAGTGGTCGATCCACTCCGAATACCAAGACAACCTGTTCATGCTGTCGCTGAGCCGCGGCGGCCCCACGATCTGGATGAGCATCGAAGACGCCGGCAAGATCGGCGTGCGCGACAACGAGTGGATCGAGGCGTACAACCGCAACGGCGTCGTGGTGGCCCGAGCGATCGTGTCGCACCGCATGCCGGAGGGAACCGTGTACATGTACCACGCGAAGGATCGCACGGTCGATGTGCCGCTGACCGAGACCAGCGGCAAACGCGGCGGCATCCACAACTCACTGACCCGCATCCTGCTCAAGCCCAGCCACCTCATCGGCGGCTACGCGCAGCTGGCGTGGGCGTTCAATTATCTCGGCCCCACCGGCAACCAGCGCGATGAGGTCACCACGATCCGCCGGCGCAGCCAGGAGGTGCAGTACCGATGAAGGTCATGGCGCAGATGTCGATGGTGATGAACCTCGACAAGTGCATCGGATGTCACACCTGTTCGGTCACGTGCAAGCAGGCGTGGACGAACCGCACCGGCGTGGAGTACGTGTGGTTCAACAACGTCGAGACCCGCCCGGGCGTCGGCTACCCGCGCATGTACGAGGATCAGGAGAAGTGGGGCGGCGGCTGGGTGCGCACCAAGCGCGGACGCCTCAAGCTGCGCAGCGGCGGCCGGCTGAACAAGCTCGCGCACATCTTCTCGAACCCGAACCTGCCCGAGATCCACGACTACTACGAACCGTGGACGTACGACTACGACATGCTGCTGAACTCGCCGGCGGGCTCGCATACGCCGGTCGCCCGGCCCAAGAGCCTGCTGACCGGCAAAGACATGAAGATCTCATGGTCAGCCAACTGGGACGACGATCTCGGCGGCTCGGCCGAGACGATGCAGGACGATCCGATCCTGCGCAAGATGAGCGAGCAGGTGCACGCCGACTTCGAGCAGGCGTTCATGTTCTATCTGCCGCGCATCTGCGAGCACTGCCTCAACCCGTCGTGCGTGGCATCCTGCCCCTCCGGTGCGATGTACAAGCGCGCCGAAGACGGCATCGTGCTGGTCGACCAGGACAAGTGCCGCGGCTGGCGCATGTGCGTCTCGGGCTGCCCTTATAAGAAGGTGTACTTCAACCACAAGACGGGCAAGGCCGAGAAGTGCACGCTGTGCTACCCGCGCATCGAGGTGGGCCTGCCCACCGTGTGCTCGGAGACCTGCGTGGGGCGCCTGCGCTACCTGGGCCTGGTGCTCTACGACGTGGACCGGGTGGCCGAGGCCGCGAGCGTCGAGGACGAGCACGAACTGCTGGACGCGCAGCGCAGCGTCATCCTCGACCCGTTCGATCCCGAGGTGATCGAGGCCGCCCGCCGCGACGGCATCCCCGAAGACTGGATCGAAGCGGCGCAGAACAGCCCGATCCACAAGCTCATCTCGCAGTACAAGGTGGCCCTGCCGCTGCACCCCGAGTACCGCACGATGCCGATGGTCTGGTACATCCCCCCGCTGTCGCCGGTGGTGGATGTCATCACCTCGTCGGGCAGCGACGGCGAGGACGCACGCACCCTGTTCGCCGCGATCGACAAGCTGAGAATCCCGATCTCGTATCTGGCCGAGCTGTTCACCGCCGGCGACGTGGCGCCCGTCGACTCGTCGCTGCGCAAGCTGGCCGCGATGCGCTCGTACATGCGCGGCATCAACATCGACGGCGAGCGCGACGAGTCGATCGCCGCCTCGGTGGGGATGACCGGAACCGAGATCGAACAGATGTACCGCCTGCTGGCGATCGCGAAGTACAACGACCGCTACGTCATCCCCGCCGCCCACGCCGAGCAGGCCCGTGAGCTCGAAGAGCTCGCCTGCTCGCTGGATTACGATGGCGGCCCGGGTATGGGCGGTGCCGGCCCGTTCGGCTCGTCCAGCGGACACTCCGTGCCGGTCGCGGTGGAGAACTTCCACTCGCTGTCGGCCCGGCAGACCGCCGACCGGCCGACGACCCCCGGACGGGTGAACCTGCTCAACTGGGACGGCAACGGCCAGCCCGAGGGTCTGTTCCCCCCCAAGGACAAGGACTCCTGATGGCCTTCGCCACCCGATCACGCGCGCGCGCCACACCGCGGCGCAAGCTGCCGCCGCAGCTGGACGCGCTGACCCTGAGCCGCCAGCAGCGACAGCGCGTGCACATGGCCGCGGCGGTGCTGCTGGACTATCCCGACGATGCGTGGTTCGCCAAGCTTGCGACGGTGCGAACTCTGATCGCGCCGCTGCCGGAGAAGCTGCGCGCGCCGTTGGAGCAGTTCATGGATGCCGCGATCCGGGCCGGTGCGGGCGACTGGGAGCGGCTGTATGTCACGACGTTCGATCTGAAGCGCAAGTGCAGCCTGTATCTGACGTATTTCGCGACCGGCGACACGCGCAAGCGCGGCACGGCGCTGGTGACGATCCTGGAGGCATACCGTGCGGCCGGGTGGGAGTTCGACGCCGCCGAGCTGCCCGACTATCTGCCGGCGGTGCTGGAGTTCTCGGCCATGAGCGAATCCGAGATCGCCGGGGCCCTGCTGTCGAGCCACCGCGAAGGCATCGAGGTGCTGCGGGCGGCGCTGGAGGGCATGGACAGCCCGTGGGCGGACGTGACCCGTGCGGTCACGCTGTCGCTGCCCCCGATCGACGAGGCCACGCGTGAGCGCTACCTCGACCTGATCAGTGAAGGGCCGCCCACCGAGACGGTGGGGCTGAGCTTCCTCGGCAATCTGCCCCCGTACTCGCCACACGCACCGAATGCGAGGGAGGACCGATGAACACCCTGTCCATGCTCCTGTGGGTCGCCTTGCCGTACGCGGGCATCGCGGTGTTCGTCGTCGGGCACATCTGGCGGTACCGCTACGACAAGTTCGGCTGGACGACCAGGTCCAGTCAGACGTACGAGAACCGCCTGCTGCGCTGGGGATCGCCGATGTTCCACTTCGGCATCCTGTGCGTCCTGGTCGGGCACGCCGTGGGTCTGCTCGTCCCCCGCGAGTGGCTCTATGCGATCGGCATCGACGAGCACATGTACCACATCGGTGCGACGGTGCTGGGCACCGCCGCGGCCATCCTGACGCTGGCCGGCCTTGCGATCCTGATCTATCGACGCCGCACCGTGGGCCCGGTGTTCCTGGCGACCACGCCGATGGACAAGGTCATGTACGTCTTCCTCGGGCTCACGCTCGTGTTCGGCACGCTGGCCACCTTCATCTACCAGCTGTTCGGCCCCGGATACGAGTACCGTGCGACGATCGGACCCTGGGTGCGCAGCATCCTGCTCCTGCAGCCGCGGCCCGACCTCATGACCGGGGCTCCGCTGATGTTCCAGCTGCACGCGCTGACGGCCACGCTGCTGTTCATCCTGTGGCCCTTCACGCGGCTCGTGCACGTGTTCTCGGCGCCGGTGCAGTACCTTTTCCGCCCGTACATCGTGTACCGCTCGCGCGACGAGCACCGCAGCGGCGCCCGCGCCACCCGCCGTGGTTGGGACCCGGTCTCGGCCCCCGACCCACAGCGGCTGCGCCGCCCGTAGCCGGCAGCGCACAAGAGAGGCGGCATCCGGCCAGTCCGGGTGCCGCCTCTCCGTGTTGCTGTGTTGCTGTGGGCTATTCGGTTTCGCCCACGACGTCCGGCAGAGCCTCGACGACCGGCGAAGCCGCTTTCTCGGGCCTGGGCATCCGGGTGATCGCCGGAATGATCAGCGACACCAGTGCGATGATGCCGATCACGGTGTAGCCGAGCGTGTAGTTCTTCACCTCGCCGTCGCCGATGAGGGCAGCGATGATCGGCGGGCCGATGATGCCACCCAGGCTCCAGCCGATGATCATCAGGCCGTAGATGGCGCCGGCGTGCTTGACTCCGAAGAAGTCACCGGCCGTGGCAGGCATGGTGCCGAAGCCGCCGCCGTAGCAGAGGTAGACCACCGCCGCCAGCACGAAGAACAGCACGGCGTTCGTGGCGTGCGGGATCAGCAGCAGGCAGATGCCCTGCAGGCCGAGCATGAGCGCGAACGCCCACATGCGGCCGGTGAACCCCGAAATCCACGCCCAGAAGATCCGGCCGCCGCCGTTGAACAGCGCCAGCACACCGACCAGGGCCGCAGCCCCGGCCACCGTGTAGCCGGCGATGTCCTTCGCGCTGGCCGCCGCCTGCGCGATCAGGGCGATGCCCACCGTCACGTTCAGCGTCAGGATCGCCGTCAGCAGGTACCACTGCGGTGTGCGCAGCGCCTCCTTCTCGGTGAACTGCTTGTACGCGTCATGCGTGCGACCGCCCACCGCCGGCGTCCAGCCCGGCACCGTGTAGCCGGCCGGAGGGTTGCGGAAGAACGCCGCGCCGACGATGGCCAGCACCAGGTATCCGATGCCCAACGGCAGGAATGCCCGGTTCGGCTCGGTCGGCGTCATCGCGATCAGCCACTGCGCCACGGGAGCGGTGACCACCGCGCCGAAGCCGAAGCCTGCCACGGCGAGACCGGTGATCAGGCCACGCTTGTCGGGGAACCACTTCTGCAGCATCGCGATCGGCACGATGTAGGCATATCCCAGGCCGAAGCCGCTGATCACGCCATATCCGAGCACGAGCAGCCACAGCTGGCTGGAGTCATGCGAGACCGCGAACGATGCGAGTATGCAGCCGAGGCCGTAGATGATGCCGCCGGTCAGGGCCACGGGGCGGGGTCCGGTGCGGTCCTGCACCTTGCCGCCGATGTAGCTGCCGATGAAGATCATGCCGATCGTCACGGTGAACGTCAGCGACGCCTCCGAGGTGGTGAGGTTCATCGCGCCCGGATCCGCCAGCGCCTTGCCGAAGACGCTCCACGCGTACACGGCGCCGATCGCGAACTGCAGCAGCAGGGCGGCGATGACGATCCACCATCGGCCTGCGGTCGGTTTTCGGGTCGTACCACCTGCTGTTGTGGCTGAAGACATCATTGTCCATCCTCTCTGTGTCGCACGATCGTCGTGCGGGCGCGCGGACAAGGCGCACGAGGTGGTCCCGTGCGCTGTCCGCGGCCGTCTCAGGGCCGCATCGTCAGCGGCCCGCTGTCGCCAGTGTCCCGGGTGCTCCCGCCGCATCCGCGCCGCCGGCGGTCGCCGCCGGCTCCAGCCTGATGACGACCCCCTTCGATGCCGGGGTGTTGCTGCCCAGCGCCGTCAGACCCAGCGGTACGAGCGGGTTGCCTTCGGGGAAGTACGTCGCCGCACAACCTCGCGAGGTCGGGAAGGCCACGACCTTGAAGCCGTGCACCGCGCGATCCACCCCGTCGGTGTATTCGCTGTGCACGTCGACGATCGCGCCGTCGGCGAAACCGAGGTCCGCGAGGTCGTCAGGGTGCACGAAGATCACACGACGACTCTTCTTGATGCCGCGGTAGCGGTCGTCGAGACTGTAGATCGTCGTGTTGAACTGGTCGTGCGCGCGCATCGACTGCAGCAGCAAACGTCCCGGAGGGCAGTCGAGGTACTCGAGGTCGTTGACCGTGATCATCGCCTTGCCCGTCGCCGTCGGGAACGTGCGCGAGTCGCGCGGCCCGTGCGGCAGGATGAACCCGTTGTCGGCGTGCAGTCGCTTGTTGAAGTCGTCGAATCCGGGGATGACGTGCTCGATGTGGTCGCGCACGACGTCGTAGTCCCGCTCGAACGATGCCCAGTCGACCGGACCGTCATCGCCCAGCAGCGCACGCGCGATGCCGACCACGACCGACATCTCGCTGCGCAGCAGCGGCGAGATCGGCTTGACCTTGCCGCGCGTCGAGTGGATCGCGCAGACCGAGTCCTCGACCGACAGCATCTGCGGGCCGGCGGCCTGCATGTCGATCTCCGTGCGCCCGAGCACGGGCAGGATGAGCGCCTCGTCTCCGACGGTCAGGTGATTGCGGTTGAGCTTGGTCGAGATCTGCACATTCAGGCCGACCTTGCGGAACCCCTCCTCGGCGGCGTGCGTGTCGGAGACGGCCGACACGAGGTTGCCGCCCATCGAGATCCACACCTTGGTCTTGCCGGCCAGCATCGCCTCGACCGACTGGACGACGTCGTAGCCGTGCGCGCGGGGAACGGTGGTGCCGAACTCCTTGTCGAGCGCGGCGAGGAACTTCTCCGGCATCTGCTCCCAGATGCCCATCGTGCGGTCGCCCTGCACGTTGCTGTGCCCGCGGATCGGCGAGGCTCCGGCACCGGGCTTGCCGATGTTGCCGCGCAGCAGCAGCAGGTTGATGACCTCCTTCAGGATGCGCACGGCATCCCGATGCTGGGTCAGCCCCATCGCCCACGTGATGATGACCTTGTCGGCGCGCAGATACCGTTCGGCCAGCTCGTCGATCTGAGCCTGCGTCAGCCCGGTGGCGCGCAGCACCATCTCGTGGTCGAGATCCTTGACGTGCTCGCGGAACTCGTCCAGGCCCGAGCAGTGCTCGTCGAGGAAGGCATGGTCCAGCACGGTGCCGGGCCGCGCGTCCTCGGCCTGGAACACCTTCTGCGAGATGGCCTTCATCAGCCATCCGTCGCCACCGGCGCGGATCTGCAGATACTGGTCGGCCAGGCCCGTGCCCTTGCCGAGGATGCCGCGCACGGTCTGCGGGTTCTTGTACCGGACCAGGCCCGCCTCCATCAGCGGGTTGACCGCGACGATCTCCGCGCCGGCCTGCTTGGCCTCTTCGAGGGCGGTCAGCATGCGCGGATGGTTCGTGCCGGGGTTCTGACCCATGATGATGATCAGATCGGCCTTCTCGAAGTCCTTGTACGCGATCGTGTTCTTGCCGATGCCGATCACCTCGCCCAAGGCCTTGCCTGTGGACTCGTGGCACATGTTCGAGCAGTCGGGCAGGTTGTTGGTGCCGAACGTCCGCGCCAGCAGCTGGTAGGCGAAGGCGGTCTCGTTGGCCGTGCGTCCGCTGGTGTAGAAGGTCGCCTCGTTCGGCGAGTCCATGGCCTTCAACCGCTCGGCGATCAGCGCGAACGCGGCATCCCACGTGATGGGCTCGTAGTTGTCGCTGCCCTTCGGCTTGTAGACGGGCTCGATGAGCCGGCCCTGCATGCCCAGCCAGTACTCCGACTTGCCTTCAAGACTCGTGATCGAGTTCTCGGCCCAGAACGAGGTCGGGATCGTGACGGGCGTCGCCTCCCAGGTGACGGCCTTCGCACCGTTCTCGCAGAACTCGAAGGTCTTGCGCTCCTCGGGATCGGCCCACGCACAGCTCATGCAGTCGAAGCCGTCTTTTTGATTCATGTCGGTCACGAGCGTGAGCGCGCGGCTCAGACCCATGTCCTTGATGGCCGGGACCATCGAATGCAACACGCCCGGGACACCTGCAGCCCAATGCTTGGGCTCGCCGACCTCCATGGCCGTGGCATCCTCGTCGATGTCTTGAACCGGCGCCTTACCCGTCATCGTGAAGCACGCTCCTTTGCTCGCTCACTCGGAGGACGACGCCGTCGAGCAGCCGACGTTGCCCTCATCCCTAGGCTTATCAGCGAACGCACAGGCTTGCAAGGTCGACGCGCAGAAACGCGTGCGCATTCACACGGGTTCGAGGACATCCGTCCGAATCCGATCCGGTCGGGAGTAGACGTTCATCGACGCACCCCGCACAAATCCCACCAGCGTGAGCCCCGTCTTCTCCGCCATCTCCACGGCCAGCGACGACGGCGCCGACACGGCCGACAGCATCGGAATCCCGGCCATCACCGCCTTCTGCACCAGCTCGAAGCTCGCCCGCCCCGACACCTGCAGCACGATGCCGGTCAGGGGCAGACGGCCGTTGAGCACCGCCCAGCCCACGACCTTGTCGACCGCATTGTGCCGGCCCACGTCTTCACGCACGACCAGCAGTTCACCCGTTGCCGCGTCGCACAGCGCCGCAGCATGCAGGCCGCCGGTCTTCTCGAACACCTCCTGCCGGTCGCGCAGTGCGCCCGGCAGCGCGGCCAGCAACGACGGCTCGACCTGCAGCGGATCACCCGACACGTCGAACGCCGATGTCGTGGCCACCTGCTCGATGGATGCCGCACCGCACACGCCGCAGGCGCTGGTCGTGTACGAGTGCCGCGCCCGCGCGGGGTCGGGCAGCGGTGTTCCCGGCGCCAGCGTGACATCAAGCACGTTGTAGGTGTTGCCGCCGTCGGCAGCCGACGCGCCGAGCGCGTAGATGCCCAGCGGAACGCCGCCGGTCCCGGTCTCGCGGATCGTTCCGCCGGTGCCGGGACCGCCGCAGTGGATCGCCGAGGCGAACTGATCGCTGCCGGTGATGACGCCCTCAGAGACCAGGAATCCAGCGGCGAGCTCCACGTCGTGTCCGGGGGTGCGCATCGTGACCGTGAGCGGCGCACCGCCGACCCGGATCTCCAGCGGCTCTTCAGCCGCGAGTGTGTCGAAGCGTCGGACGAACTCGACGTCCTGACCGTCGGCCGCAGTGATGCGCACGACTTTCTGGCGGGTGGTGATCCTGCCCACTTCGACCTCCCGATTCGCAACGTTGCCTCTCTACGCTACTCGCGTTGCGGGGTGGAGGGGCCGGTCACACGCCCGGCGAGCGCACCGCGATCACGGCCCCGACGATCGGATCCGCCTCCGCGGGCAGACGCAGCACGAGTTCGTCGCCGTCGGCGGTCAGCACGCGGGCGATGACCCCGTCGCCGTCGGTGCGGGCGTCCACGATGCGCGCCTCCCACCCGCTGCGCACCGGTTCGGGCCGGGCTCCGGCCAGCACGCGCACGAAGGCCGTGGCCGGGGCATCCCACACCTCGCGCGGCCGCCCCTGTTGGGTGATGCGACCGTCTTCGATCACCACGAGGCGGTCGGCGAGGGATGCCGCATCCCCCGCATCGTGCGTCGCCACCAGCGTCGTCGTCCCGGTCTGCGCCAGCTGGTCGTTCAGCACGGCGCGGATTCCGGCCGCCGTCTCCGGATCCAGCGAGGTCAGCGGCTCATCCAGCAGCAACAGCAGCGGGGAGGTGGCCAGGGCCCGCGCCAGCGCCACCCGCTGCTGCTGTCCGCCCGACAGCTGCGCCGGGCGCCTGTCCCCGGCTCCTGCCAGTCCGACGCGCTCCAGCCAGGCGTCGGCGTCCATCCGCGCCTGACGCCGGTGCACTCTGCGCGCGCGGGGGCCGAAAGCCACGTTCTCACGGGCCGACAGATGCGGGAACAGACGCGGCTCCTGCCCCAGCAGCACGACTCCCCGCCGATGGGGCGGCACCGCGTGGCCGGCCGCGGCATCCAGCGTTCTGCCGTTCAGACCCACGTGGCCCTCCGTCAGCGGCGCGAAGCCGGCGATCGCGGCGAACAGCGTGGACTTGCCCGCCCCCGACGGTCCCATCACGGCCACGACGTCGCCGCGGGCCACCTGCAGCTGCACGTCGAGCAGGTAGCCGCCACGCGCCACGCGGACGGCGACATCGAGCCCTGTCGAGGTCATCGCACGCCCTCCGCCGTCGGCGGCGCACCGGCCGGCCGCCACGCGCGCACCAGCAGCAGCACCGCCACGGCCGTCACCAGCAGCAGCAGCGACAGGGCCACTGCGGCGCCCTGGGTCACGCCCGCGCCGTTGAAGGCCGTGTAGATTGCCAGCGGCATCGTCTGGGTGACCCCCGGCGCGTTGCCGGCGAACAGCGCCGTCGCGCCGAACTCTCCGATCGCACGGGCGAAGCACAGGATGACCCCCGAGAGCAGGCCGGGCCCCGCCAGGGGCAGGGTGACCCGCCACAGCGTCGTCCAGCGACCGGCGCCCAGGCCCGCCGCCGCCTGCTCATAGCCGACGCCCGATGTGCGCAGGGCACCCTCGAGGGCCAGAACCAGGAACGGCAATGCGACGAAGGTCTGCGCCAGCACCACCGCAGCCGTCGTGAACGGCACCTGCAGACCCGTGCCGCCCAACCACCCATTGCGTCCGAACAGGAACAGCAGTGCCAGCCCGCCCACCATGGGCGGGAGCACGAGCGGCACCGTCACGATCGCCCGCAGCACCGCCGCGGTGCGCGCCGAGGCCCGGGCGATGAACAGCGCGAGGGGGACGCCGAACACCAGGCACAGGGCCGTTGCCACAAGGCCCGTGATCAGCGAGAGGCGCAGAGCATCCACCGCCGCAGGGGAGGTGATCTCGTCCCACAGCGACGACCACTCGACGCGGCCGACCAGGGCCGCCAGCGGCAGCACGAGGAAGGCCACCCCGATCAACGCCGGCACCATCAGCACCGGCGGTGCGTACCCCGCGCGACGGCTCACGGCTTCTCGAAGCCGAACGAGGCGAGGATCGCCTGGCCCTGCGCGCCGGTGATGAACTCGACGAACGCGCGGGCCGCGGCGGTGTGCGGTGCATCCTTGAGCACGACGATCGGATAGGAGTTGACGACCTTGCCCGCCCCCTCGGGCACTATCGCCTCCACCTGGTCGGTCGTCTCGGCATCGGTCTTGTAGACCAGGCCGGCGTCTGCCTCGCCGGTGCGCACCTTGGTGAGCACGGCTGTCACGTTCTGCTCTTCGCTTGCGGCGGTCACCGTCACCCCGGCGTTGTGCAGCAGCGTCTGCGAGGCGGCGCCGCACGGCACGGCGGGCGCGCACAGCACGACCTTCAGCTTCGGGTTCGCGAGGCCGGCCAGCGTGGTGACTCCGGCCGGGTTGCCTCGCGGGACGGCGATCACCAGAGTGTTGCGGGCGAAGACCACCGGGTCTGCGGCCAGGCCGGCATCGGTCACCTGCGCCATGTTCTTCTGGTCGGCCGAGGCGAAGACGTCGACTCTCGCGCCGCCCAGGATCTGCGTGGCCAGAGTGCTCGACCCGTCGTAGCTCGCCGTGACGTGCACGCCGGGGTGCACGCTCTCGAACTCGCCGATGGCCTTGTCGAAGGAATCCTGCAGCGAGGCGGCGGCCGACACGGACACATCACCGCTGATGCTCGTCACGGCACCCGCCGGCGACCCTGCCGAAGCCGCCCCGGAGCATCCGGTCAGCACGAGGGCGAGGGATGCCGCGGCCGCCGTCAGCAGGCACAGTCGGCGCATGTGGGTCCTTTCGCCGGTGGCCTCAGCCGCGCGGAGTCTCGACGATGACGGTGGTGGACTTGACCACGGCGACCGCCAGCGACCCGACTTCCAGGCCCAGGTCGCGCACTGCTTCGGCCGACATGAG
Organism: Microbacterium terrisoli; assembly: GCF_030866805.1. Taxonomy (NCBI): domain Bacteria; kingdom Bacillati; phylum Actinomycetota; class Actinomycetes; order Micrococcales; family Microbacteriaceae; genus Microbacterium; species Microbacterium terrisoli. The sequence goes on from NZ_CP133019.1 coordinate 2,679,054, forward strand.
CGAGACCACGCGGTGCGGCCCGGCCTGGATGTCGACCTGGGCCATCACGCCGTCGGCGATGACGTTGGTGACCAGGCCTGTGAACCGATTGCGGGCGCTGGAGAGCACGTCGGTCGGATCGTGGTCGGCACCGGCGAGTTCGACCGCACGCCGCGCCAGGGCATCGCCCGGGATCTCGGCCGGACTGGCCTCGGTGACCGGCAGCGTGCCGTGATCGATCCAGCGTCGGACGGTGTCATCGCTGACCCCGAGCAACCGCGCAGCCTGTGCGATCTTGTAGCTTGCGGTCATGTGGTCAGACTATCACCGCATCTGCGGATGCACTTCGGTCATTCCCTCCGCATCCACGTCATGCCCGCGCACCGCGGCAGACCGAGCGGCCGCAGCCCGACCCGATCGCATCGGGCATGGCTACGCTGAAACCATGTCCCTACCTCCGCTGGTCGAACCGGTCGCCGCGCTCGGCGACGCCGAGAATCTGCGCACCGCCCGGCACCAACGATTGGCCGGCCTGGGCACCGAAGGCCAGCGCCGCATCGCCGCGGCGCGCGTGGCCGTGATCGGTGCCGGCGGGCTGGGCTCCCCCGCTGTGCTCGCCCTCGCCGCCGCCGGCATCGGCGACCTGGTGATCTTCGACGACGACGACGTCGACCTGTCGAACCTGCAGCGCCAGATCATGCACCGCCGGCAGGACGTGGGCGCGCCGAAGGTCGACAGCGCCGTGCGCGTGGCATCCGAGCTGTCGATGACCCGCGTGCACCCCAAGCGCGTGCGCCTGACCCCGCAGAACGCGGCCGACCTGCTCACCGGCGCCGACCTCGTGCTCGACGGCACCGACGCGTTCGACAGTCGTGAGATCGTGGCGGCGGCGTGCGAGAAGCTCGGCGTGCCGCTGGTGTGGGGCACCGTGCAGGAGTTCGCAGGCCAGGTCACCGTCTTCTGGTCCGAGCCGCCCGCGGGCCACGCGGCGGTGCGTCTGCACGATCTCTATCCGGCCGGCAGCGAAGCCCCCGCCTGCTCGGCGGTCGGAGTGCTCGGCCCACTGTGCATGCAGGTCGGAGCGCTCATGGCCTCCGAGGCGATCAAGCTGATCACGGGCATCGGGCGCCCGCTGCTCGGCCGCGTCGCGCTGCTGGACGCGCTGGCCGGCACCCAGCGTGAAGTGCCGCTGCGGGCCTCGCAGGCGACGGATGCCGCGCCTGACCGCGACGCGATCGCCGAGGTCGACGAACCCGGCGATGCGATCGTGCTCGACGTGCGCGAGGCAGACGAGGTGGCCCGCGACGCACTGCCGGGGATCGTGCACGTACCGCTGAAGATCGCGGTGACCGAAGCCGACGAGCTGGTGGACACGTTCGACGGCCGCCCGGTCGTGGTGGTGTGCCAGGTGGGCGCACGTGCCCGGGTGGCAGCGGCCGCCCTGCGCGAGGCCGGCGCCGAGGTCACCGTGCTGCGCGGCGGGATGGACGGATGGGCCCGGCGCCACTCTGCCGATCCCGGGGCCGACGCGCACGCGGCAGACGGGCGCAGCGCAGACACGCAGCGCCAGAGACAGGAGCAGCACGCATGATCACCGTCGAAGAGCACCTCGCGCAGATCCTCGCGGCAGTACGTCCCCTCGAGACGGCGAGGGTGCCGCTGGCCGACGCGCTCGGACGCGTGCTGAGCGAGAGCGTGCGCTCGGCGGTGGACCTGCCACTGTTCGACAACTCCGCCATGGACGGATTCGCCGTCCGCTTCGCCGATGTCCAGACGGCCGGCGCCGACGCGCCGGTCGCGCTGCGGGTCGTGGCCGATCTTCCCGCCGGCACCGCCGACGACCCGGCGCTGAAGCCCGGCGAGGCGGCGCGCATCATGACCGGGGCGCCGGTGCCCGCCGATGCCGACACGATCGTCCCCTTCGAAGACACCGCCGGCGGCCTTTCCGATTCGCTGACGGTCGCCGAGGTGCGCGTGGCGCCGCACGCGCGCGGTGCCCACATCCGCCCGCAGGCCGAGGAGCACCGCGTGGGCGATGTGATCCTCGAGGCGGGCGAGATGCTCGGCGCACGGCAGCTGGCCGCGGCGGCTGCGGCCGGCGTCTACGAGGTCACGGTGTCGCGGATGCCGCGGGTGGCCGTCGTCTCGACCGGTGACGAGCTGGCAGCCCCCGGCGAACCGCTGCGCCGTGGCCAGATCCCCGAGTCCAACAGCACGCTGCTGGAGGGGCTGTGCCGCGAGAACGGCGCCCAGGTGGTGCTGCGCTCGCGGGTCGACGACGCCGGCGATTCTCTGCGTCAGGTGCTGAAGGATGCCACGGCAATGGGTGCCGACGTCGTGATCACCTCGGGCGGGGTCAGCGCCGGCGCCTACGAAGTGGTCCGCAATGTGATGCCGATGTCGTTCGAGCAGGTGGCGATGCAGCCGGGCAAGCCGCAGGGCTTCGGCGACGGTACGCCGCTGCTGTTCGGCCTGCCGGGCAACCCGGTCAGCGTCGCGGTGTCGTTCGAGGTGTTCGTGCGCCCCGCGCTGCTGGCGATGCAGGGTGCGCGAGGGCAGGACCGGCTCGTGCTGCCGATGCGCGTGACCGAGGCGTGGCGCACGCCGGCGGGACGCCGACAGTACCGGCCCGTCGTCATCGACCGCGAGGGAGTGCGTCCGGCCTCCTCGGGCGGATCGCACCTGGCGGCGAGCCTCGGCCGCGCCCAGGCCTATGCCATCGTCCCCACCGACGTCGACAGCGTCGCAGTCGGCGATGTCGTGGATGTCATGCTGGTGCCATGAGTTTCACCCACTTGGATGCCGCGGGCCACGCCCGCATGGTCGACGTCACCGAGAAGCAGCCGACCGTGCGCTCGGCCACCGCGCGGGGATTCGTGCACTGCGCACCCGAGGTCGTCGCCGCCCTGCGCGACGGCACCGTCCCCAAGGGTGACGTGCTGGCCGTCGCGCGCGTGGCCGGCATCGCCGGTGCCAAGCGCACCGCCGAGCTGCTGCCGCTCGCGCACGTGATCGGCGTGCACGGGGCGACCGTCGATCTGCAGATCGTCGACGACGGCGTCGAGATCGAAGCCACCGTGCGCACCGCCGACCGCACCGGAGTGGAGATGGAGGCGCTGACCGCGGTCTCGGTCACCGCCCTCGCCGTGGTCGACATGGTCAAGGGCATGGACAAGAGCACGTTCTTCGGCCACATCCGCCTCATCGCCAAGACCGGCGGCAAGTCGGGCTCGTGGCACCGCGCGAACGAGCGCGACGCGCGATGAGTCGCGGCGGCGGCAGCTCGACGGCAGACATGACCCGCGGCACGCTCGCTGCGATCCTGCTCGCCGGCGGGCGGGCCTCGCGCATGGGCGGCGTCGACAAGCCCGGCCTGAGCATCGACGGCGTCAGCCTGCGCGACCGTGCGATCACGGCGGTGCGCGCCGTCGGCGCCGACCCGATCACTGTGGTCGGTCCCCCGCCGGCTCAGCCCGGCTCCGCCCAGCCCGGCTCCGCCCGGCCCGGCCCCGCCCAGGCCGCGCCTGCCCAGCCCGACTCCGCTCAGGCCGTGCGATGGCTGCGCGAGGATCCTCCGTTCACGGGCCCTGCCGCCGCAATCGTGGCGGCCCTCGCGACGTCGCAGAGCCACGGCGCCACCGACACTGACAGCGACACAGACTCCGACCCCGACCCCGAGTGGACGCTCGTCCTGGCATGCGACCTCCCCCGTGTCGACGTCGCCGTCCAGCAGCTCATGGCCGACATCCTGCTCCTGCCCTCCGACACCGACGGGGCATGCCTGGCAGACGCGTCCAGCCGCCCGCAATGGCTCACCGGGCTCTACCGCACCCGCGCGCTGCGGCGGGCCGCGGCATCCCTTCCCGACGCCGGCCGCGACCGGTCGATGCGTGCGCTGCTGGCCGACCTCGCCATCGCCGCCCTCCCCGACCGCGCCGGCGGAGCCGACGACATCGACACGTGGGAGGATTACGAGAGATTCACGAAGGAGACCCCATGAGCGAGCACCTGCCCCCCGAAGCCCTGGACCGCTGGGCAGACGCCCTGCGCGAGCACTTCGGTCTGAGCGAGCAGGATGTCCCGATCGGACTGATCCTGAATCTGGCCAAGGATGTCGCGAACGGCGTGGCACGTCCGGCCGCGCCGTTCAGCGCCTTCGTGGCGGGCCTGGTCGCCGGTCGCGCCGGCGGATCTCCCGAACAGGTGCGCGAGGCCGTGGCTGCGGTATCCCAGCTCGCTTCGACCTATGACGCGTCGGCGGCAGGTTCCGGGGAGTCGCAGTGACCCTCGTACGCCTGTTCGCAGCGGCCGAGGAGGCCGCCGGCGCCCCCGAGCTGCGCGTCGACGCCGCCGATCTGGCGGCGCTGCGGGCGACCCTGACCACCGATCACCCGGCGCTGGCGGCAATCCTGCCCCGCTGCTCGGTGCTGGTGGACGGTGCCCGCACCGACGACGACCAGCCGCTGACCGACGACGCTGTCGTCGACGTGCTGCCGCCCTTCGCAGGCGGCTGAACCACAGCACAGGCGGCTGAGTCACATCACCGGCGCTGAACCACATCACCGGCGCTGCTCGGAGACGGCTGCGTCAGCCGCCGAGGCCCTTCCACGCGGTGGTGCCGTCGGCCTCGATCTGACGCTTCCAGATCGGCAGGCGGTGCTTGATGGCCTCCACCAGCGCGCGCGAGACCTCATAGGCCTCGCCGCGGTGGGCCGCGGCCACCGAGACCACGATCGCGACGTCGCCGACCTCGAGCCGCCCGATCCGATGGCTGGCGGCGACCAGGGCGCCGGTGTCGCCGACGGCCTCATCGATCAGGCCGTTCAGGGCCTTCTCTGCGTCAGGGTGCGACGAGTACTCCAACGCGACCACGGCGGTCGCGGCATCCGGATCATGATCGCGCACACGACCCACGAACGTGATCGCCGCTCCCATGTGCGCATCGTCGACGGCGGCCTCGTGCGCGGCGACGTCGAGCGGCTCGCCGCTGATGCGCGCCAGACGCGTGCTGGGCGACGTGTGTGCGGGAGTGCTCATCTGTGGTCATCCCCGCGCAGCTGGCCGAGCAGGTGCGGTGCGACCGAGAGGACGACCGGCATGCCCGACGCGACGGCGGCCGGGCTTCCCGGCAGGTTGACGATGACGGCGGCCTCGGCCACACCCGACACTCCCCGCGAGAGCATGCCGGCCGGACGCTCAGCGGTCGCCCGCCGTCGCAGCTCTTCGGCGATGCCGGGGATCGTGACCGTCAGCACGCGACGGGTTCCCTCGGGTGTCTCGTCGCGAGGGCCCACACCCGTGCCGCCCGTGGTAACGATCACCCGGATGCCGTCGGTGATGGCCGCACGCAGCGCCTGCTCGACGCTGTCGGCACCGTCGGGGATCACGATCGGATCGTCACACGCGAAACCCGCTTCACGCAACGCGGCAACGGCCAGCGGGCCGCTGAGATCCTCACTCTCGCCACGCGAAGAGCGGTCCGACACCGTGATCACAGCTGCGGAATACTGCATGGGTCCAGCCTAGGCGAGAGCACCACCCATCTCGGCGACTTCACTGTCACGATCTAGCGCTTGCCGGTGCCGAAGATGCCGCGGATCACCCCGGTGAGGATCGTCTGGGTGGTGCGTGAGCCGAGGATCTGCTCCAGCGGCGACTTCTTCGATCGGGACGTGCGCGAAGAGCCCTGGGTCTGGCGCATGATGCGGTCATACTCGGCCTTGGCCTTCTTGTCGGCTGCCGCCTGCTCCTTGGCCGCCGCGGCGTCGGCCTTCTCCTTCTCGGCGGCCGCATCTGCGGCGGCATGCGCCTGGGCGGCCGCATTCATCTTCGCGGTCAGTATCTCGCGCGCAGATTCGGGATCGATGGCCGTCCCGTATTCGGCCAGCAGGGGGGATGCCTTGACCGCCGCGGTGATCTGCGGATCGGGCGTGGGCGACATCAGTGCCTGCGGCGCACGCATGCGCGTCCATGCGACGGGCGTGGGCGCGCCCTTCTCGCTCATGACGGTGATGATCGCCTCGCCGGTGCCCAGCTCCTGCAGCACGCGCTCGAGGTCGTAGCCCGAGGTCGGGTACGTGCCCACCGTCGCCTTCAGCGCCTTGGCATCGTCGGGCGTGAACGCGCGCAGCGCGTGCTGCACGCGCGAACCGAGCTGACCGAGGACATCGGAGGGAACGTCCTTCGGCGTCTGCGTGACGAAGAACACCCCCACACCCTTGGAGCGGATCAGCCGAACGGTCTGCGTGATCGCGGCGAGGAAGTCCTTCGACGCGTCTCTGAACAGCAGGTGCGCCTCGTCGAAGAAGAACACGAGCTTGGGCTTGTCGGCATCCCCCACCTCGGGCAGGATCTCGAACAGCTCGGCCAGCAGATACATCAGGAACGTCGAGAACAGGGTCGGCTTGTCGATGATGCCGGGCACCTCGAGCAGGCTGATGATGCCGCGACCGTCGGGGGCGGTGCGCAGGAAGTCCTTGACGTCGAACTCCGGCTCGCCGAAGAACACGTCGGCTCCGGCATCGGCGAAGGTGATCAGCTCGCGCAGGATGACGCCCGCCGTCGCCGCCGACAGCCCGCCGATGCCCTTGAGCTCGTCTTTGCCGTCATCGCCGGTGAGATAGGTGAGCACGGCGCGCAGGTCCGAGAGGTCGACCAGGGCAAGGCCCTGCGCGTCGGCGTAGTGGAACACCAGACCCAGGCTCGATTCCTGCGTCTGGTTCAGGCCCAGGACCTTGCTCAGCAGCAGCGGGCCGAACCCCGACACCGTGGCGCGCACCGGCACACCCTTGCCCACTCCGCCGAGGGCGAAGAACTCGGTGGGGAACGCCTCGGGCTTCCAGTCCTGACCAATTCCCTTCGTGCGCGCCAGCAGCTTGTCGCTGGACTCGCCGGCGGTCGCGATCCCCGACAGGTCGCCCTTGATGTCGGCAGCGAACACCGGGACTCCGGCGGCGGCCAGCTGCTCGGCCAGACCCTGCAGAGTGCGGGTCTTGCCGGTGCCGGTGGCCCCGGCCACCAGCCCGTGCCGGTTGAACATCGCCAGTGGAATGCGGATCTGCGCCTGCGGCAGCGGGTCGGTGTTCACAAGCGCGCCGAGCGCGAGCGAGGTCTGGGCGAACGTGTAGCCGTCGACCACGGCCTGCACCTCATCGGCGGTCAGCGGACCGGATGCCGCAGCCGCGGCCGGTGCCGCAGTCTCGGCCGGTGCGGGCTTGCGGCCATCCCCCGGATCCTCCACCGGCGCTGCCGCCGCCTCGGGCGGTGCCTCGTCCGGCGCGGGCGCCTCCTCGACCGCGGGGGTCTCTTTCGCGGATGCAGCCGCCGCAGCCGCTTCAGCCGCTGCGAGCGCGGCCTTGGCCTGGGCGGCTTTCAGCGCCGCATCGGCGGCTTCGGATTCCGCGCGCAGGCGCGCGAGTTCGGCAGCAGAGACACCGGCGTCTTCGGGCACAGTCATGCGCACAGCCTAACGATGCCGTCCCGGTCTCGTCATCGCATCCGGTAGGCCACAATGGCGGCATGCCCCCTATCCGCACCGCCGTGCGTCACCTGCTCGCCCCACTCACCCAGACACCGGCCTTCCGCCGGTTCGGGCGGCGGATCATGCCGGTCCTGGAGGCCGGGTTCCGCGTCGTCGGCCGGGGGCGGATGCCGATCAGCGGCATCCTGGTCCCCTCACTCACGCTGCACACGATCGGCGCGAAGAGCGGCCAGGTGCGCGAGGTGCAGCTCATGTACACGCCCGACGGGGCCGGCTGCGCGATCGTTGCGGGAACGAACTTCGCCGGCACGCGGCATCCTGCCTGGACCGTCAACCTGCGCGCCCACCCCGACGCCGAGATCATCGTGCGGGGCCGGCGACTCGCCGTCCGCGCGGAACCCGTCGGCGATGACGAGCGGGACGCCGCCTGGGCGCGCATCGAGGCGCAGTGGCCGAACTACCGCTCGTATGAGCGGCAGTCCGGCCGCGCCGTGCGCCTGTACCGTCTCGTGCCCACCGCCGAACTCGGCCGCCTCTGACTCGGGCGGATCAGCCCTTCGTGGCGCCGGCCATCAGCCCCCGCACGAAGAACCGCTGCAGCGCGAAGAACACGATCAGCGGCACGATGATCGAAATGAAGGTACCGGCCGACTGCAGGTACCAGCGGTCGCCCCACGTGCCCGACAGCGAGTTCAGCGTCTGTGTCAACGGCAGAGAGGAACTGGGCGCGAAGATCGTGGCCACCAGCAGGTCGTTCCACACCCACAGGAACTGGAAGATCGCGAACGACGCGATCGCCGGCATCGCCAGCGGCACGATCATGCGGAAGAAGATCTGCCCGTGTCCTGCCCCGTCCACCCGGGCGGCTTCGATCAGCTCGCTGGGGATCTCGGCGATGAAGTTGTGCAGCAGGAAGATCGCCAGCGGCAGAGCGAAGATCGCGTGCGCGATCCACACCGTCGCGAAGCTGTGGTCGACGTCGCGCAGCGTGAACCCGGGGAAGATTCCGACCTCGCCGATCGACAGCCCGCGTGAGAAGAGGCTCAGCAGCGGCACGAGCGCCATCTGGATCGGCACGATCTGCAGAGCGAACACGAAGACGAACAGGATGCCGCGGCCCTTGAACGGGATCCACGCGAACGCGTACGCGGCAAGGGCCGCGATGGAGATCGGGATCACCGTGGCCGGGATCGCGATGGCCAGCGAGTTGATGAACGATTGGCCCAGGGTCAGCGCCGTGCCACCCGCCGTCAGCGCATCGAAATAGTTCTGCAGCGTGAAGCCCGGGTTGACGAAGAACGTCCACCAGCCGGTCGTGTTCGAGTCTGCACCGGGACGGAACGAGGTGACGAACAGTCCGAAGGTGGGAATCGTCCAGATCACCGCGATGATCGCGGCCGCCAGCGTCGCCCCGCGCGAGGTGAGCCTCTTCTGTGCGTCGCGGGCGATCCTGCGTTCGCTGCGGGGGCGGCGCGGTGAGGTCTGCTCGGTCGGAAGGTCGAGCTCTGCGGTGGCCATCATCGCACCTCCTTCTGCTTGCGCATCTGATGCACGTTGTAGATGATCAGCGGCAGCACGAACAGGAACAGCACGACCGCCAGCGCCGAGGAGTGGCCGTAGCTCTGGAACCGCTGCTGCTGGTTGACCATCTCGAAGCCCAGCACCGAGCTGTTCGAACGGCCACCGGTCATCACCGCGACGATGTCATAGACCTTCAGCGCCGCGATCGTGATGGTGGTCAGCACGACGATCAGCGAGCCGCGGATCCCGGGGATCGTGACGTTGAAGAACCGCTGGCGCGCGTTGGCGCCGTCCAGCTGCGCCGCTTCGTGCTGGTCTATGGGCACGGCCTTGATCGAGGCGGACAGGATCACCATGGCAAAGCCGGTCTGGCTCCAGATGAACACCGCCAGCAGGCAGAACGTGTTGATCAGCGGCTGCGCATCCAGCCACCCGACCGGCTGACCGCCGAACCAGGTGATGATGGCGTTGAGCAGACCGATCTGCTGACCCTGCCGGTAGTCGTAGACGAACTTCCAGATGATGCCGGCGCCGACGAACGAGATCGCGACCGGCATGAACACCCAGAGCTTCAGGAACTTCTCGCCGCGGGCGCGGTCGACGAAGGCCGCGTAGACCAAGCCGATGCCCGTCGCGATGATCGGGGCGAACAGCGCCCAGATGATGGTGTTGATCACCGACCAGAAGCCGTAGGCGTTCGTGAACGTCCAGACATAGTTGTCGAACCAGACGAACTCTTTGCCGGTCTTGTCAAAGAACGACTGCACGACGGTCGCGATGGCAGGGTAGACCAGCCCCGTCAGCAGCAGAATCGCCGCCGGCGCCATGAAGATGATGAGCTGGAACACGTAGCCCGCGCCCTCGCGCGCCCGGTAGTCGGCGAAGAACAGGATGGCACCGGCCAGCAGCGCGATCGCGACGACGTAGACCACGGCGTTCTGGTAGGGCCGCAGCACCATGAATGCGAGCACGGGAATCACGAAGCACGCTGCCACGCGCATCCAGAAGTAGCCGATGCCGGGGCGCGGCGCATATTCGATCAGCAGCAGGATCACGCCGACGACGACGCCGAAGGCCACCACGACGATGGGAATCTGCACGAGCGGACCGAGGTCGCCGAGCCACACGAAGAAGCTGTTCAGAGAGAAGCCGAGCGTCGTGGGCCGGGCCCCCTCCGCCGGCGGCCGGGTGACCATGAACAGGAACAGCGCGACGGCCAGGACCGCCGCGATGGAGATGAGGATGCCGGTGGTCCGGCGTGAGAGCCGGTTCCGGCCGGTGCGAGCCGAGGACGTGGCCGTCGGCGCAGACGCAGTCGTCATGTTTCCGCCTTTCCTGGGCACGCCGTCGTGCCCCGCCCTGCGACGACCGTGGCCGGGCGAGTCGTCAAGACTCGCCCGGCCGTGTCGTCTGCGGGGCAGATCAGTTCTCGTAACCCGCCTGGATGGCGTTGAGCACCTGGTCGGTGGGCATGCCGTCGATCCAGCTGACCATGCCCTTCCAGAAGGAGCCCGAGCCGACGGTGGCAGGCATCAGGTCCGAGGCGTCGAAGCGCATGACCGTGTTCGGGTCCTGCAGCAGCTTCATCGCGTCGGTGAGGAACTGGCTCGACGCCTTCGTCGGGTCGGCGCCCTTGTTGGCCGAGATCACACCGCCGAGCTCGACGCGCGCGTCGGCGAACTCCGGCGTCGTCATGAACTCCTGCACCTTCTTGACCGCGGCCGAGTCCGAGAAGGCCGCGACGAACTCGCCGCCGCCCTCGACGGCGTTCGCGCCCTCCTGGATGCCCGGCAGGACGAAGGCGTAGACGTCGCCGTCAGGGGCCACCTTGGGCGCGTTGCCGTCCTTGGTCTTCACATCGAGGAAGTTCGACGACAGGAACGACGCCTGATGGGTCAGCGCGCAGGTGCCGTCGGCGACCTTGGCCGCGACATCGGCGAAGGCCGTCGAGTTGATGGACTTGACGTCGCCGAAGCCCGCGTTCACGTAGCTCTTGTCGAGCAGGATCTTGCCCGTGGCGTCGAAGGCCTGCTTGATCTGCGGATCGGTGAACTTGACCTTGCCGTCGACCCACTGGTCGTAGACGTCCGGGCCGGACTGGCGCAGCACGAGGTCCTCGATCCAGTCGGTGCCCGGCCAGCCCGACGCGTCGCCCGAGGCGAAGCCGGCGCACCACGGCGCCTTGCCCGTCTTGGACTGGATCGTCTTGGTCAGGGCGAGCAGGTCGTCCCAGGTCTTGGGGACCTCGACGCCCCACTTCTTGAACTCGGACGGCGAGTACCAGACGTAGCCCTTGACGTTCGCCAGCATCGGCGCGGCGTAGAAAGTGCCGCCGTCGCTGCCGTACTTCTTCCAGTCCGGTCCCCAGTACTTGTCGACGTTCGCGCTGACCGTGTCATCGGCCTTCTTGACCTCGCCGGTGCCGATGAGGGACTTCAGCAGGCCCGGCTGCGGCACGATCGCGATGTCGGGTGCGGAGCCGCCCTGCACCTTCGTGACGATGTTGCCTTCGAAGCTCTTGTCACCGGTGTACTCGACCTTGATGCCGGTGTCTTTGGTGAACTGGTCGAACGACTTGTTCAGCAGGTCGGCTTCAGAGCCGGTGATGCCACCCGAGAGGTGGACGGTCTGGCCCTTGACATCGCCACTTCCTCCGTCACCTGTGCCGCCCTCGGCACAGCCGGTCAAAGCGAGCCCGGCTACACCGATGATGGCAAGCGGTGCCAGCACGGAGCGTTTCATGGACATACCCATCGGGTCCTCCTCGTCGGAACGGATGCGCGCTCGTCCACAGGATCTGCGCAAGCGCTTCCATGCCAACGTACTGACGACGTGTAGCGTTTTCAACTGCGCCCGATAACGTGTTCATAACTCGTGAGAGCGCTCTCACCTCGAAAAACTGTGCGTGATCAGGGTGTGAGCTGCGGCACCGTCCACGGCCTGACGATCAGCCACAGCGACAGCACCCCCACCACGGCGCAGCCGATCATCACGACCGCCATCGTCGTGGCGGTGATGCCCGCTTCGGCGGCGAGGACGCCCACCAGCGGTGAGACCAGACCCGCGACCGCGTTGTTGGAGAATCCGATGAGCGAGGCGGCGGTGCCGGCGGCCCGCCCGTGCCGGTCGAGCGAGAGCACCTGCACGCACGGGAAGGTGAATCCGCACGACGACATGAAAACGAACAGAGGGATGATCGTCCCCCACAGGCCGAGCTGCAGCTGATCGCACACCACGATCGCCGTGGCCGAGAGCACCAGGACCGCCGTCGAGAACGACAGCACCCACTGCGGCCCGAACCGGGCCGCCAGCCGCGCCGCGATCTGGTTGCCGATGACCAGGCCGACGGAATTGGCCGCGAACAGCATCCCGTACTGCTGCGCCGAGAACCCGTACGACTCCTGGAACAGGAACGACGAGCTGGACAGGTACGAGAACAGTCCGCTGAAGGTCATCGCCCCGATGATGAGCACGCCGATGAAGATGCGATCGCGCAGCACCGCGCCATAGCGCTGCCACACGGTCGTGCTGCCGCCGCCCCCGCCCGCGCGGCGGGCCGCCGGCAGCGTCTCAGGCAGCACGAAGATCGCGCACGCGAGCATCACGATGCCGTAGCAGGCCAGCACGACGAAGATGCCGCGCCAGTCCATGACCGCCAGCAGTGCCGAGCCGACCAGCGGCGCGATCACCGGGGCGGCGCCGGTGACCAGCGCCAGACGGCTGAGCATGACCACGAGGCGTCTGCCGCCGAAGAGGTCGCGCACGATCGCCATGGCCACGACGCCGCCGGCGGCTGCACCGACACCCATGAGCACACGCGCCGCGCCCAGCAGCAGCAGTGTGGGCGCGATCGCCGCCAGGACGCTGGCCGCCACGTGCACCGCGGTGACGATCAGAAGCGGGATGCGGCGGCCGACCTTGTCGCTGAGCGGACCGACGATCAGCTGCCCGAGTCCGAAGCCGATCATGGTGCCGGTCAGTGTCAGCTGCACAGCGGCAGCGGTGGTCTGGAAGTCCTGCTCGAGCACCGGGAACGCCGGCAGATACAGATCGACGGTGAACGGACCGAGGGCGGTCAGCGCACCCAGCAGCACGATGTACAGCACGCGGCGTGCGGCCGAGATCGCATCGCCCGGGTGCAGCATGATCGGCGCAGTGGCCGGATCCGGGCCGAGCGTGCGGATGGCGGCGGTGGCCGCGGGGATGCGGATCGAGCCCGTCGCGGTGCGAATCGTCCCGGTCGCGGTACGGGTCTCACCCGGCTGCAGCACGTCGCGGTCGGGTTCGGTGGAAGAAGGCTCGGGCATCAGTCGTCGAATCGATTCGGGGAAGAGACCAGCATACCGAATCGGGCGAGTGATCCCGACGCACGAGGGCCCCGAGCGCAGCGCGCCCGGGGCCCTCGAGGAATGCGACGAGATTACTTGAGCGTAACCGTGGCGCCGGCCTCTTCGAGAGAAGCCTTGGCCTTCTCGGCGGTCTCCTTGTTGGCGCCCTCGAGGACGGCCTTGGGAGCACCGTCGACGACGGCCTTCGCGTCGCCGAGGCCCAGCGAGGTGAGCTCGCGGACGACCTTGATGACCTGGATCTTCTTGTCGCCGACGGTCTCGAGGATGACGTCGAACGCGTCCTTCTCCTCGGCCTCTTCGGCGGGGGCACCACCGGCGGGGGCGCCGGCAGCGGCAACCGCGACCGGGGCGGCGGCGGTGACGTCGAAGGTCTCCTCGAACGCCTTGACGAACTCGCTGAGCTCGATGAGGGTGAGCTCCTTGAAGGCGTCGAGCAGCTCGTCAGTGCTGAGCTTTGCCATGATGATTCTCCTTGATTGGGGTTTTGCTACGCCGGGGCCCGTCTCAGGCCGCGGACTCCTGCTTCTCGCGCAGCGCGTCGACCGTGCGGACGGCCTTCGTGGGAAGCGCGTTGAAGACGTATGCCGCCTTGGTCATCGTGGCCTTCATCGCACCGGCGAGCTTCGCCAGCAGGACTTCACGGCTCTCGAGATCGGCGAGCTTGGTGACCTCTTCCGGGCTCAGGGGGGCACCGTCGAAGTAGCCGCCCTTGATGACCAGAAGAGGGTGCGCCTTGGCGAAGGCGCGCAGACCCTTCGCGACGGCGACCGGGTCGCCGTGCACGAATGCGATGGCCGACGGACCCTTCAGGTCGTCGTCCAGCGCCGAGATCCCCGCCTTGTTGGCGGCGATCTTGGTCAGCGTGTTCTTCACCACGGCGTATTCCGCGTCCTGACGAATGCTGTTGCGAAGCTCCTTGAGCTCCGCAACCGTCAGACCGCGGTACTCAGTGAGCAGAACGGCAGTCGAGTCCTCGAAGTTCTTCGCGAGCTCGGCGACCGCCTGGTCCTTCTGCGCCATGGCCACTCCTTGTCTATGCTCCACGCTCCGCGGTGGCGGAGCGTGAGCCGCAGACCCCCGGCTCCTGGCAAACAAAAACGCTCCGGCGCAAGCGCACGGAGCGATCCAATCGTTCGGTGTCACCTGCGCGGGCCTCTGCTCAGCAGTGCTTCGATCGTCATGCTCGCGCACGACGATGACCGGCGGTCTTCGGTTGACTCCAGCTTATGGGATGCCGGCGGTTCCCCCAAATCGCCGGCGGCGCCTCCTCCACAGGCGGACGGGCCTGCCGCGTCGTAGCCTCAGCCGGCGTGGATGCCCAGCTGGTCGGCCGCGCGAGAGATCGCGGCGGCCAGCGCGGCATCCTTCGCGGTCACTCCCCCCGAGTCATGGCTGGTCAGCAGCACCTGCACGCGGGGGTAGGTGACCGTCACATCGGGATGGTGGTTCGCGGCCTCGGCGAGCTCGGCGATCGCCGAGAACAGGCGGGCGCCGGTGGCGAAGTCCCCGGTCGCGAACTGGGCGGTCACCGCATCGCCGTCGAAGCGCCAATGCTCGACCCCGTCGAACGCGCGGAACTGATCGGTCGTGAGGGTGTCCATGTCACCGACCATGCCACGACGCGCGCACAATGCAACCCCCTGCGACCGAAGACCGCGTCGCGCCGGGCACGAACCGGGCCTCGGCGTACGCTCGGAGAGTGACCCCCGAACTGGCCGACCGCATCGTCGCGGACTCCCGCGACAGGGTGAGCTGGCTTCGGGCGCGGTCGCGCGGCATCACCGCCACCGACGTGGCGGCGCTCACGAGCGAACGAGCCATTGCCCGCGCCGCGCACACCAAGCTGCAGGGCAGTGGCTTCACCGGCAACGCCTACACCGACCACGGCCGGCGCCGTGAGCCCCAGATCGCGGCGTGGGTCGCCGCCACCCACGGCATCCAGCCCTCCTCTGCGCTCTTCCGCGCGGTCGTCGAGCCGCGGCACCTCGCCACCCCCGATGGTCTGATGCAGGATGCCGCGGGTCGCGTCACGCTCGCAGAGATCAAGACCACGAACAAGGCGTGGCGCAGCATCCCGCGCTCGTATCTTCGCCAGGTGTGGTGGCAGCAGCACGTGCTCGGGGCCGAGCGCACGCTCGTGGCCTGGGAACAGCACAGCGGGTTCGTGCCGATCGACGACGAGCCCCGCTGCGCGTGGGTCGACCGCGACGACGCCGAGATCCGCTCACTCGTGCGGCTGGCCACGGCGCTCATCGACGAGCTGCACCGGCGCACCCACCCACAGCCGGCGCGCGAGGCGTATCGCGCCCTCGCGCTGGCCGACTGACCGCGTTTCGACGCGCTGCGCTCGCTCAAGGATCGCTCCTCACCGATAGTTGACATGGGTCAATCATCGATATATAGTTGACCGTTCTCAACTATTGAGGAATGTCAACCATCTGCGCCGTCGTCGTCGCACGTCCTGAGCGCACCTCTTCCGATCACGCACTCGATCATCCGTAAGGAACCCATGTCTGAAACCGTCTCCCCTGCCGGCGCCCCGCCGGCGATGAACCACCGCCAGGTGCTCGAGGCCCTGTCGGGCCTGATCCTCGGCATGTTCGTGTCGATGCTGGCCTCCACCGTGGTCTCCAGTTCGCTGCCGGTCATCATCCACGACCTCGACGGCGACCAGGCTGCCTTCACCTGGGTCATCACCGCGACCCTGCTCACCACCGCGATCTCGACCCCCATCTGGGGTAAGCTCGCCGATCTGTTCAACCGCAAGTTCCTCTACCAGCTGGCGATCGTCGTGTTCGTGCTGGCCACGGCGGGCGCCGGGTTCTCGCAGAACCCCGAGATGCTCATCACATTCCGTGCGGTGCAGGGCATCGGCGCCGGCGGCCTCGCCGCCCTCAGCCAGGTCATCATGGCCGACATCCTCAGCCCCCGCGAGCGCGGCAAGTACATGGGCCTGTTCGGCGCCGTGATGGCCGTCGCCACCGTCGGCGGCCCGCTGCTGGGCGGTGTGCTCACGGACGCGTGGAGCTGGCGCTGGAACTTCTACGTCGCCCTTCCTGTGGCCATCATCGCGCTGATCCTCGTGCAGAAGACCCTGCGCCTCTCGCCGCACGCACGCCGCAAGGTCTCCATCGACTACACCGGCATCGTGCTGCTGTCGGCGGCGGTGTCGCTGCTGCTGATCTGGGTGTCGATCGCCGGCACCGCCACCGGGTTCCCCTGGAACAGCTGGCAGAGCTACCTCATGGTCGGGGGCGCGGCGCTTGCCACCGTGGTGTTCATCATCGTCGAGCTGCGCTCGAAGGAGCCGCTGGTTCCGCTGTCGATGTTCCGCAACCGCACCTTCACCCTCGCCGTGGTCGCCTCCATCTCCACCGGCATCGCGATGTTCGGCGCCTCGGTGTTCCTGAGCCAGTACATGCAGCTGGCCCGCGGCGCCACACCGACCCAGGCAGGGCTCATGACCATCCCGATGATCGGCGGCCTGCTCGTGGCATCCGTGCTCATCGGCTGGCTGGTCTCGAAGTACGGACATTGGAAGCCCTACCTGATCCTCGGCGGTGCGCTGCTGATCGCCGGCTCGTATCTGCTGTCCACGATCCACTACGACACGGACTTCGTTCTCGTCTCGCTCTTCATGTTCCTGCTCGGCGCGGGCGTGGGGATGACGATGCAGAACCTCGTGCTGATCGTGCAGAACACGTGCAAACCGAGTGAGATCGGCGTGGCCAGCTCGGGCGTCACGTTCTTCCGCAGCCTGGGCGGCACGGTGGGCGTCGCGGTGATGGGTGCGGCCCTGGCCGCCAAGGTGACCGACCTCATGAAGGAGCACATGCCCGACCTCGTCAAGGCCATCATGAGCCTCGGCGACAAGGCCCCGTACTGGCAGGCGCAGCTGGCCAGCGGTGCGCTGCCGAAGGTGTCGGACATGCCGCACGCGCTGAGCACGATCATCGAGGACATCTACGCCCAGGGCATCTCGCACTCGTTCCTGATCGGCGTGCCGTTCGCCGTGGTCAGCCTGCTGGCCATCCTCTTCCTGCCGAACGTGTCGCTCACGCGCATGACCAACGACGAGCGTCTGCATGCCGGTGAGGCCGACCTCGCGACCGTCTCGGTCGAAGAAGGCATGAGCGTGCTGACGGCCACCGGGAGCATCGGCGTCGTGGACGAGGTGGATGCCGCAGCCGCGACATCCGGTCCCGCCGGCGACGCTCCGGGATCGAGCGGGCGATGATCACCTCCATCCGCACGGTGGCAGCTCCCGCCGAGGGGGCTGCCACCGGCGGCGCCGCGGGGGACGACCCCCGGCGGCTCGCCGTGCGCTCCCTCGAGGGCGCGTTCTCGCAGCTTTTCACCCAGCTGCGCCGGGTCTATGCGCAGGCGGCCGAAGCGGTCAGCCCCGGCATGATGCCGGGCACCTTCAAGGTGTTCACCGTCATCGAGCGGATGGGCTCGGTCACCGTCTCGACGCTGGCCGAGCGCATGGACTCCGACAAGAGCCTGATCAGCCGCTCGGTCAGCGAGCTGGAGGGGCTCGGCCTGATCGAACGCACCGCCGACCCCAGCGACGGGCGCATCCGCCTGATCAGCATCACCGCACTCGGTCGGAGCCGACTCGAGTCGGTGCGCTACCCCTACATGGACCGCCTCGGCGACGTGCTGGACGAGTGGCCGGTCGAGCAGATCGACAGGCTCACCGTGCTGCTGCAGGCCCTGGCCTCCGGCGACGTGCCCGAGGCCTGACCTCACCCGCGCAGGACGCGACGGCCTTCCGACACGATCGCGTCGGCCACCGCATCCAACAGCGCAGAGCGCAGGTTCCACTGCTGCCAGTACAGCGGCACATCTGCCGGCGCGCCGCCCAGACGCACGAGAGACCCGTCGGCCAGCGCCGCGTCTGACTGAAAGAGCGGCAGCAGCCCCCACCCCATCCCCCGCAGCACCGCGCGTGCGAAGTCGTTGGAGGCGGGGACATAGTGGCGCGGCGGCTGCGTGTCGACGCCGCGGCCGCGCAGCCACTCACTCTGCAGATCGTCACGACGGTCGTAGTCCACGCGCACCGCTGCCGCCAGCGCCGCCGGCGTCACCCCATCGGCGAACCAGCGCGAGACGTACTCAGGAGTGGCCACCGCCTCGTATCGCATCACCCCCAGCGGCACCACGCGGCAGCCGGCGACCGGCTGCGCACGCGAGGTCACCGCGCCCACCACGGTGCCGGACTCGAGCATCTCTGCCGTGAAGTCCTGATCGTCGCGGTGCAGTTCGAAGACGACCGGATGCTGCTGCACGAGCTGCGCGAGGGGCTCGAGGAACCACGTGCCCAGCGAGTCGGCGTTCACCGCCAGTGCGACACTGAAGCGCACGTGGTCGTCGTCGACGCCCAGTTCACCGAGCGCATCGCGCTCGAGCAGGGCCAGCTGTCGGGCGAGGCGCACGACGGCGGCGCCGGCCTCGGTCGCGCGCGCAGGCTTCGCCCGGATCAGGCACACGCGGCCGAGCTGCTCCTCGAGCGCTTTGATGCGCTGACTGACCGCCGATGGGGTCACATGCAGGCGGCGCGCCGCGGCATCCAGCGTCCCTTCGTCGATCACGACGGCGAGGGTCTGTGCCAGTTCGACCGGAATGTGCATCATAAGCCATGCTAATGGTGCTGCAGATATATGAGCTGTACTTCATTAGTGAGGCCTTCTAGCGTGGAAGCGTGCTCTCGTCGTTGCTCGCCGGACTCGGTCTCGGCCTCTCGCTCATCGTCGCCATCGGCGCGCAGAACCTGTTCGTGCTGCGACAGGGCCTGCGACGCGAGCACGTGCTGGCCATCGCCCTGGTGTGCACCGTGTCGGACGTTGTGCTCATCGTCGTGGGCGTATCGGGGATCGGGCTCATCCTGCACACGGCGCCGTGGCTGGCCGCGGTCATGCGCTACGCGGGGGCGGCCTTCCTCGTGGTGTATGCGATCCTCGCGCTGAGGCGCGCGTGGCGGCCGAACGGCCAAGCGCTGCGGGTGGATGCCGCGGACCCGACCGCGGGTCGGGCTGGCGTCGCCGCAACGGGTCGGACGGCGACGGCGACCACCGCGCGGCTGGCCCCCGTGCTGGCGACGTGCCTGGCGCTGACGTGGCTGAACCCGCACGTCTACCTCGACACGGTGTTCCTGCTCGGCTCGGTGTCTTCCACGCACGGCGACATGCGCTGGTGGTTCGCGCTGGGGTCCGCCTGCGCGAGCGCCCTGTGGTTCTTCACGCTGGCGTACGGTGCGCGGTACCTGGGCCGGTGGCTGTCGACTCGTCGGGCATGGCGCATCCTCGACGGCGTGATCGGAGTCGTGATGCTGGCGCTGGCGACGAACCTCGTCGTGGCGGCGTGAGCGCCGCGGGGCTGCGCCGACGGGCCGACCGGGATGCGGGCGATGCCTGCGATGATGGGCCGTATGCGCCGGGTGCACGTGATCGTCTCGGGAGCGGTCCAGGGGGTGGGCTACCGTTACACGCTGCGCCTGGTCGCCGACGATGCCGGCGTCACAGGGTGGGTGCGCAATCGGCGTGACGGCACCGTGGAGGCCGAGATCCAGGGCACAGCCGAGCAGGTGGATGCCGTGCTCGCCTGGATGGCCGAAGGCCCGCCCGGCGCGCTGGTCGCCAGCGCGCATGTCGCCGACGCGCGTGTGTTGAAGCCCACAGCCCCCGAGACCGTCGGCTTCCAGGTGCACCCGACCGTGTGAGGCCCGCCCGCAGGGGCAGGTCGCGGGTGCAGAGGGGCAGGTCGCGGGTGCAGAGGGGCAGGTCGCGGGCGCCGAGGGGCAGGCCGCGGATGCCGAGGGGCAAGTCGCGGATGCCGAGGGGCAGGTCGCGTCAGCGGGAGCGACGGCGCAGCAGCAGGCCGAGCAGCAGGCCCGCGGCGAAGGCGATCGCCGGCGCGTAGCGCCGAAGGATGACCGGCATGACCGTGGACATGAGGTCGAGCTCGGCAGCCGGCGCCGGCGGCACCGGGTGCGGAGTCGGACGGGCGGCTGGAGCGGGAGTGCTCGCCGGCGCGCCCGCTTTCGCCGCGGTGGCGGGCTGCTCCGCCGCCGTCGGAGCGGACGGCTTCTTCGCGCCGGCGGCGGTGACCGGTGCGGCAGGGGCGGCGGGGTTCGTCCCGTCGTCGCCGACCGCCGCCGCATCGCCGCCGGACGCGCCCGCGGCATCCTCGCCCGACGCGGCTGCAGCAAGCTTCGCCGAGAAGCACTCGACGAACTGGCCGAGCAGCTTGTCGCTGATGTCCTGGATGACTCCACGCCCGAACTGGGCCGGCTTGCCGGTCACGGAGAGGTCGGTGACCATGTCGATGGCGGTGCCATCGCCCTCAGCCACGATGTGCGCGGTGACCGTCGCCCCGGCGGTGCCGTTGCCGCGCTTGTCTTTTCCCTTGGCTTCGACCACGACCTGGCCTGCTCCGGTGTCGCGCTCGATGAAGCGTCCCGTGCCGCTGTAGGTCATCGAGACCGGGCCGAGCTTGACCTTCACGGTGCCGGTGAACTCGTCACCGTCCACACCGGTCAGCGCCGCCCCCGGCAAGCAGGGCGCGTACTCGTCCAGGTGGTCCAGTGCCTCCCACACCGCCTCGGGCGGTGCAGGCACGACGAAGCGGTGCTCGAGCTTCATCCGGCCGCCCCCATCATCGCGGCCACAACGGCCTTGCGGGTGAGCACTTCGGCCAGGTGCCGGCGGTAGGCGGGGTCGCCGTTCGCGTCATCGGGCGGGTTGGTCCCCTCGGCGACACCGGCCACCGCCGCACCGATCGCGGCCTCGGTGGCCACGTCGGTGCCCACGGCGATGCCGGCCAGAGCGGCTTCGGTCGCGGTGGCGCGCACCGGAACGGACGCCATGTTGGCCATGCCGATGCGGGCCTCGGCGATCGCTCCGTCCTGCACCCGGACGGCCACAGAGACGCCGACCACCGGCCACTGCTGCGCCGTGCGGGTGAACTTCTCGTGGTGGGTGCCCCATCCTTCGCGTTTGGGTATGCGCACCTCGGTGAGGATCTCGTCCTCGCCCACGGCGGTCGTGAACAGGTCCTCGAAGAAGTCTGCGGCGGCGATCGTGCGGGTGCCTCCCGGTCCGACCACGACGAACTCGGCGTCCAGCGCCAGCGTGGGCGCCGGCAGGTCGGCTGCCGGGTCGGCGTGCACGAGCGCGCCGCCGAACGTGCCGCGGTGCCGGACCTGCGGATCGGCGATCACCCGCGCCGCCTGGGTGATCAGTCCCGCGAAGCGCGCGACCAGCGGATCGTTCGCGACCTGGTGGTGCGTGGTCATCGCCCCGATCACCAGCGCATCGCCGTCTTCACGGATGCCGCGCAACGAGTCGATCCGGCCGAGGTCCACGAGCACCGACGGCGCCGCCATCCGCAGCTTGAGCACCGGGATCAGACTCTGCCCGCCCGCCAGCAGCTTGCCGTCGTCGCCGGCCTCGGCGAGAGCTGCCAGCGCCTCGTCGAGCGTCGTGGGTGCCGCATAGTCGAACGCCACGGGGATCATGACGCACCTCCCGTCGTCGTCTCGGCCGGTGAGCCGGTATCGGCTCTCGCGTCTTGGATGGCATGCCAGACCCGCGCCGGTGTGGCGGGCATGTGGATGTCGCCGACGCCGTACGGCCGCAGCGCGTCGACGATGCCGTTGATGATGGCCGGCGTCGAGGCGATGGTCCCCGCCTCGCCCACGCCCTTGACTCCGAGGGCGTTGGTCAGGGCCGGGGTGACCGTGCGCGCCGTCGTGAACGAGGGCAGATCGGCGGCGCTGGGCAGCAGGTAGTCGACGAACGACCCCGACACCAGCGTGCCCGCGTCGTCGTACACCGCCTCTTCGAACAGCGCCTGCGAGATGCCCTGGGCGAGGCCGCCGTGCACCTGGCCGTCCACCAGCAGCGGGTTGATGACGTTGCCGATGTCGTCGACGCACACGTAGTTGCGCAGCTTCACACGACCGGTCTCGGTGTCGACCTCGATGGCCGCCAGGTGCGTCCCGTGCGGGAAGTTGAAGTTCACCGGGTCGAACGTCGCGTCCGAGTCCAGACTCGGTTCGAACCCGTCGGGCATGTTGTGCGCGGCGAACGTCGCGAACGCGATCTCGGCGAGCGTCATCCCCGCGTCGGTCCCCTTCACACCGAACCGTCCGTCGGCGAACTCGATGTCGTCGCGGTTGGCCTCCAGCAGGTGAGCGGCGACCGTCTTGGCCTTCTCGATCACCTTGTCGGCCGCGGCCACCACCGCCATGCCGCCGACCACCAGTGACCGCGAGCCATACGTGTCCATGCCCTTCTGCGCCACCTGCGTGTCGCCGTGCAGGATGATGACGTCGTCGAAGGCCACGCCCAGCCGGTCGGCGACGATCTGGCTGTACGAGGTCTCATGGCCCTGCCCGTGCGGGCTGATGCCGGTGACCACCTCGACCTGACCGGTGGGCAGGATCCGCACCTGCGCGTGCTCCCAGCCGCCGGCGGCGTAGTCCAGCGACCCCAGGACGCGCGAGGGGGCGAGACCGCACATCTCGGTGTAGGTGGACACGCCGATGCCCAGCTGCACGACGTCCCCGGACTCGCGACGCTCCTTCTGCTCGGCCCGCAGCGCGTCGTAGCCGAACATCTCCAGCGCCTTGTCGGTGGCCGCCTCGTAGTTGCCCGAGTCATACTCGAGGCCGGCGACGGTCGTGAACGGGAACTCCTCGTGCCGGATCCAGTTCTTGCGCCGCAGCTCGATCGGGTCCATGCCCAGCTCGGCCGCCAGATCGTCCATCGCCCGTTCAATCGCGTACGTCGCCTCGGGGCGGCCCGCACCGCGGTAGGCGCCGGTGACGACCTTGTTCGTGAACAGGTTGTTGCATTCGAACCGATATGCGGGGAACTTGTAGATCGCGTTGAACATGAACGCCCCGAGGATCGGGATGCCGCCGCCGATCAGGCTCTGGTACGCGCCCATGTCGGCCAGCAGGTTCACGCTGAGCGCCGTGACAGTGCCGTCGCGCTTCGCGCCGACCTTGATGCGCTGCACCTGGGCCCTGCCGTGGTGGGCGCCCATCAGCGATTCGGTGCGGGTCTCGGTGTACTTGCACGGCTTGCCGGTGTGGCGGGCCGCCAGCACGGTGATGAACTCTTCGGTCGTCACTGCCAGCTTGCCGCCGAACCCTCCGCCCACGTCGGGCGCGATCACCCGCACTTTCGATTCCGGGATGCCGAGGGCCAGCGACAGCATGAGCTTCAGGATGTGCGGCACCTGCGTGGCCG
Source organism: Microbacterium terrisoli (assembly GCF_030866805.1). Lineage (NCBI taxonomy): Bacteria > Bacillati > Actinomycetota > Actinomycetes > Micrococcales > Microbacteriaceae > Microbacterium > Microbacterium terrisoli. The sequence goes on from NZ_CP133019.1 coordinate 2,702,642, forward strand.
ACCACATCGTGAGCTGATCGCCGGTGGGGTCCACGACCGTGGAACGCGGCTCCATGAACGCCGGGATCAGCCGCTGCTGGTAGTACGTGCGCTCGAGCACGACCTCACTGTCGGCCAGTGCCTTCTCGGCGTCGCCGCCGGTGCCGGCCTGGGCGGAGTCGAACACCCAGCGCGCCGACAGGTTCGTGCCCAGCGAGGGCTGGGCGAGCACCTCGTCGGTGAAGGCCTCTTCGAGGTCGAGCACGACCGGCAGCTCTTCGTAGTCGACGTCGATCTCATCCAGCGCGTCGCGGGCCTGCGCCGCGGTGCGCGCTATCACGCAGGCGACGATCTCGCCCGAGAAGGCGACATGGTCGATCGCGATCGGCAGGTACGGTGCGGCCTTCTGGTCGGGAGTGACCGGCCACGCCGACGGGATGCTGCCCTGCTCTGCGGCGACATCCTGCCCGGTCAGCACCGAGACGACCCCCGGTGCCCTGCGCGCGGCATCCACGTTCAACGACGTGATCTTCGCGTGGGCGAAGGGGCTGCGCAGCAGCGCGATGTGCAGCATGCCGGCCAGCACCATGTTGTCGGTGTACCGGCTGTGGCCGGTGATCAGCCGCTGGTCTTCTTTTCGGGTGCGCGGGGCCCCGATCTCGGCGGTGGTCATGCCGGCTCCTCAACCATCTCGGTGGCCTTCTCCCCCGCGTCGGCGTGCGCGGCCGCCTGCACCGCGCGCACGATGTTGTGATAGCCCGTGCACCGACAGAGGTTGCCTTCCAGCCCTTCGCGGATCGTCTGCTCGTCGGGATCGGGATGCTCGTTCAGCAGGTCGATGGACTCCATGATCATGCCGGGTGTGCAGAAGCCGCACTGCAGAGCGTGGTGCTCGTGGAAGGCCTGCTGCATGGGATGCAGCGTGTCGCCGTCGGCGATCCCCTCGATCGTGGTGACCTCTCGCCCGTCGGCCTGCACGGCCAGCATCGTGCAGCTCTTGACGCTCATTCCGTCCAGATGCACCGTGCAGGCGCCGCAGTTGCTGGTGTCGCAGCCGATCAGCGTCCCGGTCTTGCCGAGCACCTCCCGCAGATACTGCACAAGCAGCATTCTCGGCTCGACATCGTCGGTGTAGGTCGTCCCGTCCACCGTCACGGTGATTGTCCTGCGCGCCATGGCACATCTCCGATCCGTTCACACGTCGTCGTGTTCTCTCTGTATAGCAGTGCCGCCGGGTCCAGACAACGGCCCGGCCCGCGGCGAGCACTCAGCCGTCGGCGCCCTGGTGCACGCGCCGGCCAGTCTCGTTCAGCGGCACGTTCGTCCCGTCCCAGCGGCGCCCGATGATCTGCGCGGCGATCGAGACCGCCGTCTCTTCGGGGGTGCGCCCGCCCAGGTCCAACCCGATCGGGCTGATCAGCCGCGACAGATCGTCGGGTTCGAGCCCTGCTTCCTCGAGCCGCACCAGACGGTCTTCGTGCGTCTTGCGCGATCCCATGGCCCCGATGAACGCGGGCTCCTGCCCACCGCGCAGCCGCAGGGCCACCTGCAGCACGGGCACGTCGAACTTCGGGTCGTGGGTGAGCACGCAGATGACCGTGCGCGTGTCGATGCGCCCGGCATCCACCTCTGCCTGCAGGTAGGTGTGCGGCCACGACACGATGACCTCGTCGGCGCCGGGGAAGCGCGCCCGGGTCGCGAACACCGATCGCGCGTCGCAGACGGTGACATGGAATCCGAGCAGCGCTCCTTGACGTGCCACCGCCGCGGCGAAGTCGATCGCGCCGAACACGATCATCCGTGGCTTCGGTTGGAAGGATGCCGCGAACACGCGCATTCCGCTCTCCATGCGCTCACCGGCAAGGCCGTACGTGAGCACGCTCGTCGCCCCCGACGCCAGCACTCCGCGCACATCGTCGGCGACCGCCTCGTCGATGCGGTCCACGCCGAGCGTCCCGGTGACGCGGTCGGGGCGCACCACCAGGCGCCGCCCGAGGAAGGCGGGATCAGCATGCTCGATGACGGTGGCGACCGCGACCGGGCGGCCTGCGGCGATGTCGGCGGCCACGTCGTCGAAGTCGGGGAAGGCGGTCTGCGACACCGGCTCGACGAACACGTCGATGATGCCGCCGCAGGTCAGGCCCACGGCGAAAGCGTCGTCGTCGCTGAACCCGTATCGCTGCAGAACCGGCACACCGGAGTCGGCGACTTCCTGGCACAGCTCATACAGCGCGCCCTCGACGCACCCTCCCGACACCGACCCCGACACCGTGCCGTCTTCGGTCACCATCATCGATGCGCCCGGCGGGCGCGGCGCCGAGCGGATCGTCTGCACGACCGTGCCCACGCCGATGGTCTGGCCCGTCTGCCAGCTCTCGCGCAGATCAGCGAGGATCTCACGCACGGCCGATCACCTCCAACAGCTCCGCGAACGCCGCCATGGAGTGTCCGGCGACCAGGCCGTCCAGCCACGGGAGCGACGCCGCAATCCCGGCTTGAACCGGAGCATACCCCGGCTTGCCCCGGTGCGGGTTTGCCCACAGCACGGAGTGCGCGAGCAGATGCAGCCGAGCCATCTGAGAACCCAGCAGCGCGGCGTCGCCGACTTCCCACCCGTCGCTGGCGACGACGACCACGGCCGACCGGGCGAAGCCGCGCTGTCCCCAGCGGTCGATGAAGGCGCGCACCTGCTCTCCCAGCCGCGTGCCGCCCGACCAGTCCGGCACCGTCTGGCCGACCAGGCGAAGCGCGGTGTCGGCGTCGCGGGCGCGCAGCGCGCCGGTCACCCGGGTCAGGCGCGTACCCATCGTGAACACCTCGGTGGTCTGGGCAGCAGCCTGCACGATGCGGTGCGCAAGCCGCAGCAGGCTGTCGGCGTAGGGTGCCATCGACCCTGACACGTCCACGAGCAGCACGATCCTGCGCGACCTCGGGATGCGGCGGCGACGGCGCGGCGGCACAGGTTCTCCCGCGTGCCGCAGCATTTCGCGCACGGTCGCGGCGGCATCGAGCCCGCCCGCGCGGGCCGGGCGGCGACGCATGCCGCGCCGCTGCGGCAGGCGCACCTCCAGCTCTGCGAACATCGCCGCAAGGCGTCGACGCTCCCCCGCCGAGAGGGTCGCGATGTCGCGCTGCCCCAGCGACTCATCGGCACTGGCCAGAACCGCGACAGGGCGCGCGTCGCCTGCCGCAGCGTCTCCGGAGCCCACGTCCAGGCTCGCCTGGATGACGGTCTTCGCTGCCGGCCGCCGGCCGCCGGCGCGCACCGGCAGCGCACCGAACCAGTGCGCGAACGCCTTGTCGTACACGACGATGTCGGCCGGGCTCGCGCAGAGCGTTGCCCGGCCCGCCCAGTACACATGCGAGCGGCTGCCCGCCCCCAGCCGTGCGGTGGCCACGGTGAACAGCTGCGCACGATCGGGACCGGAGGCAAGACCCGCCTCGCGCAGCGCGTGCGTGAACCCGATCATGGCCGCCGATGGCGTGATCGGCGCGGCGCCGTCACCGATCGCGCGGAGCCCGGCATCCATCGCGTCGTCCTCAGGTCGTCAGCAGCACGTCGAGCGTCGCGCGCACGCGCTCGATGTCTTCGCGGTATTTGCAGATCGCGCCGATGGTGGCCGCCGCCGATTCGAGGTCGATCGTCTGCGCGCCCAGCTGATGCAGTGCCCGCGCCCAATCCAGCGATTCGGCCACGCCGGGCGGTTTGTGCATGTCGGCGCCGCGCCGCAGCTCGGCGATCACGGCGGCCACCTGCGCGGCCAGCTGTGCGTCGACGTCCGGCAGCCGGGTGCGCAGGATCTGCACTTCGCGGGCAAGGCCCGGATGCTCGATCCAGTGGTACAGGCAGCGGCGCTTGAGCGCATCGTGCAGCTCGCGGGTGCGGTTCGAGGTCAGCACCACGATCGGCGGCACGGCGGCGGTGATCGTGCCGAGCTCCGGTATGGTCACCTGATTGGTGGAGAGCACCTCGAGCAGGAACGCCTCGAACTCGTCGTCGGCGCGGTCGATCTCGTCCACCAGCAGTACGGCGGGGCTTTCTTTCAGCGCGCGCAGGATCGGTCGGGCCAGCAGAAAACGCTCGTCGAACAGCGAGCGCTCCAGCTCCGCGGTGCCCTCGGGCGCCGCGGCGCCGGAACCGGAGGCCTCTGCCGCCCGCAGGTGCAGGATCTGCCGGGTGAAGTCCCAGTCATACAGCGCCTGGGTGGCATCGATGCCTTCGTAGCACTGCAGCCGGATGAGCGGGATGCCGCAGGTCAGCGCCAGCGCCTCTGCCAGCGCCGTCTTGCCCGTGCCCGGTTCGCCCTCCAGCAGCAGCGGCCGTTGCAGGGCGAGGGCGAGATAGGTCACCGTCGAAAGGCCCGTATCGCTCAGATAGCCGACCTCGCCCAGCGCCTCGGCGACGGCCTCGGGCGAGTCGGGCAGCTCCAGAGCCGATGGTGCGGCTGACAGTGGGGCGGACGCGCTCATGCGCTCAGCTTAGGGACCGCAGAGCCCACCGGCAGGTCTTCGACGCGGTCGACGTCGACGCCTGCGGCCAGATCTGCGCACTCGATGACGGTGACGGGATGGTCACAGAAGTACGCGCGTGCACCGCTGTCACCGTGGGCGGAGCCGGCCACGCCGACCCAGTGCTCGCGGCCGATCAGCACGGGATGGCCGTGCGTGCGCGGGCCGTAGCCGGCGCGGGCCAGCACGTCCGGTGCGGCCTGCGCGCACAGCCGACGCACGACCTCGGCGCCCACGTCCGGCACGTCGACGAGGTGGATGATCGCCGCATCGGCGTCGAGGTGGGCGGCCGTGCGCACACCGGCCCGCAGCGATGCACCCATGCCCGTGGCCCAGTCGGGCGCGTCGATCACCTCGACGTCTTCGTCCACCAGCGCCGCGCGCACCTCATCCGACCGCGCGCCCACGACCACGAGCACCGGATCGCAGCCGCCGTCCGAGAGTGCACGTGCCGCCGTGACCACCCACGGGCGGGACGCGGCATCGCGCACCAGCGCCTTCGGCGCACCCATGCGCGTGCCGGCGCCGGCAGCCAGCAGCACCCCCACCACCCCGGTCATGCCGCCAGCCTACGCCGGGCGGCAACCGGCCTCGAACGCACGAGAGGCCCCACCCGAAGGTGGAGCCTCTCGGTGAGCGTCAGACTCAGATGGCGTTGACGTCCAGCGGGATGCCGGGGCCGAACGTGGTCGACACGGCACCCTTCTGGATGTAACGGCCCTTCGAGCTTGCCGGCTTCAGGCGCACGATCTCTTCGAGCGCGACCTTCAGGTTCTCGTCGAGCTGGTCGGCCGTGAACGAGGCCTTTCCGACGATGAAGTGCACATTGGCGTGCTTGTCGACGCGGAACTCGATCTTGCCGCCCTTGATCTCCTCGACGGCCTTGGCCGGGTTGGGGGTCACCGTGCCGGTCTTCGGGTTCGGCATCAGGCCGCGGGGGCCGAGCACCTTGCCGAGTCGTCCGACCTGGCCCATGAGCTCCGGCGTGGCCACGGCCGCGTCGAAGTCGGTCCAGCCGGCGGCGACCTTCTCGATCAGCTCGGTGCTGCCGACCTCGTCCGCACCGGCGGCGATGGCGGCCTCGGCGGCCGGACCGTTGGCGAAGACGATGACGCGGGCGGTCTTGCCCGTGCCGTGCGGCAGCATGACGGTGCCGCGCACCATCTGGTCGGCCTTGCGCGGGTCGACCGCGAGCTTGAGGGCGACCTCGACGGTCGAGTCGAACTTCTTCGACCCGGTGTCCTTCGCGAGGGCGACTGCCTCGGTCGGGGTGTAGAACTTGTCAGCCTCGATCTTCGAGCTGGCAGCCTTGTAAGCCTTGGACTTGGTAGCCATTGTCGTACTCCCCTCAGTCCTCGACCGTGATGCCCATGGAACGGGCGGTGCCGGCGATGATCTTGGACGCGGCCTCGATGTCGTTCGCGTTCAGGTCGGGCTGCTTGGTCTCGGCGATCTCGCGGACCTGCGCCTTGGTGAGCTTGCCCACCTTGTCGGTGTGCGGGGTCTTCGAACCCTTCGCAACGCCCGCGGCCTTCTTGATCAGCTCAGCAGCCGGCGGAGTCTTCAGGATGAAGGTGAAGCTGCGGTCCTCGTAGACGGTGATCTCCACGGGGATGACGTTGCCGCGCTGCGACTCGGTCGCGGCGTTGTACGCCTTGCAGAACTCCATGATGTTGACGCCATGCTGACCGAGCGCGGGCCCGATCGGCGGCGCCGGGTTGGCGGCGCCGGCTTTGATCTGAAGCTTGATCAGGCCGGTCACCTTCTTCTTCGGTGCCATCTGTTCTTCCTTTCAACGAATCGGATGCCGCAGCATCCGTTCTCCCGCAGACCCGGCCGTTCCGGGGTGCGGTGTCTGTGAGACGCGCTGCGCGCGTCACATCATCTTGGTGACCTGGTCGAAGCTCAGCTCGACCGGGGTCTCGCGCTCGAACAGCGAGACGAGGACCGTCAGCTTGCCGCTGGCCGGCTGGATCTCGCTGATCGTGCCGGGCAGGCCCGCGAACGAGCCTTCCTTGATCGTGATGGTCTCGCCGACCTCGAAGTCGACCTCGGCGGGGATGACGCGGGCCGCCGTCTGGCCGGACTTCGCCGCTCCTGCCTTGGGCGTTGCGACCTCGCGCACCTCGACCAGGGACTTCAGCATCGTGAAGGCCTCTTCGAAGCGCAGCGGCGTCGGGTTGTGCGCGTTGCCCACGAACCCGGTCACGCCCGGCGTGTGCCGCACGACCGACCAGGTGTCTTCGTTCAGCTCCATGCGCACGAGCACGTAGCCGGGGATCCGGACGTGCGTGACCATCTTGCGCTGCCCGTTCTTGATCTCGACGACGTCCTCCATCGGGACCTCGACCTGATAGATGTCCTCTTCGACCTCGAGCGTCGATTTGCGCTGCTCGATGTTGGCCTTCACCTTGCGCTCGAAGCCGGCGTAGGAGTGGATGACGTACCACTTGCCCGGCAGCGACCGCAGTTCGGCGCGGAACGCCTCGTACGGGTCCTCTTCGGACTCGTCGGCGTCCTCGTCAGTCTCGGCGTCGTCAGCCTGCTCGGCCTCGTCGACCCGCTCGGCCTCATCGGCTTCCTCGGCCTCTTCAGCCTCGTCGACCACGGCGGCGGCGGCATCCACCTCGGCGACGAAGTCCTCGTCGAGCACCGGGCGATCCTCTTCGCCGTTGACGTCGGGGCCGTCGTAGGGTGCGACCTCATCCGCCTCCGACGCCGCGCGCTGCGCGGCATCCTCCGCGGCGTCGTCGCTGAGGACCTCGGCCGCAGCCTCGGCTTCAGCGGTCTGGTCGATGTGCAGTGCGTCGTTCACGATCGCGTCCGCCTCCGGGTCTTCGATGTCATAAGAGTCGTCATCGGTGTCTGATTCGTCGTCGTCGGACTCGTCGTCCTCGACGTGCAGGGCGCGCTGCTCGGCGGCCTGGACCGCGTCTTCTTCAGCCTCGAGGACGTTGCCCTCCTGCGCCTCGTCGTCCTCGCTGGACTGCTCGGCTGCCGTCGCCCAGTCGACGTCGTCGGCATATCTCTCAGACACTTGCGTTCTCTTCCGTTCCTGTGAGCCGGTGCGTGCGCGCGAAGGGCGTCACGAGGCCGGCGAGCCGAACACCCACGTCGTCAGCCAGACGAACAGGACGTCCAGCCCATAGACGATGGCCATCATCACCACGACGAAGCCGAGCACCACGATGGTGTACTTGACCAGCTCCTGCCGCGTCGGCGTGACGACCTTGCGCAGTTCGGCGAAGACCTGGCGGACGAAGATGGCAATGCGCTGGAAGATGTTGGGCTTCTTCTCGCGCGGCCGGTCGTTCGCGGCGACGACCTCGCCGTTCGGCTCGTCCTGGACCATCGACTCCACCTGAATCGTCTTCTGTGTGCCAGCAAGCCGCTGACGCGCAGGGCGGACAGGAATCGAACCTGCAACCTGCGGTTTTGGAGACCGCTGCTCTGCCAATTGAGCTACCGCCCTAGAGGCCCGGAAGCCTCGAGGGGAAGTCGTCATTCTGTCACAGTGTCATGAGGGTGAGGATCGCGTCCCGACCGGCGGGCACGGCGAAAGAATGCAGACTTCAACTGCCCTTCCAGTGTAGGGCATGCCCCGCCGGGTCGCGAACCGAGCCGGTCAGTACTGCTGTACGCCGTCGCGGTCCGGCTCGGGGGCACGACCGAAGGCGCGACCGGTCAGCGTCGATGGAATCACGCGCACATAGTTGCGTTTCATCGTGGGTATCCAGGGCCGAAGGCCCAGCCCGTCCGCGCGTTCCACCTCGGCTGCGGTATCCAGCCGCTCGGCACTGCCCCGCACCACCACGCTCCACGCGTCGGCGTCCGTGTGACCGTCGGCCTCGAACAGCACCTGATCGTTCACCGTCAGTCCGAACAGCTTGCCGCCCTCGGCCGTACGGAACAGGACCGTGCGCTCATCGACGACGTAATTGACCGGAAAAATGTCGATCCGCTCGCCGACGCGCGTGACCAGCCGACCGACCACCTGTGTGCGCAACTGGTCCCAGCACTGGTCCTCGTCGAGAGTGACGACGGCATCCACCTCGTCCATGCTTCCATCCTGTCATCTGTGCGGCGGGATGGCGCCGTGTCGCCTCTTCGCTATGCGCCGATGCGCACGAGCTTCTTGTTGACGAACTCGTCAGCAGCCAGCAGGCCGAGCTCGCGCGAGGTGCCGCTGCGTTTGACGCCGCCGAAGGGCAGCTCGGGACTGTCGGCCAGCACGAGGTTCACATAGACCATGCCGGCCTGGATGCCGTCGGCCACACGCTCGGCCTGGGCGGCGTCGGTGGTGAACACGTACGAGCCGAGACCGTACGAGGTGTCGTTGGCCAGGGCCACGGCCTCGTCCTCCCCCGCGACCCGATAGACCACCGCGGCGGGGCCGAACAGCTCTTCGCGGTACACGTCCATCGCCGAGGTGACGTCGGCCAGCACCGTCGGGGCGAAGAAGGTGCCCTCGCGGGTGCCGCCGGTGAGCACCGTCGCGCCCTGGGCGACGGCGGTGTCGATCTGGGCCTGCAGCCGCTCGGCTGCCGCCTCCGAGGAGAGAGGCCCGAGGATCGTGTCCTCGGCGGTCGGGTCGGCGGCGGTCACCGCCGCCATGGCCGCGGTGAACTTCTCCACGAACGCGTCGTACAGACCGTCGGCGACGATGAAGCGCTTGGCCCCGTTGCAGGACTGCCCGTTGTTGTCCAGCCGCGCATCCACGGCCGCCTGCACCGTGCCGTCCAGGTCGTTTGTGGACAGCAGGATGAACGGATCCGAGCCGCCCAGCTCGAGGGCGACCTTCTTGAGGTTGCGGCCGGCGACCTCGGCCACGGCGGCGCCGGCGCGCTCCGAGCCGGTCACCGACACACCCTGCACCCGCGGATCGGCGATGATCGCCGCCGCCTGCTCGTTGGACGCGTACACGTTCACGTACCCGCCGGCCGGCAGCCCCGCATCCTCGTAGATGCGCTCCAGCAGCGCCGCCGACTCGGGGCACTGCGGTGCGTGCTTGAGCAGGATGGTGTTGCCCAGCACCAGGTTGGGTGCGGCGAAACGGGCCACCTGATAGGCGGGGAAGTTCCACGGCATGATGCCCAAGAGCGCACCCAGCGGCGAGCGGCGCACGACGGCGGTGCCCTCACCGAGGATGTCGATCGGCTTGTCGGCCGTGATCTTCTCGGCGTTGTCGGCGTAGAACTCGATGATGTCGGCGGCGAAGTCGACCTCTCCGACCGCCGCGGCGATCGGCTTGCCCATCTCGCGCACGATGATCGCGGCGAGCTCGTCGCGCCGCTCACGGTGCAGCTCGGCGATGCGGCGCACGACGGCCGCCCGCTCGGCGACGGGGGTCTGCGACCACGTGGCGAACGCGGTCGCAGCCGCGGTCACCGCCTCGTCGATCTGCGCGTCGGTGAAGGTGTCATATGTGGCCAGGGTCTGGCCGGTGGCGGGATTGACGACGGCGTAGTCGGTCATCTCCGGTCCTCTCTGTCGGCAGGTCGCACGACCTGCGGGGCGTCATTCGACGGGAATGAGTGTGTACTTGGTGGACAGGTACTCGTGGATGCCTTCGGGCCCGCCCTCGCGTCCCATGCCGGACTGCTTGACACCGCCGAACGGGGCGGCGGCGTTGGAGACGACCCCGACGTTCAGGCCCATCATGCCCGACTCGAGGCGGTCGATCATCCGGTGACCGCGGGCGAGGTCCTGCGTGAACACGTACGAGACCAGGCCGTACTCGGTGGCGTTGGCCAGAGCCACCGCCTCGTCTTCGTCGCGGAAGGTCGCGATCGCCAGCACGGGTCCGAAGATCTCCTCGCGCAGGATGTCGCTGCCGGCCTGCACGTCGCTGATGACGGTGGGCTCGAAGAACGTGCCGTCGGAGGCTATGGCGTTGCCGCCCGTGCGCACGGTCGCACCGCGGGTGACGGCATCCTTGACCAGTTCGTCGGCCTTCGCGACGGCATCGGCGTCGATCAGGGGGCCGATCGTGACGCCGTCGTCGGTGCCGCGCCCGACCCGCATCTCATCGACCCGGGCCGTGACGCGGTCGGCGAACTCGGCGGCCACGGCTTCGTGCACGATGAACCTGTTGGCCGCAGTGCACGCCTGGCCGATGTTGCGGAACTTGGCGATGAGGGCGCCCTCGACCGCCTTGTCGAGGTCGGCGTCCTCGAACACGACGAACGGCGCATTTCCGCCCAGCTCCATCGAGACCCGCAGCACGTTCTGCGCGGCGTCGGCGATCAGCCGGCGGCCCACCGGGGTGGAGCCGGTGAAGGAGAGCTTGCGCAACCGAGGGTCGGCGATGATCGGGCCCGACACCTTGCTCGAGGTGGTCGTGGACACGATGTTGACCACACCGGCGGGAAGGCCTGCCTCTTCGAGCAGCTGCGCGAAGAACATCGTGGTCAGAGGCGTCAGCTGCGCGGGCTTGACCACCACGGTGCAGCCGGCGGCCAGGGCCGGGGCGATCTTGCGGGTGGCCATCGCGAACGGGAAGTTCCACGGCGTGATGAAGAACGACGGACCCACCGGGCGCTGTGAGACGACCATGCGTCCCGTGCCCTCCGGGTTCAGTCCGTAACGGCCGTTGATGCGCACGGCCTCTTCGCTGAACCAGCGCAGGAACTCACCGCCGTACGTCACCTCGCCGCGCGATTCGGCCAGCGGCTTGCCCATCTCGAGGGTCATCAGCAGTGCGAGGTCCTCTTTGTGCTGCTGCACGAGGTCGTACGCGCGGCGCAGGATGTCGCTGCGGGTGCGCGGCGGGGTGGCTGCCCACCCGTCCTGCGCGGCCACGGCCGCATCCAGGGCGCGCACGCCATCGGCCGGTGAGGCGTCGGCGATCGTGCGGATGACGCGGTTCGTGCTGGGATCGTGCACGTCGAAGGTCTTGCCGCCTTCGGCTTGGACCCACTCGCCGCCGATGAACAAGCCGGTGGGCACGCGCTGCATCAGTTCGGATTCCTGCTCGGCGCTCATGCGCTCTCCTCCTCGGTCAGAGATGTCAGTTTCAGTATTCGACGGATCGGCCTCGATGGGCTCGGATCGCCTCAGGGTCGGACGCGCTCGATGATCGCGGCCGCGGCGGCGCGGCCCATGCGGATCGCGCCGTCCACGTGCTGGTAGCCGGCGCCGGCCACGTCGCTGCACGCGAAGTGGATCGGACCGACCGGGGTGCGCAGGTCGGCGCCGTAACGCTCGAGCCCGCCCAGGTCGAAGCTTGCGGCGTAGGCGCCGCGCGTCCATTCCTCGGTGCCCCAGTCGCTCTCGTAGTAGACGACGGGGTTCTTGGCCTCGGGCCCGTAATAGTGCGACAGCGACTCGAGGATGCGTTCGCGGCGCTCGGCGGCCGGCAGCGCGAACACGTCGTCGGCGTGCCGGTCCGAGACGAAGCCGACGAGGGTGCCGCGCTCGTCGCCGTGGTTCGAGTTGTCATACGCCTCGTGCGTGAGCTCGTAGGGGCTGAACGCGGTGCCCGACAGGCCCTGCTCGCGCCAGAACGGGCGGTCGTAGACCGCGTGCACCTTGATCACGAAGCCCATCGACAGGTGCTGGTGCAGCTGCTGCTGGCGGCGCGGCAGCGGCGGCGCGAACGAGATGCGCTCGTACAGCACCGGCGCATGGGCCAGGATCGCGTAGCGGGCGTTGACGGTCATCCCGTCGGCACGCACGATGACGCCGTCGTCGGTCCACTCGATGAATCGCACGGGCTGCTGCAGGAACACGTCGTCCCCCAGGCGCTCGGCCAGCAGCTGCGGCACCTGCTGCAGGCCGCCGACGACCCGCTTGTCGAGGATGAAGTCCGCATCGACCAGGTGCGAGAAGCTGCCGGCGCTGGCGGCCATCAGCAGCGCCTGCAGCGTCGAGAACGCGTGCGCCGGCTTGGTGAGCATGGCGCCGGCGATGAACAGGGCGATGTTGTCGATCGCCTCCTGGTCGTCGGTCTGGGTGTGCAGCCACGCCTCGAACGAGATCTTGTCCAGCGCCGCGGCATCCGGCGACTGCCACGGCCGGTCGGGATCGACCTGCGCGACCATGGCGTCGAGCCTGTCGATCAGCTCGATCATGATCTTCTCGGTCTCGGGCCCCACGGGGAAGATCTCGCCGGTGAAGCGGGTCAGTCGCCCATCGGGGCCGATGTAGACCGAGTCGCCGTCGCGGTAGCGATCGAAGGTCTCCAGGCCCAGATCGGCGATGGTCTCTTGCAGCGCGTCCTGGTCGGGTGAGACCCACTGGCCGCCGAGCTCGAGCATCGCGCCGTCGATCGTGTCGGTCCACACGCGTCCGCCCACGCGGCCGCGTGCTTCGAGCACGGCGACCGACAGGCCGGCCTTCTTCAGTTCGTTCGCGGCGGTGGTGCCGGCCGCGCCGGCGCCGATGACGACGACGTCTCGGGTGATCTCGGTCACTTGCTGCTCCTGTTCGCTGTTCTCGTTCATTGCGGATCGCACGTCAGTGGGCGGCGAGGACGGATGCCACGACCTCGAGCCCTTCGTTCAGCAGCTCGTCGCCGATCGACAGCGGCGGCAGGAATCGGATGACGTTGCCGTACGTGCCGCATGTGAGCACGATCACTCCCTGCGCGATGCACTCCTTGGCGACCGCGGCAGTCAGCGCCGCATCGGGCTCGCCGGTTGCCGGATCGACGAACTCGGCCGCGATCATGGCGCCCGCGCCGCGCACGTCGCCGATGCGCGGGTCGCCCGCCTGCAGTGCGCGCAGACGGCCCAGCAGGATCTCGCCGATCTGCTGCGCGCGCTCGATCATGCCGTCGTGCTCGATGACATCCAGCGCCGCCAAGGCCGCGGCGCACACGACGGGGTTGCCGCCGTATGTGCCGCCGAGGCCCCCCGTGTGGGCGGCATCCATGATCTCGGCGCGGCCGGTCACGCCCGACAGCGGCATGCCTCCGGCGATGCCCTTGGCTGTGGTGACCATGTCGGGCACGATGCCGAACAGCTCGCTTGCGAACATCGCGCCCGCACGGGCCAGACCCGCCTGCACCTCGTCGGCGATGAATACCACGCCGTTCGCGTGGCACCAGTCCACGATCGCCGGCAGGAATCCGTCGGCGGGGACGATGAAGCCACCCTCTCCTTGGATGGGCTCGATGATCACGGCCGCCACGTTGTCTGCGCCGACCTGCTTCTCGATCATCGAGATGGCGCGTGCAGCAGCTTCTGGCCCGGTGAGCTTGTCGTGGAAGGGGTAGGACATCGGGGCGCGGTAGATGTCGGAGGCGAATGGGCCGAACCCGCTCTTGTACGGCATCGCCTTGGCGGTGAGGGCCATCGTGAGGTTCGTGCGGCCGTGGTATGCGTGGTCGAAGGCGACGACGGCCGGGCGACCGGTGTACTTGCGGGCGATCTTGACGGCGTTCTCGACGGCTTCGGCACCCGAGTTGAACAGCGCCGACTTCTTCGGGAAGTCGCCGGGGGTCAGCCGGTTCAGCGTCTCGGCGACGGCGACGTACGACTCGTACGGCGAGACCATGAAGCATGTGTGCGTGAACTGGGCGACCTGCGCCTGCACGGCCGCGACGACCTTGGGGTGCGCATTGCCCACGGTGGTCACGGCGATGCCGCTGCCCAGGTCGATCAGGGAGTTGCCGTCCGCATCGACGACGACGCCGCCACCGGCGGCGACCGCCGCGATCGGTGCGGTGTGCCCGACGCCCGCGGCGACGGAGGAGGCCTTGCGATCCAGCAGCTCCTGCGAGCGGGGACCGGGGATGGCGGTGACCAGACGACGCTCCTGCGCGAGGGTGGGTCCGCCGACGGGGGTGATGACAGCAGCATTGCTCATACCGGTGAGCGTAAGCGCGCACGTCCCCCGGTGCACTCGCCGTGAGGTAGATTCTCAAAGGAATTATGTACGCCGCGTCCAAGGAGGTATCGGCATGAGCCAGGTGGCGCAGACGGATGCCGCGACGGTGCGCACACTGCTGGATCGCGCCGATCTGCACCTGCGGCTGGCCCTGGACGAAACCGACCTCGACCCGGGTGCACTGGATCGCCCGGTGCGGTGGGTGCACACCTCGGACCTCGTCGACCCGACTCCGTTCCTCTCAGACGGACTGGCGCTGCTGACCACCGGCATCCAGTTCTCCGACGCCTCCACCGACTACGATGCGTATGTCGCGCGGCTGCAGCGCCGCGGTGTGCACGCCCTGGGGTTCGGCACCGAGGTGGCACGCGAGGGCATTCCCCCGCAGCTGCTGGACGCGTGCCGCGCGCACCGCATGCCGCTGTTCGAGGTGCCCTATCGCACGCCGTTCATCGCGATCGCGCGCGCCAACGCCGAAGCGATCGCCGCGCAGGCTTACGCGCGGCGGTCCTGGGCCCTTGCCGCACAGCGCGCGATAGCCCTCGCCGCTCTGCGCCCCGATGGGTTGTCGGCCACGATCGCCGAGCTGTCGCGACAGCTGGATGCCTGGGTCGGGCTGTTCGACGCCGCCGGAGTCCTCTCGCGCGAACACCCCGCCGGCGCGCTGGACCCGGAGGAGGCGGCGACCGTGACCGCAGAGGTCTCGGCGGTGCTGCGCCGGGGTGTGCGCGCCGGTTCGTCGCTGCACGTGGGCGAGGTGCCGTTCACGCTGCAGACCCTCGGCCGGGGTGGTCACCTGCGCGGTGTGATCGCGATCGCCGCAGGATCGCTGGACCAGGAGAGCCGCGACCTCGTCACCTCGGTGATCGCGATGGCCGGCCTCGCCCTCGAGCAGAACCAGGGCCTGGCCCGGGCCCGGTCGCTGCTGCGTGCGGGGGTCGTGCAGTCGCTGCTGGCCGAGGACCCGACGCTGGCCCGCCGCGTCGCGCGCGACATGTGGGGCGGACTGCCGGGCGCCCCCGTGCTGGTGGCGATGGCGGATGCCGAAGCCCGGCACGACGACGTCACCGAATGGCTCGAGCTTCGCGCGCACGAGCGCGGCGGCGAACTGTTCTTCGGCCGGCATGATCGCGGCGTGCTGCTGGTGGTGCCCGCGCGTGCGGACCGCGTCGTGGGTGAACTCGCGCGCCGCTTCGGCGTGCGGCTCGGCGTGTCCGATCCGGCGACCTACACCGAGCTGCCGCGCGCGACCGACGAGGCGATCCTCGCCCTGCAGCGCGGCAACGGACCCGTCTCGCGGTTCGCCGAGGTGGCGGCCGCCGGCGTTCTCAGCGCACTGGATTCAGACGCGGGACGCGCCCTCGCGCATGCCGCCCTGGCCTCGCTGCTGGATCACGACGAGTCCGCCGGCACCGCCCTGGTGGCCTCGACCCGAGCGTGGCTCGAGCACGACGCCCGCTTCGACATCGCGGCCGAAAGCCTCGGCATCCACCGCCACACGCTGCGGGCCCGCATCGCGCAGGCCGAGCAGCTGCTGCGGGTCGACCTCGGTTCGTTCACCGCCCGCGCCGAGCTCTGGGCGGCGCTGCGCACCCTCGAGTGAGCGCGGTCAGAGACCGTCGGGACCCGACGTGCCCGCACCCAGACGCTCGAGAGCGGCCTGGGCGACGGCGGCGGGCGACGGCGCGAAGTCGAGGACGAAGCCGGTCTCGTCCGGGCCGAGCGGCTCGAGCGTGTCGAGCTGGGACTGCAGCAGGCTCGGCGGCATGAAATGCCCCGGACGGCTTCCGATTCGCCGCTCGAGCACGTCGGCACTGCCGGCCAGATGCACGAACACCGTGTGCGGCGCACGCGTGCGCAGGCGATCGCGGTAGGCGCGCTTCAGCGCAGAGCATGCGACCACGACGGCGCCCTGCGCGAGACGGTCGGCGACGGCATCCAACCACGGCCATCGATCTTCGTCGACGAGAGGCACTCCCGACGCCATCTTGACGACGTTCGCCCGCGGATGCAGATCATCCCCGTCGACGAACGGGACGCCGAGCCTGGCGGCGAGGGCGGTGCCCACCGAGCTCTTGCCCGACGCGGACACTCCCATCACGACGATCGGCGGCAGCGGATCACCAATCATGCACGGTGCCGTCGGCGAGTCGGTTGTACGGCAGGTACGCCTGCTCGT